>NZ_JBFATS010000005.1:0-387959 GCF_040678435.1 Streptomyces sp. NPDC052682 | reverse complement strand
CCGCACCGGCCGCGACGGCGGCGGCCAGGGCGCCGCGCCCCGGCACCACGCCCGCGACGGCCGCGCCCAGCCCCTCCGGCCGGGCGGCGGGCACCCCGGCGCGGGCGGCCAGCGTGAGGGCCAGCCGGGCGGCCGTCGCCGCGACGACGGCCGCCAGCGCCCCCCGCGCCCACGAGCCGCCGTACGCCTGCGCGAGCGCGGCCACCTGGGCGAGCAGCACCAGCACGAGCGTGAGCACGCCGAACGGGCCGATGTCCGACTGCTTCATGATCCGCAGGGCGTCCTCGGCGGGCTTGCCGCTGCCCAGCCCGTCGGCGGTGTCGGCGAGTCCGTCCAGGTGCAGGCCCCGGGTGAGGACGGCGGGCACGGCGGTGGCCGCGACGGCGGCGAGCAGCGCACCGGCCCCGAGGAACAGCAGCAGCGCGCCCGCGGCGGCGGCCGCGGCGCCCACCACCGCTCCGGCCAGCGGGGCGCACAGCATGCCGCCGCGGGCGGCGGCCCGGTCCCAGCGGGTCACCCGGACCGGGAGCACGGTCAGGGTGCCGAAGGCGAAACGGAGGCCGTCGAAGGGCGAGGTCGGCGAGGTCTGGGCCACCGGCGCAGGTTACCCGGCGGTCAGGAGAGGGCGGACGGGGCCCGTGGATAAAGTGCACATATGGGAGATTGGTGGCAGCGGAACATCATCGAGCCGGGCAAACTGCCGCTGCTCCTCGCCCTCACCGCCTTCGTCCTGACCTTCCTGGTCACCCGTGTCATCACCCGGCTTATCCGGGCGGGCAAGGGGCCGTTCGGCAACGTCGAGTCGGGCGGGGTGCACATCCACCACGTGGTGCCCGGCGTCATCCTGACGATCGTCGGGGGCTTCGGCGCCGCGGCCAGCGCCTGGCACGAGGCCGGATCGGCCATCTCCGCGGTGATCTTCGGCATCGGCGCGGGCCTGGTCCTGGACGAGTTCGCGCTGATCCTGCACCTCGCCGACGTCTACTGGACCGAGGCCGGCCGCAAGAGCGTCGAGGCCGTCGTCCTCACCGCCGCCCTCGTCGGCCTGTTCCTGATCGGCTTCTCGCCGTTCGGCGTCAACGACGTCTCCCAGGACGAGGAGCAGGACCGGTTCGGCGTCATCCTCAACATCGTCACGAACTTCGTCTTCGCCCTGATCGCCCTGGTCAAGGGCAAACCAAGGGTGGCGGTGTTCGGGGTGATCGTCCCCGTCGTCGCCCTCATCGGCGCTGTACGGCTGGCCCGCCCCGGCTCACCCTGGGCCAAGCGCTTCTACCGCCACCGGCACCGCGCCCGCGCCCGGGCGACCCTGCGCGCCTACCGGCACGACCGCCGCTGGGCGGGTCCGCGGCGCGCCTTCCAGGACTGGATCGGGGGCCGGCCGGACGACGAGCCGGCCAGGTCCCTGGAACACCGGTGACGCAGCTCGCCGGCCGCGCACACCGCCAGCACCACCACGATCGCCGCCAGGTGCTCCTTGCCCGCGAGGTTCTCCTTCACCACGACCTCGGCCACCATCGCGAGCGTCACCGCCCCCGCCGTCAGGTACGCGCCGTAGCGCCACCCGAGGTACACGGCCAGGCCCACCACCGCCGCCGACGGGCCGGTGTCCACCACCCGGGCGTCCGAGGCGGGCAGCCCCAGCGGGACGGCGTCCGGGCCCAGCCAGATGCCCACCCGCGCGTACAGCGTGCCGGCGAGCGTGGCGAGGTAGGCGACGGCGAGGGTCCGCCGCCGGCCCAGGCAGATCTCCGCGACGCCGAACACGCACAGGATCTGCGCCAGCGCCCCCCACACCGGCAGGTCCAGCGCCGGCACGAACAGCGACAGCGGGGTGCGCAGCAGCGCCAGCCACAGCGGGTCCTCGGCCCGCACGGCTCCCAGGTGCTCCACGACCCGGTAGCCCCAGGGCCGGGTGTGCACGACGTGCAGCAGCACCGTCAGGCACACCGCCCCGAGCGTCATCACCACCGCCCGCAGGCGTCCGCCGGCCAGCGGCCCGCGCACCGCGGCGTACAGCGGCCCCCATTCGGCGCGGGCCCAGCGGGCGAGCGTGTCCATGCGGCGTCCTCATCCGTGCGGCCTCCCGGTGGCGCGCGCCGAAACGCGCGCCACCTGCCAAGACGGCACGGGACGGGACGAAGTTGAGCGGACCGAACGGATCCGTCGGTGATCCGTCTCTCCGGTAAACCGTGGAACCCGCTACCCCAGTTCCTCCTGCGCCTGGTGCGCCTGTTCCCCCTCCTGCTCCGCCAACGCCTCGGAGTCCTTCGGCTTCTCGGGGAGTTCCGCCGCCAGCGCGGCAGCCGCCTGCACCAGCGGCAGCGCCAGCAGGCCCCCCGCGCCCTCGCCCACGCGCACGCCCTGGGACAGCAGCGGCTCCAGCGCCATCCGGTCCAGCGCCTTGGCCTGCCCGGGCTCACCGCTGTCGTGGGAGGCCAGCCACCAGTCCGGCGCCCGGAACGCGACCCGCTGCGCGACCAGCGCGCAGGCGGCCGTGACCACACCGTCGAGCACGACCGGCATCTTGCGCACCGCGCTCTGCAGCAGGAACCCGGTCATCGCGGCGAGGTCGGCGCCGCCCACCGTCGCCAGCAGCCGCAGCTGGTCCCCGAGTACGGGCCGGGCCCGCCGCAGCGCGTCCCGGATCGCGGCGCACTTGCGCATCCACGCCAGGTCGTCGATCGCCAGGCCGCCCCGCCCGGTGACGACCGAGGCGTCCGTCCCGCACAGCGCCGCGACCAGCACGCCCGCGGCCGTGGTCCCGCCGACGCTCACATCGCCGAGCACCACCAGATCCGTACCGGCGTCGGCCTCCTCGTCGGCCACGGCGACGCCCGCCCGGAACGCGGCCTCGGCCTCCTCGGGCGTCAGCGCGTCCTCGACGTCGATCCGCCCGCTGCCTCGCCGCACCCGGTGCCGTACGACGTCCGGCGGCAGCGTGGCCGGGTCGCAGTCCAGCGCCATGTCGACGACCCGCAGCGGCACGCCCTGCCGCCGGGCGAGCACCGACACGGGACGGCCGCCCTCCAGTACCTCGCGCACCAGCTCCCCGGCGCTGCCCGCCGGACGCGCCGAGACGCCCAGCTCCGCGATCCCGTGGTCACCGGCGAACAGCACCACCCGCGGCCGTTCGATCGGCCGCACCGGCACGGCCGACTGCGCCGCCGCCAGCCACTCACCCAGGTCGTCGAGGCGGCCCAGCGCCCCGGGCGGCACGATCTGACGCTCCCGGCGCGCCTCGGCGTCACGGCGTACCCCGCCGTCCGGACGCTCGATCAGATCGGTGAAGTCGTCGAGATTAAGCGAGCTCATTCGCCGAACAGTACCGGCACCGGCCGAACGGAACGGGCCCAGATCGGGGCGGGGTCCGCCACCACGCCGTACCACCGCGGGTGCGCCGCACAGACCCGCACCGTACGTACCGTTTTGCTGCTGAATGTCATACGCCGTTCCTCGTCCCGCCGGCCCGCGTCCACCGTGCCGTACGTCCTCTCCGGGAGCCGCCCATGCCCGCACCGGCCCGCCCCACCGCCGCCCCCGCCCCCACGCCCGTCGTGCCGCACCCCCCGACCGTCCGGGTCCACGAGCCCCGCCGTGCCGACTGCCCCTGGTGCGGCTCCGGGCGGCTGCGCACCCGGCTGCGCAGCGGGGACCTCAGGCGGTACAAGCCGGGCATGTTCACCGTGGACGTGTGCGGGGACTGCGGCCACACCTTCCAGAACCCCCGCCTGACGACCGAGGGCCTGGCCCTGTACCTGCGCACCGTGCGCGGCGAACCGCACGACCCCGCCACCGAACGCGTCCTCGCCCAGCGCGGCGGCCCGCGCCGGCGCCGCTCGGCCGCCCGCGCGATGCTGCCCTTCGGCGAGCCGGAGAGCTGGCTGGACGTGGGCACGGGCCACGGCCGCTTCCCGGCGACCGCCCGCGAGCTCTTCCCGTACACCGCCTTCGACGGCCTCGACCCGACCCCGCGCGTCGACCGCGCCCGGGCCGCGGGGCGGGTGGAGGAGGCGTACGTCGGCCGGCTCGCGGACCCGCGGATCACGGCCCGGCTGCGCGCCCGCTACGACGTGGTCAGCATGTTCCACCACCTGGAACGCGCCCAGGACCCCCGCGCAGAACTGGCGGCGGCCCTGGAGGTCCTGCGCCCGGGCGGCCACCTGCTGATCGAGTGCCTCGACCCGCGCAGCGTCCTCGCCCATCTGCTCGGCCGCTGGTGGCTCCCGTACGACCAGCCCCGCCACCTGCATCTGCTGCCCCCGCACAACCTGCGCGCCGAACTCCAGGCCCACGGCTGCGCGATCATCACCCTCGACCACCGGTCCGCCCACGTCCCCCACGACCTGGCCGGCGCCACCGCCCTGGCCCTCTGCCACGCGCTGCCCGGCCCGGACTCCCCCTGGCGCGCCATCCCGCCCACCCCGCTCCAGGAACACCTGCGCGCGGTCGTGCTGCGCGCGGGCGGCGCCCTGGTCGCCGCGGCGGCGGTGGCGGACCACGCCCTGGCCCCCGTCCTGCGCCGCACCCGCTGCGCGAACACGTACCGCGTCATCGCCCGCAAACCCGGGATGTGACGCGGGGGCGCTCACCCCCGCAGCACCACCGCCTGCCCCGCCACCACCAGCAGCACGTGCTCGCACTCGTCCGCGAACGCCGCGTTCAGGCGCCCGAGTTCGTCCCGGTAGCGCCGCCCGGACGCGGTGGCCGGCACGATGCCCGAGCCCACCTCGTTGGAGACGGCGACCACCGTGCGCCGGGTGGCCCGCACCGCCTCCGTCAGCTCGCGCACCCGCTCCCGCAGCAGCCGCTCCCCGCCGTCCGCCCACTCCGCGTCGTCCCACGCCCCGGCGGCGTCCATCGCGTCCGTCAGCCACAGCGACAGGCAGTCGATGAGCAGCGGCGGCCCGTCGTCCTTCAGCAGCGGCACCAGGTCGCAGGTCTCCACGGTCTGCCAGGAGCCCGGCCGCCGCTCCCGGTGGGCGAAGACCCGGGCCGCCCACTCGGTGTCCCCGTTGCGGGACCCGCCGGTCGCCACGTACAGCACGTGCGGGAAGGACTCCAGGCGCCGCTCGGCCTCCACCGACTTGCCCGACCGCGCCCCGCCCAGGACGAGAGTGCGGCGCGGCACGTCGGGGACGTCCTCGTACGCGCCCACCACCAGCGTCGCCCCGTCCGGCACGGCACGCGCCCCGGCCGCCGCGAGCCGGCGCCGCAGCTCCGGGCCGGGCGGCACGTCGTGGTCCAGGTGGACGGCGACCACATCGGTCGTCGGGCCCACCGCGCCCACCGCCCGCAGCTTGGCCAGCGCGTCCGGCCGCCCCACCACGTCCGCGAGGACCATGTCGTACGTCTCGGCCGGCTCCTCCAGCCCCGCGGGGGCGCCGCCCGGCGGCAGATACAGCAGCCGCTGCCCCTCCGGGCCGGTCACCGCGTACCCGGTGCCCGGCGCGTCCATCGCCACGGCCCGCACCCGATGCCCCGTCAGCAGCGCCAGCTCCCGCCCGTCCGGCACCCGTCCCGGCTGCGGCACCCCGGCCGGCACCTCCACGGCCGGCCCTTCGTGCGGGTGCGACAGCAGCACCTGCCGCACGCCCCCCAGGGAACGCCCCGCCCGAGCGGCGGCGAACGCCGCACCCGGCGTCAGGTCCAGCAGCAGCGCCCCGTCCACGAGCAGCGCGGTGGCCGCCCGCGCATCCGGACCGAGAGCGGCGGCGCACGCCGCACAGGGACAGTCGGGGCGGGGCACCCCCGCGGGAGCACCAGTGCCGAGCAAAGTCAGTTCCACAGCCCGATTCTCACCCGCGGCCCTGCCACCGGCGCGGGGAACACCCCCTCCAAGGGGCGCGGAGAACTGCACCCTCACGGACGACCCATGCGGGAACGCCGCAAGGGGCGCGGGGAACTGCGCGCCCAGCCCACGCCCACCCGCACCCGAGGACCGCCACCCCCAGCACCTCACCTACGGACCCATGCGGGCGCGCCCCAAGGGGCGCGGGGAACTGCGCGCCCAGCCCACCACCTCCCGCACCCGAGGACCGCCACCCCCAGCACCCTCACGAGCGACTCAAGCGGGCGCGCCCCAAGGGGCGCGGGGAACTGCGCGCCCAGCCCACCACCTCCCGCACCCGAGGACCGCCACCCCCAGCACCTCACCTACGGACCCATGCGGGAACGCCGCAAGGGGCGCGGGGAACTGCGCGCCCAGCCCCACCACCCCCCGCACACGACCGATCACCCCACGCACCCTCACAACCCACCCAGCGGAGCGCATAGGCTTCGGGCAGGAGCCGGACCAAGATCCGGCTCACGCTGTGCAGTGTGCTCACACACAGGGAGGCGTACATGGCGGCATGGACGTGGCGGTTCGAGAAGACCGACGGGACGGAGGTCGAGCCCGCGGTGCCGCCGGAGGAGTTCCCCACCCAGGGGGACGCCGAGTCCTGGATCGGGGAGAACTGGAAGAAGCTGCTGGAGGGCGGTGCCGACCAGGTCCGGCTGTTCGAGGACGGCCGCGAGATCTACGGGCCGATGAGCCTGCACGCGGACGAGGCCTGAGCCCCGGGGCGGGGGCCCACCGGGTCCCCGCCCAGCCCGCGCCCCCGGCGCTCAGCCCGCGCCCCCGGCCACCGCAAGGACCGAAGCGGACTCAGCCGCGTACGCCGCACAGATGCAGCAGTGCCGCCACCCCACGGTAGGGATCCGTCCGCCCGGCCTTCTCCTCGACCGCGAGCAGCGCCTCCAGGTCGGCCGGAACCTCCGCGCCGTCGGCCGCCGTGTCCGTGAACACCCGCACGCCGTACCACGCGTTCAGCGGCGCCCCGATCCCCGCCAGGGTGTCCGTCAGCGCGCCCAGCCGGTCGGCCCGTACGTCGAGCCCCAGCCTGTTGCGGTAGGCGGTGGTGTCGAAGGCGGCCAGCGCCCCGGCCCAGTCGCCGGCCAGCCCCGGCCGCATCGCGAGCGCGTCGCCGTTGCGCACCAGCAGCGACAGCAGCCCGCCGGGCGCCAGCACCCGCGCCAGCCCGGCCAGCAGCGGGTCGGGCTCCTCGACGTACATCAGCACGCCGTGGCACAGCACCACATCGAAGCTGCCGGGCACGAAGTGCACGCCGGTGTCCCGGCCGTCGCCCTCCATGATCCGCATCCGCTCCCGGATGCCCTCCGGTTCCCCGGCGAGCGCCTCACGGGCCGTGGCGATCATCGTCGGGTCCTGCTCGAGCCCGGTCACCTGGTGCCCGAGCCGGGCCAGGCGCAGCGCCTGCGTGCCCTGGCCCATCCCCACGTCGAGCACCCGCAGCCGCTGCCCGACCGGGAACCGCCCGGCGATCTGCTCGTCGAGTTGCCGGGCCACCAGCTCCTGCCGTACGACGTCCCGCAGACCCCCCAGCGTGTTCAGCCAGGCATCCGCCGCGCCCCCGGTGAACGGCGTCGTGTTCAGGGCCGCTCTCCGCGCTTGACCTGCGGCTTGGGCAGCCGGAGCCGGCGCATCTGCAGGGAGCGCATCAGCGCGTAGGCGACCGCGCCGCGCTTGTTGTCGTCCGGGAAGCGCTCGCTCAGGCGCTTCCTCAGACGCAAGCCCGTGACGAACGAGTCAAGCACGATCAGCACGATCACCACGAGCCACAGCAGCAGCGCGATGTTCTGCAGCGCGGGCACCCGCACCATGCTCAGCACCAGGATGACCACGGCCATCGGCAGGAAGAACTCCGCGATGTTGAACCGCGAGTCCACGAAGTCGCGCGCGAAGCGGCGCACCGGGCCCTTGTCGCGGGCCGGCAGGTACCGCTCGTCGCCACTCGCCAGCGCCTGGCGCTGCCGCTCCAGCGCGGCACGGCGCTCCTCGCGCTGGCGCTTGGCGGCCTCCTTGCGCGACAGCTGCGTGTTGGCGACGCTGCGGCGCTGCGACTGGGCCTGGCTGCGCTTGGGCGTGGGGCGGCCCTTGGGGGCCTCCGGGTGACGGGGCTGCTTGGAGTCGGTCACGGGCGCCTTGCCGGCGGCCGGTGCCTTCTCTTCCTTGGCACGGCTACGGAACACAAAACCCAAGGGTAAGCGCTTGGCGGGCATGGACCCCAGCCGCCTGGGGAACGATCCGGCAACACCGTTCGTCAGTAAGGGGACAGAGGGGACGATGCGCCCCCGGGCATCACCTACTCCCTACGCCGGAGGGGGTGGGGGCACAGTCGTCCTTGGGGAGGAGCGCATCCGTCCCCGAACAGTGCGGTAATGGAAGCAGGGCCCGTACTGTGGGTTCTGTCGCAGAGCTGGAGCCGGAGTCGGTCAGAAGGGGGCGCGCGAAGCCCATGAGCGGTGTCATGAAGCGTATGGGGATGATCTTCCGCGCGAAGGCGAACAAGGCCCTGGACCGGGCCGAGGACCCGCGCGAGACCCTCGATTACTCGTACCAGAAGCAGCTCGAGCTGCTCCAGAAGGTCCGCCGCGGCGTCGCGGACGTGGCCACCTCCCGCAAGCGCCTGGAGCTCCAGCTGAACCAGCTCCAGCAGCAGTCCTCGAAGCTGGAGGACCAGGGCCGCAAGGCGCTGGCGCTCGGCCGGGAGGACCTGGCCCGCGAGGCGCTGTCCCGCAAGGCCGCGCTCCAGCAGCAGGTGACGGACCTGGAGACGCAGCACGCCACGCTGCAGGGCGAGGAGGAGAAGCTCACTCTCGCGGCCCAGCGGCTCCAGGCCAAGGTGGACGCCTTCCGTACGAAGAAGGAGACCATCAAGGCGACCTACACGGCGGCCCAGGCCCAGACCCGCATCGGCGAGGCGTTCTCCGGCATCTCCGAGGAGATGGGCGACGTGGGCCTGGCGATCCAGCGCGCCGAGGACAAGACGGCCCAGCTCCAGGCCCGGGCCGGCGCGATCGACGAACTCCTGGCCTCCGGCGCCCTGGACGACCCGTCCGGCATGCACAAGGACGACATCCAGGCCGAGCTGGACCGGCTCTCCGGTGGTACGGATGTAGAGCTGGAGCTGCAGCGCATGAAGGCCGAGCTGGCCGGTGGATCGTCCGCCGGGCAGCAGGCCATCGAAGGCGGCACGAGCCGGTCGCAGCCCCAGCAGCAGCCGCAGGACACCCCGCGCTTCGACAAGCAGTAGGGCCCACGCCTAGGAGGGCGACATGATCGTACGGATCATGGGGGAGGGGCAGGTGAGGCTGGCGGACCGCCACTTCGCCGAGCTGAACACGCTGGACGACGAGCTCCTGGCCGAGATGAACAACGGCGACGGCCCCGGGTTCCGCCGCACCCTGACCGCCCTGCTGTCCAAGGTCCGTGAACTGGGCGAGCCGTTGCCGGACGACTCCCTGGAGCCGTCGGAGCTGATCCTGCCGTCCCCGGACGCGACCCTGGAGGAGGTCCGGGACCTGCTGAGCGACGACGGGCTGATCCCCGGCACCCCCGGCACCCCCGGCACCTAGGGCGTACGGGCAGCCGGGGCGCGGCCCCGGCTGCACGCACCACCCCGCGCCGTACGCACGGATGTCCGGCCCGGCTACCGTAAACAGCCGTGAGCACCCTGCAGCGGGCCAGATGCCGGGCCAAGGCACACCCCCTGGCCGTCGACGCGGCCCTGGCCGCCGCCGTCCTGGCCTGTATGGTCGCCGGTTCCTTCGTCGACCCGCACAGCCCGGACGGCGTCACCTGGGGCCTGCGCACCCCCGACCCGCTCAGCCTGCTCCTCATCGCCCTCGGCGCCGCCGCCCTGGTCTTCCGCCGCCGCGTCCCCCGTACGGTCCTCGCCCTCACCGGCACCTGCTCCGTCGTGGAGTCCGTCACCGGCGACCCTCGCGCCCCCGTCGCGATGTCCGCGGTCGTCGCCCTCTACACCGTCGCCTCCACCACCGACCGCCCCACCACCTGGCGTGTCGGCCTGCTCACCATGACCGTCCTGACCGGCGCCGCCATGATCTGCGGCCCGCTGCCCTGGTACGCGCAGGAGAACCTCGCGATCTTCGCCTGGACGGGTATCGGCGCGACCGCCGGGGACGCCGTCCGCAGCCGCCGGGCCGTCGTCCGGGCCATCCGGGAACGCGCCGAGCGGGCCGAACGCACCCGGGAGGAGGAGGCCCGGCGCCGGGTCGCCGAGGAACGCCTGCGCATCGCCCGCGACCTGCACGACGTCGTCGCCCACCACATCGCGCTCGTCAACGTCCAGGCCGGTGTCGCCGCGCACGTCATGGACAAGCGCCCCGACCAGGCCAAGGAGGCCCTCGCGCACGTCCGCGAGGCCAGCCGCTCCGCGCTCGACGAGCTGCGCGCCACCGTCGGCCTGCTGCGCCAGTCCGGCGACCCGGAGGCCCCCACCGAACCCGTCGCCGGCCTGGACCGTCTCGACGAACTGGTCGGCACCTTCCGCAGCGCCGGCCTGCACGTCGAGGTCGCCCGCACCGACCAGGGCACCACCCTGCCCGCCGCCGTCGACCTGGCCGCCTACCGGGTGATCCAGGAGGCCCTCACCAACGTGCAGAAGCACGCCGGCCCCGACGCGAAGGCGGAGGTGAGCGTCGTCCGCGTGGGGCCGCACATCGAGATCACCGTCCTCGACGACGGCACCGCGCAGGACCGCAGCTCCGCCTCCGGCGGCGGGCACGGGCTGCTCGGCATGCGGGAGCGCGTCACCGCCCTGCGCGGCACCCTCACCACCGGCCCCCGCTACGGCGGCGGCTTCCGCGTCCACGCGGTCCTGCCCGTCACCGGCCCCGCCCCGACCCAGAAGGACCCCGCATGACGATCCGTGTGCTGCTCGCCGACGACCAGGCGCTGCTGCGCAGTGCCTTCCGCGTCCTGGTCGACTCCGAGCCCGACATGGAGGTGGTGGGCGAGGCGTCCGACGGGGCGGAGGCGGTGCGGCTGGCCAGGGAACAGCGTGCCGACGTGGTGCTGATGGACATCCGGATGCCCGGCACGGACGGCCTGGCGGCCACCCGCATGATCAGCGCCGACCCGGACCTCGCAGGCGTCCGGGTGGTGATCCTCACGACGTTCGAGGTGGACGACTACGTGGTGCGCTCGCTGCGCGCGGGCGCCTCCGGGTTCCTCGGCAAGGGCTCCGAGCCGGAGGAACTGCTGAACGCCATCCGGATCGCGGCCGGCGGTGAGGCACTGCTGTCCCCGGCCGCCACCAAGGGCCTGATCGACCGCTTCCTCGCCCAGGACGGCACGGCCGAGGACCACGACCCGGCCCGCTCCGAGCGGCTCGGCTCGCTGACCGTACGGGAGCGGGAGGTGCTCGTGCTGGTGGCCGGCGGCCACTCCAACGACGAGATCGCCGAGCGGCTGGAGGTCAGCCCGCTCACCGTGAAGACCCACGTCAACCGGGCCATGTCCAAGCTGGGAGCCCGGGACCGGGCCCAGCTCGTGGTCATCGCCTACGAGTCGGGGCTGGTCCGCCCAAGGGTGGAGTGAGGCCACTCCGGGCGTACTGCGCCCGGAGTATGCGCCGTATAAGGAACGGGACTTGGGGCCTACGGATCGGCGGTCCCGGATGGCTCAGGGTGTAAGGGCGGGCGCTCACCTGTGCGCCGCGCCATGACTCACGCACTTCTGCCGCTCACAGAAGAGAGACCTTCATCCATGTCCTGGCTGTCCAGATTCAGCCTCGCGCAACGGGCCCTGATCGGGCTGATGTCGATCGTCGCGCTCGTCTTCGGGGCGATCGCCATACCCCAGCTCAAACAGCAGCTGCTGCCCACCCTCGAACTGCCCGTGGTGTCCGTGCTGGCGCCCTACCAGGGCGCGTCCCCGGACGTGGTCGAGAAGCAGGTCGTCGAACCCCTCGAGGACAGCCTGGAGGCGGTCGACGGCATCACCGGCGTCACCTCCACCGCCAGCGAGGGCAACGCCCTGATCATGGCGTCCTTCGACTACGGCAACGACACCAAGCAGCTCGTCGCCGACGTCCAGCAGGCCGTCAACCGGGCCCGCGTCCAGCTGCCGGACGCCGTGGACCCGCAGGTCGTGGCCGGTTCGACCGACGACATCCCGACCGTCGTCCTCGCCGTCACCTCCGACCGGGACCAGCAGGCGCTGGCCGACCAGCTGGACCGGACCGTCGTCCCGGCCCTGAAGGACATCGAGGGCGTCGGCCAGGTCACGGTCGACGGGGTGCGGGACCTCCAGGTCACCGTCACGCCGGACGACGCGAAGCTGGCCAAGGCCGGTCTGACCCCGCAGTCCCTCGCCCAGGCCCTCCAGGCAGGCGGCGCCACCGTCCCGGCCGGCTCCTTCGACGAGGGCGGCGCCAACCGCACCGTCCAGGTCGGCGGCGGCTTCACCTCGCTGCAGCAGATCAAGGACCTGCGGGTCACGGGCGAGCCCGGCAAGGGCAAGCCGGTGCGCCTCGGCGATGTCGCCACGGTGAGGCAGCAGGAGGCCCGGGCCGACTCGATCACCCGCACCGACGGCCGGCCCAGCCTCGCCGTCGCCGTCACCATGGACCACGACGGCAGCGCGGTCGCCATCTCCGACGCCGTCCAGGACAAGCTCCCCGAGCTGCGCGCGGACCTCGGCTCCGGCGCGGACCTGACCGTCGTCAGCGACCAGGGCCCGGCGGTGAAGAAGTCCATCGAGGGCCTGACCACCGAGGGCGCGCTCGGCCTGGTCTTCGCGGTCCTGGTCATCCTCGTCTTCCTGGCGTCGATCCGCTCGACGCTGGTCACGGCCGTGAGCATCCCGCTTTCGGTCGTCCTCGCCCTGATCGTGCTGTGGTCCCGCGACCTGTCGCTGAACATGCTCACGCTCGGCGCGCTCACCATCGCCATCGGCCGGGTCGTCGACGACTCCATCGTGGTGCTGGAGAACATCAAGCGGCACCTCGGCTACGGCGAGGAGCGCCGGGACGCCATCCTCAAGGCCGTCCGCGAGGTCGCGGGCGCGGTGACGTCCTCCACCCTCACCACCGTCGCGGTGTTCCTGCCGATCGGCCTGGTCGGCGGCATGGTCGGCGAACTGTTCGGCTCGTTCAGCCTGACGGTCACGGCCGCCCTGCTGGCCTCGCTGCTGGTCTCCCTGACGGTCGTCCCGGTCCTGTCGTACTGGTTCCTGCGCCCTCCCAAGGGCACCCCCGAGGACGCGGCCGAGGCCCGCCGCCTGGCGGAGGAGAAGGAGGCCAGGAGCCGTCTGCAGCGGATCTACGTCCCCGTCCTGCGGTTCGCGACCCGGCGCCGGCTGACGAGTGTCGCGATCGCGGTCGTCGTCCTGATCGGCACGGCCGGCATGGGCACCCTGCTGAAGACCAACTTCTTCGACCAGGGGGAGGTCGAGGTCCTCACCGTCAAGCAGAAGCTGAAGCCCGGCACCAGCCTCGCGGCGACCGACGCCCAGGCGAAGAAGGTCGAGAAGCTGCTGGCCGCCACCAAGGGCGTCAAGGACTACCAGGTCACCGTCGGCTCGTCGGGCTTCATGGCGGCCTTCGGCGGCGGTACGGACACCAACCAGGCCTCCTACCAGGTGATGCTGGACGACTCCGCGTCCTCCTCCGACGTGCAGAGCCGCATCGAGGACGGACTGGCGAAGCTCCAGGGCATCGGCACGACCACCGTCGCCGCCGGTGACGGCTTCGGCAACCAGGACCTCAGCGTGGTCGTCAAGGCCGCCGACGCCGATGTGCTGCGCCGGGCCGCGGAGGACGTCCGCAAGGCGGTCGCCTCGCTGGACCACGTCACCGACGTCCGCAGCGACCTGGCCACGAGCGTGCCGCGCATCTCGGTGCGGGCGGGCGCGCGGGCCGCCGAGGCCGGCTTCGACGACCAGTCCCTCGGCGCGGCCGTCGCCCAGGCCGTACGCGGCACCACGGCGGCCAAGGCGGTCCTGGACGACACCGAGCGCGACATCGTCATCCGCTCCGCCAAGCCAGCCCGGACCCTCGACCAGCTCAGGAACCTGCGCCTGGGCGCGGTGAAGCTCGGCGACATCGCCACGGTCCGGCAGGTGGACGGCCCGGTGTCGATGACCCGCATCGACGGTCAGCGCGCGGCCACCATCACCGCGCGGCCCACCGGCGACAACACGGGCGCGGTGAGCACCCAGCTCCAGTCCAGGATCAACGCCTTGAAGCTCCCGGCGGGCGCGACCGCGCAGATCGGCGGGGTGTCCGAGGACCAGGACGACGCGTTCAAGAACCTCGGCCTGGCGATGCTGGCCGCGATCGCCATCGTCTTCATGCTGCTGGTCAGCACCTTCCGCTCGCTGGCCCAGCCGCTGATCCTGTTGGTGTCCGTCCCGTTCGCCGCGACGGGCGCGATCGGCCTGCTGGTGGCCACGGGCACCCCGATGGGCGTCCCCGCGATGATCGGCATGCTGATGCTGATCGGCATCGTCGTGACCAACGCGATCGTGCTGATCGACCTCATCAACCAGTACCGCAGGCAGGGCTACGGCGTCGTCGAGGCCGTGATCGAGGGGGGCCGCCACCGTCTGCGCCCCATCCTGATGACGGCCCTGGCGACCATCTTCGCCCTGCTGCCGATGGCCCTGGGCATCACCGGCGAGGGCGGCTTCATCGCCCAGCCGCTGGCGGTGGTCGTGATCGGCGGCCTGATCACCTCCACGCTGCTGACCCTGCTCCTCGTCCCGACGCTGTACGCGATGCTGGAGCTCCGCAAGGAGCGGCGGGCGAAGAAGCGGGCGGCGAAGAGGGAGGCGAAGGCGGAGAAGCGCTTGGAGCCGGCGGGGGTGTGACGGTGCCCTGAGAGTGACGGCCGGGCCTCTTACGAGGCCCGGCCGTCCTGCTTGTTCCTTTCCCCTCTTCGCAGGCCACGGTGGAGCCGTTGGAAAGGGGCAGCAGGGTCAGCACGCCGCCCAAGCAGGGCGGAGGCCCGCGAAGTGGAGGACGTACGGCACGAGGGGCGCCCTCCCCAAGTGGAAGGGCGCCCCTCGGTCACGTACCGGCCACCGCTACGGCAGCGCCAGCATCCGCTCCAGCGCCAGCTTCGCGAACGCCTCGGTCTCCTTGTCGACCTCGATGCGGTTGACCAGCTTGCCCTCGGCCAGGGACTCCAGGGCCCAGACCAGGTGGGGCAGGTCGATGCGGTTCATGGTCGAGCAGAAGCAGACCGTCTTGTCGAGGAAGACGATCTCCTTGCCCTCGGGCGCGAAACGGTTCGCCAGGCGGCGGACCAGGTTCAGCTCGGTGCCGATGGCCCACTTGGAGCCGGCCGGGGCGGCCTCCAGGGTCTTGATGATGTACTCGGTCGAACCGACGTAGTCGGCCGCCGCGACGACCTCGTGGCGGCACTCGGGGTGGACGAGGACATTCACGCCGGGGATGCGCTCGCGCACGTCGTTGACCGAGTCGAGGCTGAAGCGGCCGTGCACCGAGCAGTGGCCGCGCCACAGGATCATCTTGGCCGCGCGCAGCTCGTCGGCGGTCAGGCCCCCGTTCGGCTTGTGCGGGTTGTACACCACGCAGTCCTCCAGCGACATGCCCATGTCGCGGACGGCGGTGTTGCGGCCCAGGTGCTGGTCCGGCAGGAACAGCACCTTCTCGCCTTGCTGGAACGCCCACTCCAGGGCCCGCTGGGCGTTGGAGGACGTGCAGATCGTGCCGCCGTGCTTGCCCGTGAACGCCTTGATGTCGGCGGAGGAGTTCATGTACGACACCGGCACGACCTGCTCGGCTATCCCGGCCTCGGTCAGCACGTCCCAGCACTCGGCGACCTGCTCGGCGGTGGCCATGTCGGCCATCGAGCAGCCGGCGGCCAGGTCCGGCAGGACCACCTTCTGGTCGTCGGAGGTGAGGATGTCCGCGGACTCCGCCATGAAGTGCACGCCGCAGAACACGATGTACTCGGCCTCGGGCCGCGCCGCCGCGTCCCGGGCCAGCTTGAAGGAGTCCCCGGTGACGTCGGCGAACTGGATGACCTCGTCGCGCTGGTAGTGGTGGCCGAGCACGAAGACCTTGTCCCCGAGCTTCTCCTTCGCCGCGCGGGCGCGCTCCACCAGGTCCGGGTCGGACGGCGAGGGCAGGTCGCCGGGACACTCCACACCGCGCTCGCTCCGGGGGTCGGCCTCGCGGCCGAGGAGGAGCAGGGCGAGGGGCGTCGGCTGTACGTCGAGCTCCTGGGTCTGGGCGGTGGTCACGACACGCACCCTTTCTGTTCTGCGGCTCGCCGGGCGCGGCCTGCGGTACAGACCGGACCCGGCGGGACAATGCGGGACACCGTTTCGACTTTTCGTCGATTTGACGCTATCTATCATAACCGCTTCACGTCACTTTGACGATGGCCATAGCGTCGGTGTGACGTGAATCCCGGCCGTTGCCCAAGCGGTCGTTTTCCGCTCGGCGGGGCGTGTGCGAGCATGAAGAAGACCCGAAGGAAGCGAACACCACCCGCCCGGCCCGGAATGAATCCGCGGCCCCGCCGGTTGCAACCGTCGGCAAGCAGTCTCCGTACAACCCGGGAGAGATGTAGATGTCCGTATCGGACGAGACCAGCACCGTCACCGACGGCATCATCCTGACCGACGCCGCCGCGGCCAAGGTCAAGGCCCTGCTCGACCAGGAAGGCCGCGACGACCTCGCGCTGCGCGTCGCCGTCCAGCCCGGCGGCTGCTCCGGCCTGCGCTACCAGCTCTTCTTCGACGAGCGTTCCCTCGACGGTGACGTGGAGAAGGACTTCGGCGGTGTGAAGGTCGTCACCGACCGGATGAGCGCTCCGTACCTCGGCGGCGCCACGATCGACTTCGTCGACACCATCGAGAAGCAGGGCTTCACGATCGACAACCCGAACGCGACGGGCTCCTGCGCCTGCGGCGACTCCTTCAGCTGAGCCTCGCCCGCCGGCGGCGGATGTGACGAAGGCGGCGGCCCCCTGCGAGGGGGGCCGCCGCCTTCGCGTTGTTCCCTATGGTCCCCGCCTGCGGTCAGCGCGAGGGCGACACGGGCGGGGCCGGCAGCCGGGCGCCGTCCTTGCGCAGCGGGACCGGCTCGCCGTCCGACCCGACCACCTTCCGGTCACCGAGCGGCTCGTCCAGCGGCACGGTCAGCTGGTACTCCCTGGCGATCATGATGCAGACCTTGTCCGGCCACGGCGTTCCGGTCACCCTGACCGTCACCCGGTCCCCGGCCTCGCTCGCCGACGCCTTGTAGTCGGCGCACACCCCGCCCGTGAACGTCACGGTCAGCTCAGCGCCCTCGGCCGTGTACCCCTCCACCTTCACGTCCCGCGACGCCGGCGCCGAGGTCGGCTCGTCGCCGGGCCCGGTCGGCCGCGGGCTGGGCCGGTCGGTCGGCCCCTCGGCCGGCCCGGGGGTCTTCAGGTACGCCGGCTCGACGGCCGGATACGTCACCGTGAAGGCGTCCTGCGCCCCCGCCGCGCGCACCCCGAACAGCCAGGACGGCACCAGCGCCTGCCGCCCGTCCACGGAGTGGGCCGCCAGCCCGAACACGGCCTTCTCGACCGTGATCGTCTCCTTCCGCGGCTCCGGGGCGTCCGAGGAGGTCCCGCACGGCTCCTCCAGCCGGTCCTTCAGCGGTACGGGGGTGGCGCAGCCGCCGATGCCCTTGCGGGAGTCGTCCCCCTGCGGCTGGGCGTTCATCAGGTCCAGCGCCTTCCGGGCGCTCACCACCGGGTACGTGGCCCCCTTCACCGGCGCCTTCAGCTGTCCGCTGCCGCCGACCACCTCGCCCCGCGCGTCGACGACGATCCCGGTCGTCCAGCCGTACGTCGGCAGCCCGCCGACCACCGGGTCGGCGTTGACCACCCGCTGGGCGCCCATCACCTGGCTCGCGTCGCTCTTCGCGTCATCCTGACCCACCGCCTTCAGCACCGGCGCCGCCGCCTTCCGCGCGGCCTCCTCGCTCACCGGGTCGGCGGCCGGGGACGCCGGGTCCTTGTGGCACACCGTGGCCGACCGGCAGTTGTCCGTGCCCGGGGCGTACCGGCTGAACGTCCAGGCGCCCGGTGCCTGCCGGTTCACCTGCAGGCTCGGCCCCTGGCCGTCCTTGCCGCCGGATCCCACCTTCCAGGCCTGTCCCTCGGCCACCGGCGTCCCCTCGACGCCCAGGGCCTTCGCCAGCCGGGCCACCTCGTCCTTGGTGACCTGGCCCACCGCCCGGTACACCGGCGCCGAGCCGGGCCCGTCCGGGAGTGTGCCGTCGGCCCGGTAGGTGGCGCCGTACGGGTTGGGCTCGCCGGGCGCCACGCCCGCGCCGCCCGAGTAGCCGTCGAGCAGCAGCGGCGCAGGAGTGCCGTCTCCGCCGGGTACGGCGGACGACGTACGCCCGCCCGAGCCGCCGGAGGCACTGGTGGCCAGGTAGGCCCCGCCCCCACCGACGAGCAGCACCCCGGCCGCGACCGAGGCGACCAGGGCGGCACTGCGCCGCCGGGCCCTGCCGCCAGGCCCGCCCCCCGCGTCTTCGCCGTGCCTCACCGCGTCGCCGTCCCGAGCGATCGTGTCCCCACCCGCCACGCCGACACGCCCTGCGGGTTCGCCGCGACCTGGCATGCCGTGGCTAGTTGCGTCGGCGTCCGCTGTGGGCGTGCCGTGGTTTGCTGCGTCCGTGTCGCCTGCGGCTTCGCCGCGGCCCGCTGCGTCGCCGTCCCGCGCGGTCTTGCCTTCGCCCGCCACGCCGGTACGCCCTGCGGGCTCGCCGCTGCCCGCCGCGCCCGTGTCGCCTGCGGTGTCGCTGTGGCTTGCCGCGTCACCCTCCCGTACGGGCTCGCCTTCGCTCGCCACGCCGGTACGCCCTGCGGGCTCGTCCCGGCCCGCCGCGCCCGTGTCGCCTGCGGTTTCGCTGTGGCTCGCCGCGTCGCCGTCCCGCGCGGGCTCGTCTTCGCCCGCCGCGTCGGCACGTCCTGCGGGCTGGCCATGACCCGCGGCGCCGGCGTCACGCACGGGCTCGCCCACGGGCTCACCACCGTCGGCACCGCCGGCGTCACCCGCGGGCTCATCGCCGCCCGCCGCATCGGCGCCCTGGGGCCCACCGGCCTCTTCGTCCCGGGCCTCAGCCCCGGAAGCCCTGGCCTCCGCCCTGGAAGCCCGGGTCTCGCTGCCGGCGGCCCGCGTCCCGCCGGAGGCGGCCGCGTACTCGGCGGTCTCGGCGGCGCCGGTCTCCCTCTCGGCGTCGTCGTGGTCGGGTCGCTCGGTGTTCACCGCATCGCTCCTTCGGCTGCACAGCTGTCCCGGACGACCCGGCCCGTGCCCGCACGGGCCGTCGAAGGGTCGTATCCCGCATCCTCTTTACGGGGGACAGCGATGGGACGCAGCAGGGGAGCACCCGGTTCCCTTCCGGGCCGGGGCGGTGTCCGCGCAGTCGCCGTATCAGTCGCCGTAGTCCGACATCGCGTCCAGCAGCCGGGCCGACGCCGGGGGCACGGTCACGCCGTGGATGAGGGAGAGCGGCACCGGTGCCGGGGTCACCCGCTCCGGAGCCGTCCAGTGGGGAGCCATCCGGGCGCAGTCACCGCGCAGCGACGTCAGGCCGCCTTCGAGGTCGGCGGGGGCGGGGGAGTGGACCTTGAGGTTCGTCATAGCGGCACCGTAGGCACGCTCACGCGTACGAAGAAAGATCTACTATCGGGTAGTTTCGCGCGCTTCAGCGGGCCGCCCCGACCCGGTAGCGTGAACTGTCAGTCTGCCGCCCTCCAGGAGAGATTCCACGCCGTGCGCATCGCAGTCACCGGCTCCATCGCCACCGACCACCTCATGACGTTCCCCGGCCGCTTCTCCGACCAGCTCGTAGCGGACCAGCTGCACACGGTCTCGCTCTCCTTCCTGGTCGACAAGCTCGACGTGCGCCGGGGCGGCGTCGGCGCGAACATCGCCTTCGGCATGGGCCAGCTGGGGACCCGGCCCGTCCTGGTCGGCGCCGCGGGCTCGGACTTCGACGAGTACCGGGCCTGGCTGGACCGGCACGGCGTCGACACGGACTCCGTCCGCATCTCCGACACGCTGCACACGGCCCGCTTCGTGTGCACCACCGACGCCGACCACAACCAGATCGGCTCCTTCTACACGGGCGCCATGAGCGAGGCCCGCCTGATCGAGCTGAAGACCGTCGCCGACCGTGTCGGCGGCCTCGACCTGGTGCTGATCGGCGCCGACGACCCGGAGGCGATGCTCCGGCACACCGAGGAGTGCCGCTCGCGGGGCATCCCCTTCGCCGCCGACTTCTCCCAGCAGATCGCCCGCATGGACGGCGAGGAGATCCGCATCCTGCTCGACGGGGCGACGTACCTCTTCTCCAACGAGTACGAGAAGGGCCTCATCGAGTCCAAGACGGGCTGGACGGACGCCGAGATCCTCTCCCGCGTCGGCCACCGCGTCACCACCCTCGGCGCCCGGGGCGTGCGCATCGAGCGGGCCGGCGAGGACCCGATCGAGGTCGGCTGCCCGGAGGAGGAGCGCAAGGCCGACCCCACCGGCGTCGGCGACGCCTTCCGCGCCGGCTTCCTCTCCGGCCTGGCCTGGGGCGTCTCCCTGGAGCGCGCCTCCCAGGTCGGCTGCATGTTGGCCACCCTCGTCATCGAGACGGTCGGCACCCAGGAGTACCGCCTGCGCCGCGCCCACTTCATGGAGCGCTTCACCAAGGCCTACGGCGAGGAGGCCGCGGCCGAGGTCAAGAAGCACCTGGGCTGACCTACCCCAGCCGGCGGACCACATAGGCCGAGCCCCGGTCCGCCGGCTCCTCACCCACGTACTCCTGCCCCCGCATCTCGCACCAGGCCGGGATGTCCAGCCGTGCCGCCTCGTCGTCGGCCAGGACGCGCACGGTGCCGCCCACCGGTACGTCCCCGATGATCTTGGCCAGTTCGATCACCGGGATCGGGCAGCGCCTGCCCAGCGCGTCCACGACCAGCGCTTCCCGCTCTCCCGCGCCCTGGCCGGCGACCGGCGCGCCGAGCTTCTCCCGCACCGCGGCCACCGCGCCCGGCAGGACCTCCAGGAACCGTTCGACGTCTGCCTCCGCCGCCCCCGGTGGCAGCGACAGCCGTACGTTTCCCTCACTCAGCACGCCCATCGCCTTGAGCACATGGCTCGGTGTCAGCGTGCTGCTGGTGCAGGACGATCCGGACGAAACGGAGAAACCCTGGCGATCCAGCTCGTGCAGCAGGGTCTCCCCGTCGACATAGAGACAGGAGAAGGTGACGATCCCCGGCAGCCGCCGCACCGGGTCGCCGACCACCTCCACGTCCGGCACCAGCCGGGGCACCCGGGTCCGGATCCGCTCCGTCAGCTCCCGCAGCCGTACGGCCTGCTGGGCCGCCTCCGCCCTGACCGCCCTGAGGGAGGCCGCCGCCGCCACGACCGCCGGGATGTTCTCGAACCCGGCCGCGCGCCCCGACTCCCGTTCGTCCACCGGCCCCTGGGGCGCGAACCGCACCCCCTTGCGCACCACGAGCAGTCCGACCCCCGAGGGCCCGCCCCACTTGTGCGCGCTGGCGGCCAGCAGCGACCAGTCGCCCTCCACCGACCCCCACGCCAGCGACTGCGCGGCGTCCACCAGCAACGGCACCCCCGCCGCCCGGCACACCTCGGCCACCTCGGCGACCGGCTGCTCGGTCCCCACCTCGTGGTTGGCCGACTGCAGGCAGGCCAGGGCGGTGTCCGGCCGCAGGGCATGCGCGTACGCCGACGGCGCCACCCGCCCCGCCCGGTCCACGGCGACCTGGGTGACCGTCCCGCCGCCGGCCTCGTGCACCTCCGCCGCGTGCAGCACGGAAGAGTGCTCGACCGCTGACACGATCAGGTGATGTCCGACCCGCCGCCGCCCGGCCAGCGCCCCGGCGATCCCGGAGTGCACGGCCCGCGTCCCGGAGGAGGTGAACACCAGCTCGTCCGGACGGCATCCCACCGCCTCGGCGGCCGCCTCCCGCGCCGCGTCCAGCAGCAGCCGGGCCTCGCGCCCCTCCCGGTACAGCCGGGCGGGATCGGCCCATCCCTCGTCGAGCGACGCCAACAGCGCCTGACGGGCGACGGGATGCAGGGGAGCACTGGAAGCAGCGTCGAAGTAGGCCACACAGCAACGCTAAGCGCCCTCAGGAGCGCGGGGAACTGCGCGACCAAGCACATATCACCGCAACTCGCCTCACAAGCCGCGCCCCCCGTCCCCTCAGGTGCCCATCCCCACCCCGTAGGACTGACCCCCGGCGCGTATGCCCACCCTCCCCGCGACCCCCCGGAAGGCGTCGGCTAGGGTTTGGTCCGCATAAACATCCAAACCCCTGCCCGTCGCAGGGCGGCGACCGACCAGCGAGAAGGCCGCAGCCAACCGCGCGGGCGAGACTCTCGGGAAGGCGCTACGTGAGTCCCAACGGCTCCGACCGCTCGCCGCGGCGCCCGATGCGGCGGAAGCTGCTGCAGGCACTGACCGCGGGCCTGGTCTTGGCGACAGCCACCGGTTGCTCGTACAACTGGGAAGACTTCCCCCGCCTTGGTATGCCCACCCCGACCACGGAAGAGGCTCCGCGGATCCTCTCCCTGTGGCAGGGGTCCTGGGCGGCTGCGCTCGCCGTCGGCGTGCTGGTGTGGGGCCTGATCCTGTGGAGTGCTTTCTTCCACCGGCGCAGCCGCACCAAGGTCGAGATCCCTCCGCAGACCCGGTACAACATGCCCATCGAGGCGCTGTACACGGTGGTACCGCTCATCATCGTCTCGGTGCTGTTCTACTTCACCGCCCGCGACGAGTCCGAGCTGCTCAAGCTCGACAAGAAGCCCGACGTCACGATCAACGTGGTGGGCTTCCAGTGGAGCTGGTGCTTCAACTACATCGAGAGCGTCGACGGTTCCACCGGTGACGCCAAGACGGCCAAGGATCTGGACGCGATCCCGAACCGCTACAAGGACGCCTTCCCGGCCAACGCCGGCGGCGTCTACGACTGCGGTGTTCCCGGCACGCGGAACCCGCAGACGGGCGACCCGGGCCCGACGCTGTGGCTGCCGGAGGGCAAGCGGGTCCGTTTCGTCCTGACCTCGCGGGACGTCATCCACTCCTTCTGGGTGGTGCCGTTCCTGATGAAGCAGGACGTCATCCCGGGCCACACCAACGCCTTCGAGGTGACCCCCAACCGGGAGGGCACCTTCCGGGGCAAGTGCGCCGAGCTGTGCGGCGTGGACCACTCCCGGATGCTGTTCAACGTGAAGGTCGTCTCCCCTGAGCGCTACGAGCAGCACCTCAAGGACCTCGTGAAGAAGGGGCAGACCGGTTACGTTCCCGCCGGCATCGAGCAGGCTGGGCACGAGAAGAACCGGGAGTCGAACATCCTGTGAGCATCCTCAACGAACCCCAGGGTGCCGCGGCAGCAGGGTCCCACTATGAGGACGAGCTGCCGGTCCGGCGCCAGAACCGCGGCAGCGTCGTGGTCAAGTGGCTGACGACCACGGACCACAAGACGATCGGCACGCTGTACCTCGCCACGTCTTTCGCGTTCTTCGTGATCGGCGGCGTCATGGCGCTGCTCATGCGCGCCGAGCTGGCCCGGCCGGGCCTGCAGATCATGTCGAACGAGCAGTTCAACCAGGCGTTCACGATGCACGGCACGATCATGCTGCTGATGTTCGCGACGCCGCTGTTCGCCGGCTTCGCGAACTGGATCATGCCGCTGCAGATCGGCGCGCCGGACGTGGCCTTCCCCCGGCTGAACATGTTCGCCTACTGGCTGTACCTGTTCGGCTCCCTCATCGCGGTGGCCGGGTTCCTGACCCCGCAGGGCGCGGCCGACTTCGGCTGGTTCGCCTACGCGCCGCTGTCCGACGCCGTCCGCTCGCCGGGCGTCGGCGCCGACATGTGGATCATGGGTCTGGCCTTCTCCGGCTTCGGCACCATCCTCGGCTCGGTCAACTTCATCACCACGATCATCTGCATGCGCGCGCCGGGCATGACCATGTTCCGCATGCCGATCTTCACGTGGAACGTGCTGCTGACCGGTGTCCTGGTCCTGCTCGCCTTCCCCGTCCTGGCCGCGGCGCTGTTCGCGCTGGAGGCGGACCGCAAGTTCGGCGCCCACGTCTTCGACGCCGCCAACGGCGGATCGCTGCTGTGGCAGCACCTCTTCTGGTTCTTCGGACACCCAGAGGTGTACATCATCGCCCTGCCGTTCTTCGGCATCATCAGTGAGGTCATCCCGGTCTTCTCCCGCAAGCCGATGTTCGGCTACACGGGCCTGATCGGCGCGACCATCGCGATCGCGGGTCTGTCCGTGACGGTGTGGGCGCACCACATGTACGTCACCGGCGGTGTGCTGCTGCCGTTCTTCTCCTTCATGACCTTCCTGATCGCGGTCCCGACCGGTGTGAAGTTCTTCAACTGGATCGGCACCATGTGGAAGGGCTCGCTGTCCTTCGAGACGCCGATGCTGTGGGCGACCGGCTTCCTGATCACCTTCACCTTCGGTGGTCTGACCGGTGTCATCCTGGCCTCGCCGCCGATGGACTTCCACGTGTCCGACTCGTACTTCGTGGTGGCGCACTTCCACTACGTCGTCTTCGGCACCGTCGTCTTCGCGATGTTCTCCGGCTTCCACTTCTGGTGGCCGAAGTGGACCGGCAAGATGCTCGACGAGCGCCTCGGCAAGATCACCTTCTGGACGCTGTTCATCGGCTTCCACGGCACCTTCCTGGTCCAGCACTGGCTGGGTGCCGAGGGCATGCCGCGTCGGTACGCGGACTACCTCGCGGCCGACGGCTTCACCGCCCTGAACACGATCTCGACGATCAGCTCGTTCCTGCTCGGCATGTCGATCCTGCCGTTCTTCTACAACGTGTGGAAGACGGCCAAGTACGGCAAGCCGGTCGGCGTCGACGACCCGTGGGGCTACGGCCGCTCCCTGGAGTGGGCGACCTCCTGCCCGCCGCCGCGGCACAACTTCCTCACGCTGCCGCGGATCCGCAGCGAATCCCCGGCGTTCGACCTGCACCACCCGGAGATCGCGGCGCTGGACCAGCTCGAGAACGTCGGCCACGGTGACAAGGCCCTCGCCGGCGGCAAGGAGGCCGGCAAGTGAAGATCCAGGGCAAGATGTTCATGTGGCTGAGCGTCTTCATCCTCGTCATGGCGATCGTCTATGGCGTGTGGTCGAAGGAGCCGGCCGGCACCACCGCTCTCTTCCTGGCCTTCGGCCTGTCGATCATGATCGGCTTCTACCTGGGCTTCACGGCCCGGCGGGTCGACGTGGGCGCGCAGGACAACAAGGAGGCGGACGTCGCCGACGACGCCGGCGAGGTCGGGTTCTTCAGCCCGCACAGCTGGCAGCCGCTGTCCCTGGCCATCGGTGGCGCGCTCGCCTTCCTGGCCGTCGCCCTCGGCTGGTGGCTGCTGTACTTCTCGCTGCCGGTCATCCTGATCGGCATCTACGGCTGGGTCTTCGAGTACTACCGCGGTGAGAACCGCACCCAGTAGCACATCCCGGCACCGCACGAGCCCGGACACTCCGACAGGAGCGTCCGGGTTCGTGCTTTCGCAGCAATCGCCGTCCCCCGTTCGCGTCACTCGGCGCGCCCTGGTTGACGCCGCTTCCTACGGTGAGGCCATGAGCCACACAACGCGTACCACCACCGTCGCGGGATGCACCCTGCTGGTGTTCGCCCTGGGCGCGGGCCTGGCCGCCTGCGGAGGCGACGACAACCCGCTCGCGGCCGCACCGTACGACGCCGCGGACCAGATCTCCTTCAGCGGTCCCACGGACGGCAAGAAGAAGGCCGACCCGGACAAGCCCCTGGAGGTGGTCGCCGAGGGCTCTGACGGACGCATCACGGACGTCACGGCGACGGACACGACCGGACGGTACGTCGCCGGCGAGCTGTCCGCCGACGGCAGCCGCTGGCACAGCACCTCACCGCTGGCCGCGGGCACCCGCTACACGATCCGGGTGAGCACGGAGAACGAGGACGGCGAGCCCGGCCGCAAGGTCCTCACCTTCGTCACCGGCACGCCCACCACCAAGAAGCGCCTGGACGTCACCTTCGGGCCCAAGGCGGGCACCTACGGCGTCGGCCAGCCCCTCACGGCCACGCTCAGCAAGCCCATCAAGGACCCTGCCCAGCGGGCCGTCGTGGAGCGCGGCCTGAAGGTCGACTCCACGCCCTGGGCGGAGGGGGCCTGGCACTGGGTGGACGACAAGGAACTCCACTACCGCCCCAAGGACTACTGGCCCGCGGGAGCCACCGTGCAGGTGCGCAGCAACCTGGAGGGCATCAAGATAGGCGACCGCCTGTGGGGCGGCACGGCCAAGCCCCTGACGATCACCACCGGGGACGCGGTCATAGCCGTCACGGACGCCGCCGCGCACTCCATGACGGTCTACAAGAACGGCGAGGTGATCAAGACGATCCCCGTCACCACGGGCAAGCCCGGCTTCGACACCCGCAACGGCGTCAAGGTCGTCCTCGGCAAGGAACGCTTCGTACGGATGCGCAGCACCACCATCGGCATAGCCGAGGGATCGTCCGAGTCGTACGACCTGCCGGTCTACTTCGCCACCCGGGTCACCTGGAGCGGCGAGTACGTCCACGCCGCCCCCTGGTCCGTCGGCTCCCAGGGCTCCGCCAACGTCAGCCACGGCTGCACCGGCATGAGCACCGAGAACGCCGAGTGGTTCTTCAACACGGTCCGCGAGGGCGACGTGGTCCAGGTGGTCAACTCGGCCGGCGACACGATGGAGCCCTTCGGCAACGGCTTCGGCGACTGGAACCTCCCCTGGGACAAGTGGCGCACCGGCAGCGCCCTGGTGGCCCAGCAGGACCCGGGCACGCAGGAAGCGGCACGCCTCACCCCGGCAGCGGCGTAGTGACCGCAGTGCCCCAGGGGCGCGGGGCCCGAGCCCCCAGGAGCTACGCGGTGACCGCCTTGCGCTCCCGCAGCAGGGACGCCAGCGCCGAGGCGAACTCCACCGGCTCGACCGGCGACGCCACCGCCGCGTCCGCCCGGCTCCACGTCGCCAGCCACGCGTCCTGAGGCCGCGCGATCAGCAGCAGCACCGGCGGGCACTGGAAGACCTCGTCCTTGATCTGCCGGCAGAGCCCCATGCCGCCCATCGGCACGGCCTCCCCGTCCAGCACACAGACGTCGATCCCGCCCTTGTCCAACTCCTTGACAACAGCAGCAGGAGTCGCGCACTCCACGAACTCCACGACCGGCACGTCCGGAGCCGGACGCCGCCCGGTGGCCAGCCGCACCTGCTCGCGGGTGTGGGAGTCGTCGCTGTAGACCAGCACCGTGGCGGTCGGCTGCATGTTTCCTCCGGGACGTCAGCGTCGTACGGAAAAGCCTGCGTGGGGCGGATGCTACCCCTTGGAACACCACGTCAACAGCGGTACGACCCCCTTGGACACTCCGAACGGCACCCCCCGGAGTGAGGGCGGGATAAGCGACCGACATAATGTCGGTCGTGGCGACAGCAACGACAGTAGATACCGGGCACGCGCACCCGTCGGTCAACCGGCCGAACCTCACCAGCGTCGGAACCATCATCTGGCTGAGTTCCGAGCTGATGTTCTTCGCGGCCCTCTTCGCGATGTACTTCACCCTGCGATCGGTGACGGGGCCCGAGTTCTGGAGTGAGAAGGCCAGCGCCTTGAACTTCCCGTTCTCGGCGACGAACACCACGATCCTGGTGCTCTCCTCCCTGACCTGCCAGCTCGGCGTGTTCGCGGCCGAGCGCGGTGACGTCAAGAAGCTCCGGGGCTGGTTCATCGTCACCTTCATCATGGGTGCGATCTTCATCGGCGGTCAGGTCTTCGAGTACACGGAGCTGGTCAAGCACGAGGGCCTGTCGCTCTCGTCCGACCCGTACGGCTCGGTGTTCTACCTGACCACCGGCTTCCACGGCCTGCACGTGACGGGCGGTCTCATCGCCTTCCTGCTGGTCCTCGGCCGGACCTACGCGGCTCGGAGGTTCACCCATGAGCAGGCGACCGCGGCCATCGTCGTGTCCTACTACTGGCACTTCGTCGATGTCGTCTGGATCGGCCTCTTCGCCACGATCTACATGATCAAGTAGCCGGGTCGCATCCCCGCGCGCTTCTTGCAAGCGCACAACCCAGAAGCATCGACGCAGAAGATCCTGACACCGGGGTAATCCGTGAAAAAGCTCTCCGCACGACGACGCCACCCGTTGGCGGCGGTCGTCGTCCTACTCCTCGCGCTGGCATGCACCGGGGGGCTGTACGTCTTTCTCGCACCGAGCAAGGCGGAGGCCGACCAAACCGCCCAGTCCCTCACCATCGAGGAGGGCAAGAAGCTCTACGCGGTCGGCTGCGCCAGCTGCCACGGCACCGGCGGTCAGGGCACCACTGACGGCCCGAGCCTGGTCGGCGTGGGCGCCGCGGCCGTCGACTTCCAGGTGGGCACCGGCCGTATGCCGGCCCAGCAGCCCGGCGCGCAGGTCCCGAAGAAGAAGAACATCTACTCGCAGGCCGAGATCGACCAGCTGGCGGCGTACATCGCGTCGCTGGGCGCCGGCCCGGCCATCCCGGCCGAGGAGCAGTACGGTCCCCAGGGCGCGGACATCGCCGCGGGCGGTGACCTGTTCCGGGAGAACTGCGCCCAGTGCCACAACTTCACCGGCAAGGGCGGGGCGCTGACCCACGGCAAGTTCGCGCCGAGCCTCGAGGGCGTCAGCAACAAGCACATCTACGAGGCCATGCTGACCGGCCCGCAGAACATGCCGTCCTTCCCCGACACCACGCTGACGGAGAAGAACAAGAAGGACATCATCGCGTACCTGAACGCGGTCAACGGTGAGGACACCGTGAGCCCCGGCGGCACGGAGCTGGGCGGACTCGGTCCGGTCAGCGAGGGCCTGTTCGGCTGGATCGCCGGTCTGGGCGGTCTGATCGCCGTCGCCGTGTGGGTCGCCGCTCGGACCGCAAAGGCCAAGAAGTCATGAGTAGCCAAGACATTCCCGAAGAGAACCTGCCCGCAGAGCAGGACACCGCCCACGGTGCGGTAGGCGTCGCGGACGAGAAGAACCCGTTCGCCGACCCGGGCCTGCCGCCCCACGAGCACCGGATCCAGGACGTCGACGAGCGGGCCGCAAAGCGGTCCGAGCGCACGGTCGCCCTGCTGTTCACGGTGTCGATGCTGGCCACCATCGGCTTCATCGCCTCGTACGTGGCGATCCCGGTCGACAAGGCGATCTACGTCTTCCCGCTGGGCCACATCAGCGCGCTGAACTTCGCGCTCGGCCTGACGCTGGGTGTCGCGCTGTTCACCATCGGCGCGGGCGCGGTCCACTGGGCCCGCACCCTGATGTCCGACGTGGAGATCGCCGACGACCGCCACCCGATCGAGGCCGACCCCGAGGTCAAGGCCAAGGTCATGTCCGACTTCCGGCAGGGCGCGAAGGAGTCGCAGCTCGGCCGCCGGAAGCTGATCCGCAACACCATGGTCGGCGCGCTGAGCCTGGTGCCGCTGTCCGGTCTCGTGCTGCTGCGGGACCTCGGCCCGCTGCCGGAGGACAAGCTCTTCCACACCCTGTGGCGCAAGGGCAAGCTGCTCGTCAACATGAACACCAACGAGCCGCTGCGTCCGTCCGACATCGCGGTCGGCTCGCTGACCTTCGCCAAGCCCGAGGACCTGGAGGAGCACGACCACGGATTCCAGAACGAGATCGCCAAGGCCGCCCTGATGATCGTCCGGATCCAGCCGGAGGACATCAAGGACAAGCGCGAACTCGAGTGGTCGCACGAGGGCATCGTCGCGTTCTCGAAGATCTGCACCCACGTCGGTTGCCCGATCTCCCTGTACGAGCAGCAGACGCACCACGTGCTCTGCCCCTGCCACCAGTCCACCTTCGACCTGTCCGACGGTGCCCGGGTGATCTTCGGTCCCGCCGGCCACGCCCTGCCGCAGCTGCGCATCGGCGTGAACGACGAGGGCTACCTCGAAGCGCTCGGCGACTTCGACGAGCCCGTCGGTCCTGCTTTCTGGGAGCGCGGATGAGCACTTCAGCCACCAACGAGTCCCGCTCTCGCGGGAAGGCGCCGGCCGGCGAGCGCGTCGCCGACTGGGCCGACGGCCGGCTGGGGATCTACTCCCTGGCCAAGGCCAACATGCGGAAGATCTTCCCGGACCACTGGTCCTTCATGCTGGGCGAGATCTGCCTGTACAGCTTCCTCATCATCATCCTCACGGGTGTGTACCTGACCCTGTTCTTCCACCCGTCGATGAACGAGGTGGAGTACCACGGCACCTACGTGCCGATGCAGGGCCAGCTGATGAGCGAGGCGTACAAGTCGACGCTGGACATCAGCTTCGACGTGCGCGGCGGTCTGCTGATCCGGCAGATCCACCACTGGGCGGCGATCATCTTCCTCGCCGGCATGTTCGTGCACATGATGCGCGTCTTCTTCACCGGCGCGTTCCGCAAGCCGCGCGAGATCAACTGGCTGTTCGGCTTCCTGCTGTTCGTCCTGGGCATGTTCACCGGCTTCACCGGCTACTCGCTCCCGGACGACCTGCTCTCCGGCACCGGTGTCCGCTTCACGCAGGGCGCGATCCTGTCGATGCCGATCGTCGGCACCTACATCTCGATGTTCCTGTTCGGCGGCGAGTTCCCCGGCGACGACTTCGTCGCCCGGTTCTACTCGATCCACATCCTGCTGCTGCCGGGCATCATGCTCGGGCTCGTGGTGGGCCACCTGATCCTGGTCTTCTACCACAAGCACACCCAGTTCGCGGGTCCCGGCCGGACCAACAAGAACGTCGTCGGCATGCCGCTGCTGCCGGTCTACATGGCCAAGGCCGGAGGCTTCTTCTTCCTGGTCTTCGGTGTCATCGCGGCCCTGGCCGGCATCGCGTCCGTCAACCCGATCTGGGCGATGGGCCCCTACCGTCCCGACCACGTGTCGACCGGCGCGCAGCCCGACTGGTACATGGGCTTCGCCGAGGGCCTGGTCCGTGCCATGCCCGGCTGGGAGATCAACATCTGGGGTCACACGCTCGTCCTGGGCGTGTTCATCCCGCTGGTGCTGTTCGGCCTGTTCCTCGCGGTGATCGCCCTGTACCCGTTCATCGAGTCCTGGGTCACCGGGGACAAGCGCGAGCACCACATCCTGGACCGGCCGCGCAACGCCCCGACCCGGACCGCCCTGGGCGTCGCCTGGGTCACCGGCTACATGATCATGCTGATCGGCGGTGGCAACGACATCATCGCCACCCACTTCCACCTCTCGATCAACGCGGTCACCTGGTTCGTCCGTATCGGCTTCTTCGTCGGACCGGTCCTCGCGTTCATCGTCACCAAGCGGATCTGCCTCGGCCTGCAGCGCCGGGACAAGGACAAGGTGCTGCACGGCCGGGAGGCCGGCATCATCAAGCGCCTGCCGCACGGTGAGTTCATCGAGGTGCACGAGCCGCTCAGCCAGGAGCAGCTGTACACCCTCACGGCGCACGAGCAGTACCAGCCGGCCGAGATCGGCCCGACGGTCGACGAGAACGGCGTCGAGCGCAAGGTGAAGGGCTCCGAGAAGCTGCGCGCCAAGCTCAGCAACGCCTACTACGGCGAGGGCGCCCAGATCCCGAAGCCCACCGTCGAGGAGTACAAGGAGATCACGAGCGGCCACGGCCACCACTGATCACCGCGGTCGCCACGCCACGGCCGAAGGGCCCCCGTCCGGTGTTCGGACGGGGGCCCTTCGCCGTGCTCCCGGCTGGATAGGGTGGGCCCACCACTGTCCTACGACGACCAGGAGCGGCTATGAGCGCTGTGACCCCCGCTGGAGGCGACACCGCGGCGGGCCGTTCCTGGCCCGCCCTGCTCAACGGCCTGCTGGACGGCCGGGACCTCACCGCGGACGACACCGCCTGGGCGATGGACCTGATCATGCGCGGCGAGATGACCGACGCGCAGATCGCCGGATTCGTGGTCGCGCTGCGGGCCAAGGGCGAGACCGTGGAGGAGATCGCCGGCTGCGTCCGGGCCCTGTACGAGCACGCCAACGTGATCGAGGTGCCGGGGCCGACCGTCGACATCGTCGGGACGGGCGGTGACGGCGCGAAGACGGTGAACATCTCCACGATGTCGTCGATCGTGGTCGCCGGCACGGGCGCCAAGGTGGTCAAGCACGGCAACCGAGCCGCCTCCTCGGCCTCGGGTGCCTCCGACGTCCTGGAGAAGCTCGGCGTCAATCTGGAGCTGACGCCGCAGCGGGTCGCCGAGGTCGCCGAGGAGGCCGGCATCACCTTCTGCTTCGCCGTGAAGTTCCACCCGGCCCTGCGCCATGTGGCCGCCGCGCGCGGCCAGCTGGGCATCCGGACGGTGTTCAACTTCCTCGGTCCGCTGGCCAACCCGGCGAAGGTCAAGGCGCAGGCGGTCGGGGTCGCCGACGCCCGGATGGCGCCGATCATGGCGGGGGTCTTCGCCGAACGCGGCTGCTCCTCGCTGGTCTTCCGCGGCGACGACGGCCTCGACGAGCTGACCACCACATCCACCTCCCGGGTGTGGATCGTGCGGGACGGCACGGTGACCGAGGAGGCCTTCGACCCCCGGGACGTCGGCATCGACCTCGTCCCCGTGGAGGCCCTGCGCGGCGCCGACGCCTCCTACAACGCGGAAGTCGCCCGGCGTCTGCTGGACGGCGAGCAGGGGCCGGTGCGGGACGCCGTCCTGCTCAACTCGGCCGCCGCGCTGGTGGCCCTGGAGCCGACCTCGGCGCCGCTGGCCGAGCAGCTCCGCGCCGGGATGGAGAAGGCGGCGCAGTCCATCGATTCCGGGGCCGCCAGGGGCGTCCTGGAGCGCTGGGTCGCGGTCAGCAACGCCTGAGCGGGCAGCTCGCCGTCCCGCCATCCGGACTCGGGTTGCGGGACGGCGATCACCTCGCGTACGTTCCTGTCCAGGTCATGAGTGACAGCCATCAGGCCCCGGCCGGCTGTCCGGCAACCCTCCGTCCGTGGCGGGGTGCCCCGGGTGAAGACCAGGCCGTAGGCAGCGAGGTCTACGGCAAGCGCGGACCCCTCGCGACACCAGGGGTCCTGGTCGTCGAGGAGTCTTCCGTGAGCAAGCGAATGCGCTAGGGCCGCAGAGCCCCGCCTCCGCAATCTCCTTTCTCCTTGTCCCACGCTCGAGCCGGGTGCGCTCGCGTGGTGATCTCCACCTGCCTTCACGGGAGTTCAGCCATGTCCGTCTCCACCGCTGCCGTCGCCCCGTCCGTTTGTGCCCCGCTGCCCGTTCTGGGCCGGGATGTCACCGTCCCGCTCGTCACCGGCGGCGAGGTCACCTACGCCGCGCTCGACTACGCCGCCAGCGCGCCGGCGCTCCAGCGGGTCTGGGACGACGTGGCGGCCTACGCGCCGTACTACGGCAGCGTCCACCGCGGCGCCGGGTACCTCTCCCAGCTGTCGACCGACCTGTTCGAGAACGCCCGGAAGACGGTCGCCGCGTTCCTCGGCTGCCGGGAGACGGACCAGGTGGTCTTCACCCGGTCGACCACCGACTCGCTCAACCTGCTGGCCCGGGCGCTCCCGGCCGGCTGCCAGGTGTTCGTCTTCGAGACCGAGCACCACGCCGCACTGCTGCCCTGGCAGCACGCGCGGGTCACCTGCCTGGACGCCCCGCGCAGCCCCCGGCAGGCCGTGGAGATCCTGGAGCGCGCCCTGGCCGACCGGGACCCCTACGGCCCGGCCCTGGTCTGCGTCACCGGCGCCTCGAACGTCACCGGCGAGCTGTGGCCCGTACGGGAGCTGGCCGCGGCCGCCCACGCGCACGGCGCGCGGATCGTGCTGGACGCCGCCCAGCTCGCCCCGCACCACCCGGTGAGCGTCCGGGACCTGGACGTCGACTGGGTCGCCTTCTCCGGGCACAAGCTGTACGCCCCGTTCGGCTCCGGGGTGCTGGCCGGCCGGGCCGACTGGCTGGGCGCGGCCGAGCCGTACCTCGCGGGCGGCGGCGCCAGCCGCACGGTCTCCCGGCGCGCGGACGGGGGAGTGGAGGTGCAGTGGCACGACGGCGCCGCCCGGCACGAGGCCGGCTCGCCCAACGTCATCGGCGCCTACGCCATCGCCTCGGCCTGCAAGGCCCTCACCGAGGCCGGGTTCGACACGCTCGTCGCCCGCGAGCGGTACCTGATCGGCAAGGTCCGCGCGGGTCTCGCCGAGGTGCCCGAGGTCAGGGTGCTCTCCCTGTTCGGGGACGACGCCCCGCGCGTCGGTGTGCTGTCCTTCGTCGTCGAGGGCTGGAACAGCTCCCACTTCGCCGCCGCGCTCTCCGCCGAGTACGGCATCGGCGTACGGGACGGCCTGTTCTGCGCCCATCCGCTGGTGCGCGCGCTGCTGGGCAGCGACCCGCAGACGCAGGGCGAGTGCGGCGCCCCCGAGGCGGCGCCCGGCGAGAAGTCGCTCAACGCGATCCGGGTGAGCTTCGGGGCGGGGACCCCCGACGAGCACGTCGACCGCTTCCTGGCCGCCGTGCGGGAGCTCGTGCGCGACGGGGCGCGGTGGACCTACCGCACGCAGGACGGGCGGTGCGTGCCGGACACCTCCGCCTGAGTCCTCAGCTGTCCAGGCCGATGGCGAACGCGGCCTCCAGGTCGTGCTGCGAGTAGGTGCGGAACGCCACGTGGGTGTCCGTCGCCTCCACGCCCGGGATCTTGCTGATGCGGCCGGGGATCACCTCGGCGAGGTCCTCGTGCCGCCGCACCCGGACCATGGCGATCAGGTCGTACGTCCCCGTGACGGAGAAGACCTCGCTGACGCTGTCCAGCGCGGCGATCTGCTCCGCGATCTCGGGGATCCGGTCCACGCTGGTCTTGATGAGGACGATCGCGGTGATCACGGCTGGTTCTCTCCCTCGGACGCCGGGGCCGGTGCGGGCCTCACTCTAGTCGCCGGGCCGAAGCGGACCCACGCGTAGGCGAAGCCCAGGCCGAATCCCACCAGGTGCGCCAGGTACGCCACCTCCGGCCCCTGGGAGTCCCGCCCGGCCGCCACCCACTGCAGCACCGCCCAGAAGGGCAGCACGAGCCACGCCGGGAACCGCACCGGCAGGAAGAACAGGAACGGCAGGAGACTGGTCACCCGGGCCCGGGGGAACAGGTACAGGAACGCGCCGAGGACCCCCGAGATCGCCCCGGAGGCACCGACCAGCGACTGCTCGGAGTCCGCGTCGGCGACGGCGTAGCCCAGCAGGGCGAGGTAGCCGCAGCCGACGTAGAACAGGGTGAACCGCAGCCGGCCCATCCGCTCCTCGGTCATCGCCCCGAAGACGAAGAGGAACAGCATGTTGCCGAGCAGGTGGACCCAGCTGCCGTGGACGAAGAGCGCCGTGGCGGGGGTGAGGGCGGCCCCCGAGGACCCCTCGAACAGGTCTGCGGGGATCACACCCCAGCGCCGGAAGTAGGCGCGCTGGGCGGCGAGCAGCTCGTCGCCGGTGCCGTGCTCCGCGCCGAGGCCGGAGGCCGGGGAGAGGACGAAGAGCAGGCAGCAGGCGGCGATCAGCGCGTACGTCACGGGCGCCGACGGCCCCCTGCCTTTCCCCGCCGCCCTGCCGGAGGCGAACCGGACCCGGACCTGTGACGCGCTCCACTTGCCGATCATGGACACAGAGCATGACGTACCGGGACGCAGGGCGACAGAACGCCTCGCCGCCGTGGACGGGCGGGCGGGGAGCAGCCGCCAGGCCGTAGGGTTACGAGCCACACGCACCGGGGAGGCCGGTGGCGTCACGGACACTGGAAGAAAGCGAACAGTCACGATGACGGTTCCCCTGCCGACCGCCACGACGCGGTGGCGCTGCACCCTGTGCGGCAACCTCACGCGCTTCGACGTGACCCGCTCGGCGAAGGTCGTCGAGTACGTCCACCTCGACCTGGCCGGCGAGCCGAAGGTGGAGGAGCGCGAGGTGCTCAGTGAGACCATCGAGTCGGTGCGCTGCCGGTGGTGCAACGCGGTGGACCAGGTGGAACTCGTGGACAGGCCGGGTGCCGGCTCCTGACGGGGAGCGGGCCCCGCACGGTATTGGGGTGTGACGGATGGCGGAGACACAAGGCGGGGGGCCGGGCGACGGCGCCGCTGAGGTGCTCGACCGTCCGCTGCCCGACGGGGTGCGCCGCAGGGTCGTGCAGATCGTCTCGGACGGCTTCGGCGCGCTGACGGTCGCCGAGCTGCCCGCGCAGCTTCGGCAGTACGCCCGGTTCGCCCCGAACCGCCGGGCCAAGTTCGCCGGCAACGCCATGGCCGCGGCGCTGGAGACCGACCCGTTGTTCCGGCAGCGCATCGGGGAGAAGCTCAGAGAGGCCCAGCCGGAACTGGCCGGCGCCCTGGACTCCGGCTCCCCGCCTCCGGCCGCGGACCCGCTCGACGTGGCGGCCGCGGCCTATGTGCTGCGGCCCGCCGATTGGGTCAAGCTGGTCACCGCCGCCGGCGAGGAGGCCCAGCGGGCGGACGCCGAGCGCGCCGACGAGGAGAACCGGGCCGAGCTGGAGCGGCTGCGCGCCGAACTCGCCCGGGCCCGGGAGCAGGGCAAGGCCGAGACCGAGCGGCTGCGCGGGGAGCTGGAGACGGCCCGGAAGGAAGCGGAGTCGCTGCACCGCAAGCTCCGCGCCGCCCTCAGTGACGTCAAGCGCGGTGAGGCGGCGCTGCGCAAGGTCCAGAGCGAGATCGAAGCCGTCCGCGCCGAGGGGCAGGCCCAGGTGTCGGCGGCCGAGAGCGAGACCCGGCGCCTGAAGGCGCGGCTCGGGGAGACCGAGGCCGCCCTGGAGGCCGCGCGCCGGGCGGCCCGGGAGGGGCGCAGCGTCGAGGACATGCGGGTACGGCTGCTGCTGGACACCGTGCTGGACGCCGCCCAGGGGCTGCGCCGCGAGCTCGCGCTGCCGCCGGTGTCGATGCGGCCCGCCGAGACCGTGGACGCCGTGGAGCCGGGCCGGATGACCCCGAAGGACATCGCCGCCCGGGCCCTGTCCGAGGACGATCCGGCCATTCTCGACCAGCTGCTGGCGCTGCCGCAGGCCCATCTGGTCGTCGACGGCTACAACGTCACCAAGACCGGCTATCCGCAGATGCCGCTGGAGAAGCAGCGCCTGCGCATTCTCGGCCAGCTCGCCCAGCTCGCCGCCCAGACCGGCGCCGAGGTGACGTGTGTCTTCGACGGGGCGGAACTGGCCGCGCCGGTGCTGCTGGCGCCGCCGCGCGGGGTGCGTGTGCTGTTCTCCAAACCGGGCGTCACCGCCGACGAGTTGATCCGCCAGCTGGTGCGCGCCGAGCCGCCGGGCCGCCCGGTCATCGTCGCCTCCACCGACCGCGAGGTCGCCGACGGAGTGGCCCGGGCAGGGGCCCGTCCGGTGGCGTCGGCGGTGCTGTTGAAGCGGTTCTCCAAGGCCTGAGGGTTACGTCCCGGTCAGCGCCCCGGGGAGCTGTTCGCAACGTACAGGGCTCTTGCCCGGATTCACCCCCTCTGTGGGCGACGTTGCGTCAAAGCCGTCTCACGTCGTGTGAGTTGCGTGTAAACAATGGGACCAGCGAGGGCATTTTTTCCGCTGAGGATTTGATCTGATCACAGCCGGGTCACTAGGGTCTGCCTCCGAACCTCCGCTCGGGTGTTCGCTCGCAAGGGGTGAGTGACGGCGGAGGGAACCGCCCGCCGGCGTGTCGGTAGGCGGCTGGAGGAAGAAGGAGCTCGCCTTCGTGGCGTCCCACCGTCGTCCCAAGCAGCCGAGCCGCGCACGTGTGACCGTGCTGTCCACCGCTGCCGCCGCTGCCGTCGCCCTTGGTTCGCAGGCCGCCAACGCCGCGCCCAGCGAGAAGCCGAGCAAGGACGAGGTCAAGGCCAAGGTCGACAAGCTCTACGAAGAGGCAGAGCAGGCCACCGAGAAGTACAACGGGGCCAAGGAGAAGCAGGAGAAGCTCCAGAAGGAGATCTCCACCATCCAGGACAACGTCGCCCGCGGCCAGGAAGAACTCAACGAGCTGCGCGACAGCATCGGCCTGGCGGCCGCCGCCCAGTACCGCACCGGCACGATCGACTCGTCCCTCCAGCTCTTCCTGTCCTCTGACCCCGACGACTACCTGGACAAGGCCTCCACCCTCGACCAGCTCAGCAGCCAGCAGGTCGAGGCGTTGAAGAAGATCCAGGAGAAGCAGCGCGAACTCGCCCAGGAGCGCGCCGAGGCCGCCGACAAGCTCAAGGACCTCGCCTCCACCCGGACCGAACTCGGCAAGAAGAAGAAGGAAGTCCAGGGCAAGCTCGCCGCCGCGCAGAAGCTGCTCAACAGCCTCACCGCCAAGGAGAAGGCCGAACTCGCCGCCGAGCAGGCCCGGGCCAGCCGCACCAGCGAACGCGACGCCCTCAGCGACGACGTCCCGCCCGGCTCGGGCCGCGCGGCCGCCGCCTTCGCCGCCGCCCAGAGCAAGATCGGCTCGCCGTACGTCTACGGCGCCACCGGCCCGTCCTCCTTCGACTGCTCGGGCCTGACCTCCTGGGCCTACGCCCAGGCCGGCGTCTCCATCCCGCGCACCTCCGAGGCGCAGTCCCAGATCGGCACCAGGATCTACTCGGTCAAGGACCTGAAGGTCGGCGACCTGGTGTTCTTCTTCAACGACCTGCACCACGTGGGCCTGTACGCGGGCAACGGCCAGGTGCTGCACGCCCCCCGCACCGGCACGGTCGTGCGCTACGAGTCGATGAGCACCATCGGCGGCCCCTTCATGTGGGGCGTGCGCGTCTGACCCCCCGCCGGGCCGCCCCCTGCGGGCGACTCCAAGATCAGGACACCGTGTCCGCCGTTCGGGGGATTCCCCTCGTGGCGTCGTGACCCCACGCCCCGCCGATGACCTGCGTCAGCGGCGGGGCGTCACCGTGTGTACCCACGACGGTCGTTGGTCGGCACCCCACCGCGGGGCTACTGTCTGCCGCGTTTCCAGTCCGCCAGCGGAAGGAGAGCGGCTTCCCGTGGGGTCCCATCGCCGCCTTGCAGCATCCGGTCTCGACCGGGGCACCCATGTCGCGGTCAGCGTCCTGTCCCTCGCGGCGGCCCTGCTGGGCGCCGTACCGGCGCAGGCCGCGCCGCACGACGACACCCGTGCCGAGGTGGACCGCCTCTACGAGGAGGCCGAGAAGGCGACCGAGGCCTACAACAAGGCAGACGAGCGCACCGACGCACTGCGCGAGGAGATCGGCACCGCCCAGGACCGCATCGCCCGCCGGCAACAGCGCGTCAACACCATGCGGGAGGCGCTGGGTTCTCTCGCCGGCGCCCAGTACCGCTCCGGCGGCCTCGACCCCTCCCTCGCGCTGCTCTTCTCCGACGACCCGGAGGACTACCTCGACAAGGCCTTGGTCCTCGACCAGATCAGCGCCCGCCAGGCCGGCGAGCTCAGGGACCTCGAGTCGGCCCTGCGCGAACTCGGCCAGGAACGCGCCGAGGCCGCCCGGAAACTGCGCGAGCTGGAGCGCGGCCGCAGGACGGTCGCCGCCCACAAGAAGACCGTCGAACGCAAACTCGCCGCGGCCCGGCGCCTGTTGAACTCCCTGCCGGACGACGAGCGCGCCGCCTACGAGCGCGCAACCCGCTCCGCCGGACGCCTCGGCATGCCCGGCCTCGGGGACACCGGCGCCCCGGCCTCCGGCCGTGCGGCCGCCGCCGTCGCCGCGGCCCGCTCCGCGCTCGGAAAGCCGTACGTCTGGGGCGCCAACGGCCCGAGCGGCTTCGACTGTTCGGGCCTGATGCAGTGGTCGTACGCGCAGGCCGGGGTCTTCCTGCCGCGCACCTCGCAGGCCCAGCGGTACGCGGGCCGCCAGGTCCCGCTGTCCCAGGCGCAACCGGGTGACCTGGTCATCTACCGTTCCGATGCCAGCCATGTCGGGATGTACGCGGGCAACGGCCAGGTGATCCACGCGCCCTACCCGGGCGCGCCGGTGCGCTACGACCCGGTCGGGATGATGCCGGTCTCGTCGGTCACCAGAGTCTGACCTGCCCGTACCCTCGGAAAGGTGGCAGGGCGAGGGCGGGTGCCGGGATCAGCGGTGGTGGCGGTGTGCCTGCTGCTCGTCTCCCTGGTCGCCTGCGGCGGCGGGCCCGGCGCCGACGCCGCCGGCGCCGGCGTGCAGCGCACGCTGGACCGGCGGGCGGCGGCCGTCCTCGGCCACGACCGGGCGGCCTTCCTGCGCACCGGCGCGCCGGGCTGGTTCGACCGCCTCCGCGAGATTCCGTTCGCCGACTGGTCCTACCGCCTGACCGCCCTGCACCGCACCGGCGACCGGGCCACCGCCGACGCCGAACTGCGCTACCGGATCCAGGGCTACGACAAGGCCCCGGTCACCGCCGGCCGCGTGCTGACCCTGAGCCGGGGCGCGGACGGGCAGTGGGACGTCGACGCCGACCGGCCCGCCCGCACGTCCGCCCAGCAACTGTGGGACCAGGGGAAGGTGACGGTCGTCCACGGCACCCGCGGCCTCGTCCTGGGCGTCGGGCAGTCCCGCCTGGCCCTGCGCGGCTACGCGGACCTGGCCGACCGGGCGGTGCCCGCCGTGTCGGACGCCTGGGGCACCGACTGGCCCCGGCGGGTCGTGGTCGTCGTGCCGAAGTCGCTGCAGGGCATGGCGGCGCTGCTCGGCTCACCGGCCTCCTCCTACCGCGGGATCGCGGCGGTCACCACCGGCGAGGTCGGCACCCCGGACCGGGCGCCCGCGGACCGGATCATCGTCAACCCGGACGCCTACGGGCTGCTCGGCGCGCTCGGCAGACAGGTCGTCCTCACTCACGAGACCACCCATGTCGCCACCCGCGCCCACACCGGCCCCGCCACCCCGCTGTGGCTCTCCGAGGGCTACGCCGACTGGGTCGGCTACCGCGGCAGCGGACGCACCCCGGCCCAGGCCGCACCCGAGCTGGCCCGTGCCCTCGCCCGGGGCGAGGTGCCGCAGCGGCTCCCGGACGACGCGGACTTCGGCTTCTCCGGCGACGCCGGCCGGCTCGCCCGGGCCTACGAGAGCGGCTGGACGGCCTGCCGGCTGATCGCCGAGCGCTGGGGCGAGGCCCGGCTGGCGGAGTTCTACCGGGCCGTCGGGGCGCACGAGAAGCGGGCCGGGGCGGTCGAGGACGCCCTGCGCGAGGTGCTCGGGACGACACCCGAGGCGTTCACCGCGCGGTGGCGGGCGTACCTGCGGGAGCGGCTCGGGTCAGTCGGCCCGCCCGCTTGAGGCGGGGCGGCCGGGCCGGCGGCGGTGCGTCAGGAGGAGACCGGGGTCTCGCTGGAGCGGGCCGTGTGAGGCGGCAGGGGAGCGGGGGTCCTGGGCGGGACCGTGGCGCGCCACAGTGTGCGGGCGGCGGTGAGGGTGGCGGCCACCAGCAGGCCGTTGCGCACGACCAGGAGCGTGATGCCGAGCGCGTCGCTGGCCACCACGTTCGCGAAGTAGACCGGGAACTCCAGCACTGTCACGAACGCGGCCGTCAGGACCAGCGCGACCGGCAGCCGCATCCGGCTGGCCCGGAAGCCCAGGCAGACCGCCGCCAGGCCGACCAGCCACACCAGGTACTGCGGGCTGATCACCCGGCTCGTGGTGGTGAACATCAGCACCGCCACGAACGCCGCGTCGGCGACCGTGTGCGCCTCGAAGCGGCCGGCCAGCAGCCGCCACAGCAGCAGCCAGCCGCACGCCGCCCCGGTCAGGAACAGCGCGGCCGTGCTCACCACGTCCACGTACGGGCCGAGGAACTCGACCGAGCCGTAGTGCAGCAGCACCTGGCCGTCCCAGCCGTGGTGCCGGGCCACGTGGAAGACGAGCGCGCCGAGCGACTCCACCTCGGTGCCGCGGTCCCGCTGGAAGGTCAGGAACGCGAACCCGCCCGGCATGGCCACCGCGAACAGGGCGGCGAGCCCCGCCGCGGTCAGCAGGGCCGCCGCCCAGGAACCGCGCCGGCGGACCCCGAGGAGCAGCATCGCCGGCCACACCTTCAGCAGCGCCCCGAAGGCCGCCAGCGCGCCCATCGCGCGGGGGTGCCGGGCCCCGGCGAGCAGCGCGGCCACCGCCACCGCCGTCACCATCACGTCGTAACGGGCGTAGACGGTCGGGCCGAGCAGCGGGACGCCCACCACCCACACCCAGGCCCCGCGCAGCGTCCGGTCCGGGCGCCGGCCGGCGTACAGCAGCAGGGCCAGCGTCACCAGGTCGGCCAGGCAGCACAGGACGAAGAAGGCCGTCGCGTAGTCCAGGAACGGCAGCAGCCCGGGGGAGAGGATCGCCAGGGCGGCGCCCGGCGGGTACTGCCAGGTCACGTCGTCCAGCGGGAACGTTCCGGTGCGCAGGACGCCGTACCAGCCCTGGTAGATCACCGACACGTCGCTGGTGACGTCCGGGCCGGGGAAGACGTACACCTTGAGCACGCACAGCAGGAGCAGCAGTCTCGTCAGTACCCAGGTGACCAGCAGGGCCGCCAGGGACCGCCGCACGCCCGTCGTCTTCACGTGATCCCTGCCCGTCCGTGTGCCGTCTTGATGGGGCCATGATGTCCCGGGCGGCTGTGCGCGTGCCACAAGGGCCACCGGCACGGGCGGTGCGCCGCCGTTTCGGTAGGGTCGGCGGCGATGCACAAGACGCTGATCGTGACCAACGACTTCCCGCCCCGGCCGGGCGGCATCCAGGCCTTCCTCCACAACATGGCGCTGCGCCTCGATGCGGACAGGCTCGTCGTCTACGCCTCCACCTGGAAGCGGACCCGCGAGGGCGTCGAGGCGACCGCCGCCTTCGACGCCGAGCAGCCCTTCACCGTCGTACGCGACCGTACGACCATGCTGCTGCCCACCCCGCAGGCCACCCGCAGGGCCGTCGGGCTGCTGCGCGAGCACGGCTGCACGTCGGTGTGGTTCGGGGCGGCGGCCCCGCTCGGGCTGATGGCACCGGCGCTCAGGAAGGCGGGCGCCGAGCGGATCGTGGCCACGACCCACGGGCACGAGGCCGGCTGGGCGCAACTGCCCGCGGCGCGGCACCTGCTGCGCCGCATCGGGGAGTCCACCGACACGATCACCTACCTCGGCGAGTACACGCGTTCCCGGATCGCCGGCGCGCTGACCCCCGAGGCCGCCGCACGGATGGCGCAGCTGCCGCCCGGGGTCGACGAGAAGACCTTCCACCCCGCGTCGGGCGGCGCCGAGGTCCGCGCCCGGCTCGGTCTCACCGACCGGCCGGTGGTGGTGTGCGTCTCCCGGCTGGTGCGCCGCAAGGGGCAGGACACCCTCATCCAGGCCATGCCGCGCATCCTGGCGGCCGAGCCGGACACGGTGCTGCTCATCGTCGGCGGCGGGCCGTACGAGAAGGAGCTGCGCCGGCTCGCCCACGACACCGGCGTCGCGGCCTCCGTACGCTTCACGGGCCCGGTGCCCTGGTCCGAGCTGCCCGCCCACTACGGCGCCGGGGACGTCTTCGCCATGCCGTGCCGCACCCGCCGGGGCGGCCTCGACGTCGAGGGACTGGGGATCGTCTACCTGGAGGCCTCGGCCACGGGCCTGCCGGTGGTCGCCGGCGACTCGGGCGGGGCGCCGGACGCGGTGCTCGACGGCGAGACCGGCTGGGTGGTGCGCGGCGGCTCCCCGCAGGAGGCGGCCGAGCCGATCATCGCCCTCCTGGGCGATGCCGAGCTGCGCCGCCGCATGGGGGAGCGGGGCCGGGAGTGGGTCGAGGAGAAGTGGCGCTGGGACCTGCTGGCGGAGAGACTGCGCACGCTGCTGTCCTGAGGGCGAACGCCCGGTCCCCTCGGGCGGCTCGGGCGGCCTACTTCGCGTAGATCGCCTCGATCTCGTCCGCGAAGTCCTTCGCCACCACGTTCCGCTTCAGCTTCAGCGACGGCGTCAGATGGCCCGACTCCTCGGTGAACTGGGTGGACAGGATGCGGAACTTGCGCACCGACTCCGCCTTCGACACCGCCGCGTTGCCGTCGTCCACCGCCGCCTGGATCGCCGCGAGCAGATCCGGGTCCTCGCGCAGCGACGCCGCGGTGGAGCCGGCCGGCTTGCCGTGCTCGGCGCACCAGCGGCCCAGGAACTCCTCGTCGAGGGTGACCAGCGCGCCCACGAACGGCCGCCCGTCGCCGACCACCATGCACTCCGCGACCAGCGCGTGGGCGCGGATGCGGTCCTCGATCACCGCGGGGGCGACGTTCTTGCCGCCCGCCGTGACGATGATCTCCTTCTTGCGGCCGGTGATCCGCAGGTAGCCGTCCTCGTCGAGGGTGCCGATGTCGCCCGTGTGGAACCAGCCGTCGGCCAGGGCCTCCGCGGTCGCGCCCGGGTTGTTCCAGTACTCCTTGAACAGGTGCTCCCCGTGCAGCAGCACCTCGCCGTCGTCGGCGATGCGGACCACCGAGCCGGGCAGCGGCTGGCCGACCGTGCCGATCTTCTGCCGGTCCCAGGGGTTGAAGGCGGTGGCCGCGCAGGACTCGGTCAGGCCGTAGCCCTCCAGGACCGTGAAGCCGATGCCGCGGAAGAAGTGACCCAGGCGCTCGCCCAGCGGGGCGCCGCCGGAGATGGCGTACTCACCGCGCCCGCCGAGCACCGCGCGCAGCTTGCCGTAGACGAGCTTGTCGAACGCCTTGTGCCTGATCTTCAGCCCGAAGGAGGGGCCCGCCGGGCTGTCCAGCGCCTTGCTGTAGGCGATGGCGGTGTCGGCGGCCTTGTCGAAGATCCTGCCCTTGCCGTCGGCCTGCGCCTTGGCGCGCGCCGAGTTGTAGACCTTCTCGAAGACGCGCGGCACGCCGAGGATCAGCGTCGGCCGGAAGGCGGCCAGCTCGTCGGTGAGGTTCTTGATGTCCGGGACGCAGCCGAGCTTGATCGGCGCCATCATCGGCGCGATCTGCACCAGCCGGCCGAAGACGTGGGCCAGCGGCAGGAAGAGCAGCACCGAGCACTCGCCCGTGCGGAACAGCGGACGCAGCCGCTCCACGATGTTGCCGCACTCGGCGAAGAAGCTGCGGTGGGTGAGCACACAGCCCTTGGGACGGCCGGTGGTGCCCGAGGTGTAGACGATGGTGGCCGGGTCGTCGGCCTTGGCGATGTTGCTGCGCTCCTCGACCGTCTCCTCGGTGACGTCCTGGCCGAGCCGCCCGAGCTCGTCCACCGCGCCGGCCTCGATCTGCCACACGTTCTTCAACGCGGGCAGCCGGTCGCGGACCGACTCCACGGCGGCGGCGTGCGCGGCCGACTCCACGACACAGGCGGTCGCGCCGGAGTCCCCGAGGATCCACTGCACCTGCTCCGGCGAACTGGTCTCGTACACCGGGACGGTGACCGCGCCCGCGCTCCAGATCGCGAAGTCCAGCAGCGTCCACTCGTACCGGGTACGGCTCATCAGGCCCACCCGGTCGCCCGGCTGGACCCCGGCGGCGATCAGGCCTTTGGCGGCCGCCCGCACCTCCGCGAGGAACGCGGTGGCCGTCACGTCCTGCCAGCTGCCGCCCACCTTGCGGGCGATGACGGCGACGTCCGGGTGCTGCGCGGCGTTTCTGCGGACGATGTCGGTCAGATTCCCGTCCGCAGGGACCTCGTACAAAGCCGGAAGGCTGAACTCGCGCAAGACTGCTGCTCCTCATAGGGCGCCGGCGCCACGACGTTGTGTGATGCGACGGTGCGGTCCAAGGCTCGGGCAAGTGCCCCGGGATTCACATGTCGCCTTCACATGTTGAAAACCAGAGCACGACTGGACTGCCCGGACGTTACCCGCCGGTATGGCTTCTTCGACAGGGGGGTCCGGCGAGATGTTCGCTGCGTCACACAGATGGGTGTTCCTGCGTGCACAGTAGTTCAGGGCCTTTCGTACTGGCCAGTAACCACGGGTCCGGGCGGCACTGTTCACACAGGCCGCGCCCCGCCTACCCTTGATCGCCATGGCACCCACACCCGCCGGACGGCGCAGGACCCGCGTCCACGTGGTCAGCGACGTGCACGGCAACGCCCGCGACCTGGCCAGAGCAGGCGACGGCGCCGACGCCCTGATCTGCCTGGGCGACCTCGTCCTCTTCCTCGACTACGCCGACCACTCACGCGGCATCTTCCCGGACCTGTTCGGCGTGGAGAACGCCGACCGCATCGTCGAGCTGCGCACCGCACGCCGCTTTGAGGAGGCCCGCGCGTTCGGCGCCCGGCTGTGGGCCGGCATCGGCCAGGACCGGGCCGCCGTCATCGAGAAGGCCGTCCGCAGGCAGTACGCCGAGCTGTTCGCCGCGTTCCCCACCCCGACGTACGCCACCTACGGCAACGTCGACATCCCGCGGCTGTGGCCGGAGTACGCCGGGCGCGGCACGACCGTCCTGGACGGGGATCGGGTGGAGATCGGCGGCCGGGTCTTCGGCTTCGTCGGCGGCGGGCTGCGCACCCCGATGCGCACGCCCTACGAGATCAGCGACGAGGAGTACGCGGCGAAGATCGAGGCGGTCGGCGAGGTGGACGTGCTGTGCACCCACATTCCGCCGGAGGTCCCGGAGCTGGTGTACGACACGGTCGCGCGCCGCTTCGAGCGGGGCAGCCGCGCGCTGCTGGACGCCATCCGCCGCACCCGGCCCCGCTACGCCCTGTTCGGGCACGTCCACCAGCCGCTGGTGCGGCGGATGCGGATCGGCGCCACCGAGTGCGTGAACGTCGGGCACTTCGCGGCGACCGGCACACCCTGGGCACTGGAGTGGTGACGCCCCGCAGGTGGGGGTGAAGTCGGCCGGTCACGTGCGCGGTAGCCTTCACGCTGCACGCAGGCGCGTTCCCACGCGCACGCACGCGTGCACCACGACCCCTTACCGGCCCGCATCTGGAGGAGCCACGGCGATGGCGGAACACACCAGCTCGAGCATCACCATCGAGGCGGCACCGGCCCAGGTCATGGGGGTGATCTCCGACTTCGCCCGCTACCCCGAGTGGACCGGTGAGGTGAAGGAGGCCGAGGTCCTCAAGACCGACGACCGGGGCCGCGCCGAGCAGGTCCGGCTCGTCATGGACGCCGGCGCCATCAAGGACGACCAGACGCTGGCCTACACCTGGACCGGCGAGCACGAGGTGTCCTGGACGCTGGTGAAGTCCCAGATGCTGCGCTCCCTGGACGGCTCCTACCTCCTCAGGCCGACGGGCACGGGGGCGACCGAGGTCACCTACCGGCTGACGGTCGACGTCAAGATCCCCATGCTCGGCATGATCAAGCGCAAGGCCGAGAAGGTCATCATCGACCGCGCGCTGGCGGGGCTGAAGAAGCGGGTGGAGTCGGGCGCGAAGTAGCGCCCGGGGGTGACGGCCGGGCTCGCGGTGATCCGTCTCACGGGGGACGGGTGGGGTGAGCCGGGCAGTGGTGGGGCGCGCGGGTAGCGTTCAGCCTCATGCGCACCCTCCTGATCACCGGCCCGGGCGGCTCCGGCCGTACGACCGTGGCGGCGGCCACCGCCCTGCAGGCGGCCCGGGCGGGCACGAGAACCCTCGTGCTGACCGCCGACCGCACCGACACCCTGGGCGCGGCCCTGGGAGTCGGGTCGGGTGCCGCCCCGGTGCGCGCCGCCGAGCACCTGACGGTCTGGCGGCCCGACGCCGGCGCCGCCTTCCGCGCCGATCTCGCCGCCTTCCAGGAGCGCGCCACCGCCGCCCTCGACCTCCTCGGCGCCACCCGCCTCGACCCCGAGGAGCTCACCCCGCTGCCCGGCGCGGAGGAGCTCTCTTTGCTGCGCGCGCTGCGCGACGCGGCCCTGTCGGAGGCGTACGACCTGCTCGTCGTCGACCTCCCGCCCGCCCCCCAGGCGCTGGCCCTCCTCGCCCTGCCCGAGGAACTGCGCCGCTACCTGCGCCGCCTGCTCCCGCCCGAACGGCAGGCCGCCCGCGCCCTGCGCCCCGTGCTCGGCCGGCTCGCCGGCGTCCCCATGCCGGCGCAGTGGCTGTACGAGACGGCGGCCCGCTGGGAGGTGGAACTCGCCGCGGTCGAGGCGGTCGTCGCCGACCGGAACACCGTCGTCCGGCTGGTCGCCGAGCCCGGCCCGTCCGGTGCCGACGCCGTGCGCACCGCCGCCCTCGGCCTCGCCCTGCGCGGCCTGGCCGTGGAGCGCCTGGTCGCCAACCGGGTGCTGCCCGACCAGGCCCCGGACAGCTGGCTCGCCGGACCCCTCGCCCAGCAGCGCAAGGTCCTGGAAGAGTGGCGGCTGTCGTACGACGTGGAGCCCGTCGCCCACCTCGGGCGCGACCCGCGGGGCGCCGACGACCTGGCCGCGCTCGCCGTGCCCGGCGTCCAGGACGAGGTCGCCCCCCTTCAGTGGCCCGTCACCGACCGGCTCGCCGAGGACGGCGTGCTCGTCTGGCACCTCCCGCTGCCCGGCGCCGTCCGGGAGGACCTCGACCTCGTCCGGCGCGGCGAGGAACTGGTCGTCACCGCCGGGCAGTTCCGCCGTGTCGTCCCGCTGCCGTCCGCGCTGCGCCGCTGTGCCGTCGCCGGCGCCGCCCTGCGCGACGGCGAGCTGCGCATCCGTTTCGCACCGGACCCGGAACTGTGGCCCCAGGGCCGCTGACGACGGGCCGGTGAACCCGGTACGCCCGTTCGGGTAACGTCGTAAGGACGAACCGTAGTCAGGAGTCCGTCATGAGCGAACAGCTCCCTCCGTCCGACGCCGCCGGGTACGAGGCCGACGACGAGGTGCGGGCGGCGAACGATCCCGACGCCTGGGCCGGCGCGTGCGCCGAGGACCTGGAGGCGGAGAAGGCCCGCCGCCGCGCCCGGTACGGACCGCCCCCGGGTTCGGCCGCCGAGGAGCTGAAGAAGCTCGTCGACGCGGTCGCCGACAAGCTCGACCAGTTGGCCGGGCCGGACTCGCCGCTGTTCGGCGGGGTCGCCGGGCCCGCCGCGCAGCAGGTGGTGCGGCAGGTCGTCCAGCAGGCCAAGGCCGCCGTCGAGCCGGTCATCGAGCGCAACCCGGACGTCTTCGACCACCTCGCGGCGGCCGGCAACGAACTGCTCGCCGCCTACCGCTCCGCCGTCCAGGCCCAGGAGAAGCGCTGGACCGCCCGCGCGTTCCAGGAGGAGCCGCGCGACGACCGGGGCGACGAGGGAACCGGCCCCGGGCAGCGCATCGACCTCGACTGACGGCCCCACCGGCAGGGCAGGCACCCGGAGCGCCGCCGGGGCCGCCCACGGTGCGGACGACGGGAACCCCACGGCAGGGCCTCGGGTACCGTTGGCCGTAGCGGGGCTCGACCGAAACTGAGGGATTCATGGGACTCACCATCGGCGTCGACATCGGCGGCACGAAGATCGCGGCCGGCGTGGTCGACGAGGAAGGCAACATCCTCTCGACCCACAAGGTGCCGACCCCGGGCACGCCCGAGGCGATCATCGACGCCATCGCCTCGGCCGTGGAGGGTGCGCGCGCGGGACACGACATCGTCGGCGTGGGCATCGGTGCCGCCGGCTATGTCAACCGCCAGCGCTCGACGGTCTACTTCGCGCCCAACATCGACTGGCGCAACGAGCCGCTCAAGGAGAAGGTCGAGGCCCGCGTGGGCCTCCCGGTGGTCGTCGAGAACGACGCGAACGCGGCGGCGTGGGGCGAGTACAAGTTCGGGGCCGGCAAGGGCCACCGCAACGTCATCTGCATCACGCTCGGCACCGGCCTCGGCGGCGGCATCATCATCGGCAACAAGCTGCGCCGCGGGCACTTCGGCGTGGCCGCCGAGTTCGGCCACATCCGCATGGTGCCCGACGGCCTGCTGTGCGGCTGCGGCTCCCAGGGCTGCTGGGAGCAGTACGCCTCCGGCCGCGCCCTGGTGCGGTACGCCAAGCAGCGCGCCAACGCCACCCCCGAGAACGCCGAGATCCTGCTCGGCCTCGGCGACGGCACGCCCGAGGGCATCGAGGGCAAGCACATCTCCATGGCCGCCCGGCAGGGCGACCGGGTGGCCGTCGACTCCTACCGCGAGCTGGCCCGCTGGGTCGGCGCGGGCCTGGCCGACCTGGCCTCCCTGTTCGACCCGTCCGCCTTCATCGTCGGCGGCGGCCTGTCCGACGAGGGCGAGCTGGTCCTCGGCCCAATCCGCAAGTCGTACAAGCGCTGGCTGGTCGGCGGCAACTGGCGTCCGGTCGCCGATGTCCTCGCCGCCCAGCTCGGCAACAAGGCGGGCCTGGTGGGCGCGGCGGACCTGGCCCGGGAGCCCGACCCGATCATGTGACGCCCCGAGGGGCGCGAGGCGGTACCCCCACGCGGCTCCGCCGCGTGGGCGCGGCCCACCACGACGCACCGGTGGTCGCCGACGCTCCTCGCGCCCCGAGCCATGAGGCGCCCCGGCGCCCCGGTCCGCGTACATTGACGGCATGGCAACCCCACCGCTGCCCAACTCCCGCACGGAAGCCGACGGTTCCGCCGTCATCCGCGTCCTGAGCTACAACATCCGTTCGATGCGCGACGACACCGCCGCCCTCGCCCGGGTGATCCACGCCTGCGCCCCGGACCTGGTCCTGCTCCAGGAAGCCCCCCGCTTCTTCCGCTGGCGCAAGAAGCTGGCCCGTCTGGCCCACGCCGCCGACCTCGTCGTCCTCACCGGCGGGGCCACGGCGGCGGGCCCGGCGATCCTCTGCTCGCTGCGGGCCACCGTCGAGCGCACCGAGGACGTCCTGCTGCCGCTCACCCCGGGCCTGCACCGGCGCGGCTTCGCGACGGCCGTCGTACGGTTCGGCGGCGCCCGGCTCGGCGTGCTCAGCTGCCATCTGTCGCTGCAGAAGGACGAGCGGTACGAGCAGGGCGGCATGCTCCTCGACCGCCTCGCGGGGATGGGCGTGGAGCACGCGGTGGCGGGCGGTGACCTCAACGAACGCCCGGACGGGCGCACCTTCCGCCGCCTGACCGAGGGCCTGACGGACTGCTGGGCCGCAGCGCCCTGGGGCGGCGAGTACACCTCGACGCCCGCCGACCCCCACCAGCGCATCGACGCCGTCTTCGCCACCAAGGGCGTCGAGGTGCTCGGCTGCGGGGTGCCGCTGGGCCACCCAGGGGTCACGGAGACGGACCTCGAGGCGGCCACGGACCACCTCCCGGTGCTGGCCGCCCTCAAGGTCCCCGCGGTGTAGCGCCGGGCCCGGCCGGGGTCAGACCACCGCGCCCCGGCCCGGGTCGTCCTCGTCCTCGTCGTCCGGCCTCATCCGCATCACCAGCGTGGCGATCCCGCCGAGGAAGCCGCCGAGGCACAGCGTCGCCAGCCACCAGGTCATGTCCCAGCCGAGCAGCACCGCGAGCAGCAGCAGCACGGGCGCGCCGAGCACCCCGAGCCAGGCGAACTTGGCGGTGGCGTCGGCCTCGGGCAGCGGCGGCGGCTCCGGCGGGACGAAGTGCCCCTCGTCGTCCTCGGCGAAGTCGTCGTCGGACGGCTCGGCCGGGGAGTAGTCGCGGGGGCCGACGCCGGGCGCGAACGCCACGGAGCCGCCCAGTGGCCGGACCGGGGCCGCGGCCGGCTTGTCGTCCGCGTCGCTGTCGTCGCCCCCGTCACCCCCGGGGCCCCTGTCGCCCTTGTCGCCCTTGTCGACCCTGACGTCCGTCCCGGCGGCGGGAACGACCCCGCCGTCCTCGTCGTCCCGGTCGTTGGTCGCGGCCTCCAGCAGCGCCAGGTCCTCCACCGGCTTGAAGGGCTTGATGCCCGGCGGGTCCGGTGGTTCCTCGCCGTAGCCGGCGACGATCGCCGCCCAGGCGGCCTCCTCGTCGAACGGGACGCCCTTCTCGTCCGGCTCGCGGTTCTCGCGGTCCTCACGGTTCTCGCGGTCCTCGCGGTCGGAGTCGTGCTCAGCCACCTGCGGTCGTCCCTTCCATGCCGAGAGCGGGCTCAGTGCCGAAGCCGGGTGCGAGCCGGCCGATGAACGCGAGGCTCTCCTCGAAGATCCGGTCCGCGTCATGGTCCAACGTGGCGACGTGGTAGCTGTGTTCCAGCAGCACCTCGGTGACGTCCGCCGAGGAGACCCGGCCGAGGATCCGGGCCGAGTCGGCCGGCGGCACCACATGGTCCTGCGGACTGCGCATCAGCAGCAGCGGCTGGGTGACCTGCGGCAGTTCGCGGTCCACGAGGCGCAGGAAGGCGCGCAGCGAGTGCGCCGCGTGCAGCGGCACCCGGTCGTAGCCCAGCTCCGCCGCCGACGGCTTGGCGATGTCGCTGGCGATCCCCTTCACCGCGGGCACCAGGTGCCGGACCACCGGAAGGGCGTGCGCGGCCAGGCCGTGCACCTTGTTCGCCGGGTTGACGACCAGGACACCGGCGACCGCGTCGCCGTGCCGCGCGGCCAGCCGCAGGGCGAGCGCGCCGCCCATGGACAGCCCGGCCACGAACACCGTCGCGCAGCGCCGGCGCAGGGCGCGCATCTCGCGGTCCACCTCCGCGTACCAGTCCTGCCAGCCGGTGATCCGCAGGTCCTGCCAGCGCGTGCCATGCCCGGGCAGCAGCGGCAGCGAGACGGTCAGACCGCGCGCGGCGAGATGCTCCGCCCAGGGGCGCAGCGACTGCGGCGAACCGGTGAAGCCGTGGCAGAGCAGGACGGCGACCTCGCCGCCCTCGTGGCGCAGCGGCTCGGCTCCGGCGAGGAGCGGCACCTTCGGTCTCCTGTTCGTCGAAAAGGGTCGGGGGAGGCGTGCGGGACCTTCACCGTACGCGACCGCACGGACACCGACCAGGGCCGTCGGCGCCTTCGGCGGCGTACCGGGTTAAGGTCTGATCTACAGACACAGGAGGCACTCGGTTGTTGTACGGCGCGATGAAGGTCACCGTCGGGGGGCCGCTGAAGCTCGCCTTCAGGCCCTGGGTGGAGGGCCTGGAGAACGTTCCGGCCGAGGGGCCCGCGATCCTGGCGAGCAATCACCTGTCGTTCTCCGACTCGTTCTTCCTGCCGGCCGTCCTCGACCGCAAGGTCACCTTCATCGCGAAGGCCGAGTACTTCACCACGCCCGGTGTGAAGGGCCGCCTGACGGCTGCCTTCTTCAAGGGCGTCGGCCAGCTCCCGGTGGACCGCTCCGGGGCGCGCGGTGCCGGTGAGGCCGCCATCAGGAGCGGCATCGAGGTGCTGGAGCGCGGCGAGCTGTTCGGCATCTATCCGGAGGGCACCCGCTCGCCCGACGGCCGCCTGTACCGCGGCAAGCCGGGCGGACTGGCGCGCGTGGCGCTGGCCACCGGCGCGCCCGTCATCCCGGTCGCCATGATCGACACGGAGAAGATCCAGCCGCCCGGCAAGATCATGCCCAAGCTGATGCGGCCCGGCATCCGCATCGGCAAGCCCCTGGACTTCAGCCGCTACCAGGGCATGGAGCACGACCGGTTCGTGCTGCGCGCGGTAACCGACGAGGTCATGTACGAGATCATGAAGCTCTCCGGCCAGGAGTACGTCGACATGTACGCGACCGCCATGAAGCGGCAGCTCGCGGAACAGGCCAAGGCCGGGCGGGAGGCCGAGAAGGCGGCGAAGGCCGCGCTCGCGCGGGCGGAGAAGGAACAGGCCGAGAAGGAGAAGGCCGCGAAGCGGCGGTCCGAGCCCTAGAGCCGGGCTTTCGGGGGGTGGGGGACGACGTGCCCAGGCGCGAGAAGGTCATCAGGATGTCGGTCGAGCTGCCGCTGTGGCGCGCGCTCACCGCCTACCGGGTGCTGACGATGCTGTATGCGATCGGGCTGTTCGCCACCGCGTACGACGCGTTCCCGCGCCCCTGGCTCGCCGTCGCCTACTACGCCGTGCTGTGCGGGTGGACCCTGGCCACCCTGCCCCGGGTCGCCAACGCGGCCCGCTGCACCAAGCGGTTCCTGGCCGCCGACCTCACCGTCGCGCTGGCCGGCATCCTGCTCACGCCCCTGGCCGACGCACCCGCGCGCGTGCAGGCGGGCGGCCCGACGCTGCCGTCGATATGGACGGCCGGTTCCGTGCTGGCCTTCGCCCTCAAGGGCGGCTGGCGCTGGGCGGCCCTCGCCTCCACCCTGGTCGCCGTCGCCAACCTGGCGGAACGCGGCAGCCCCGCCCGCGACACCGTGCACAACGTGATCCTGGTCTGGGTCGCCTCCATCGCGATCGGCTACGTCGTCGAGGTCGCCCGCGCCTCCGAGCGCACCCTCGCCCGCGCCCTGGAGATCGAGGCCGCGACCAGGGAACGGGAGCGGCTCGCCCGGGACATCCACGACAGCGTGCTCCAGGTGCTGGCGATGGTGAAGCGGCGCGGGGACGCCCTGGGCGGTGAGGCGGCCGAGCTGGGCCGGCTGGCCGGCGAGCAGGAGGTGGCGCTGCGCACCCTGGTCTCCGGCGGACTGGTGCCGGTCTCCCGGGTGTCGGAGGACGCCGCCGAGGGGGCCGTCGTACGGGTCGTGGACGAGGAACCGGACGGCGCGCCGCACGACGGGCCGGTGGACCTGCGCACGCTGCTCGCGCCGTACGCCGGTGCGAAGGTCAGTCTCGCCGAGCCCGGCGCGCCCGTGCCGTTGGCGCCGCACGCCGCCCGGGAGCTCGCGGCCGCCGTCGGGGCCGCCCTGGACAACGTCCGCCGGCACGCGGGCGAGCACGCGCGCGCGTGGATCCTGGTCGAGGACGAACCCGACGAGGTGATCGTCACCGTACGGGACGACGGCCCCGGCATCCCGGAGGGCCGGCTCGCGCAGGCCGAGGGCGAGGGGCGGCTGGGTGTCGCCCTGTCGATCCGGGGACGGCTGCGCGACCTCGGCGGCAGCGCGGATCTCGTCTCGGTGCCCGGGCAGGGCACGGAGGTCGAACTGAAGGTACCGAAGCACGCGAACGACCCGCAGGACGCACGGGGGAGGACAGGGAGCCGATGACGGACACCGCACCGGACGGACGGGACCCGATCAAGGTCATGGTGGTCGACGACCACCCCATGTGGCGCGACGCCGTCGCCCGCGACCTGGCCGAGTCCGGATTCGAGGTGGTCGCCACCGCCGGCGACGGCGACCAGGCCGTGCGCCGCGCGGCCGCCGCCGTACCCGATGTCCTCGTGCTCGACCTCAACCTGCCCGGCAAACCCGGCGTCCAGGTCTGCAAGGAGGTCGTCGCCGCCAACCCCGCGCTGCGGGTGCTGGTGCTGTCGGCGAGCGGCGAGCACGCCGACGTGCTGGAGGCGGTCAAGTCCGGCGCGACCGGCTACCTGCTGAAGTCGGCGTCCCCCGAGGAGTTGCAGGACGCGGTGCGCCGCACCGCCGCCGGCGACCCGGTCTTCACCCCGGGCCTGGCCGGGCTGGTGCTCGGCGAGTACCGCCGCCTGGCCTCCGAGCCCGCCCCCGCGCCCGACACCGGCGCACCCGACGCGCCCCGGCTCACCGACCGCGAGACCGAGGTGCTGCGCCTGGTCGCCAAGGGCCTGAGCTACAAGCAGATCGCCGAACGCCTGGTCATCTCCCACCGCACGGTGCAGAACCACGTCCAGAACACTCTCGGCAAGCTCCAGCTGCACAACCGCGTGGAGCTCGTCCGCTACGCGATCGAGCGGGGGCTCGACGACGAGTGAACCGGCGGGTGCGGCCTTGCGGTGACCTGTCTCACCGCTAGCGTGGGCCTCGAGCAGGACGTCGCGGCGAAGGGACACAGCCATGCGGGTCGGAGTACTGACCGGAGGCCGTGACTGCCCCGGTCTCAACGCCGTCATCCGGGCCATCGTCCGCAAGGGCGTCCAGGAGTACGGCTACGACTTCGTCGGTTTCCGGGACGGCTGGCTCGGGGCCCTGGAGGGGGACGCCGTCCCGCTCGACATCCGCGCGGTGCGCGGCATCCTGCCGCGCGGCGGCACCATCCTCGGCTCCTCGCGCACCGATCCGCTCAAGGAGGCCGACGGCGCCCGCCGCATCAAGGACAACCTCGCCCAGCGGGGAATCGACGGGCTCGTCGTGATCGGCGGCGCGGACACCCTGGGCGTGGCTGTGCGCCTGGGGCGGGAGCACGGGGTGCCGTGCGTCGGCGTGCCGAAGACCATCGACAACGACATGCAGGCCACCGACCGCACCCTCGGCTTCGACACCGCCGTCAACACGGCCACCGCGGCGATCGACCGGCTGCACACCACCGCCGAGTCGCACATGCGCGTCCTGGTCGTGGAGGTGATGGGGCGCAACGCCGGCTGGATCGCGGTCCACTCCGGCCTGGCCGGCGGGGCGAACGTCATCCTCATCCCCGAGCAGCCCTTCGACATGGACCAGGTGTGCGCCTGGGTGACGTCCCGCTTCCAGGCCTCCTACGCCCCCATCGTCGTGGTCGCCGACGGCGCCCGGCCGAAGAACGCCGACCTGGTGCTCCGGCACGACTCGCCGGGCGGCTCCGCACCGGTCCCCCTGTCCGGAGTCGGCGAGTGGCTCGCCAGGGAGATCGAGGCGCGCACCGGCAAGGAGGCCCGGACGACGGTCCTCGGCCACCTCCAGCGCGGCGGACCCCCCAGCCCCTTCGACCGCTGGCTCGCCACCCGCTTCGGCCTGCACGCCGTCGACTGTGTCCGCGACGGCGACTTCGGCACGATGGTCGCCCTGCGCGGCACGGACGTCGTCCGCGTGCCCCTCGCGGAGGCGACCACCCGCCTGAAGACCGTCGACCCCCGGCTCTACGAGGAAGTCGGCGTGTTCTTCGGCTGAGGCCGCCGCACGTACCCCGTCAACTCCCGCACGATCGCCGCCCCGTTCAGGGTGAGCACCGACTCCGGGTGGAACTGCACCCCCGCGAACCCGGTACCCCGCAGCGCGTGCACCTCCCCGTTCGCGGCCCGGCTGACCTCCACGCCGTGCGCGGCCAGCTCGGCGGCGGCCTCCTCGTCGCAGCGCGCCACGAAACTGTTGTAGAAACCGACGGTCTCCTGCCGCCCGAACAGATCGATCACCGTCTGCGCACCCTGGTGCGGCACGTCCTTGCGTACGATGTCCAGCCCCAGCTCCGCCGCGAGAAGCTCGTGCCCGAGACACACGCCGAGCACGCCGTGCCGGTGTGCCCCGAGGACCTCGGCGGTCAGGGCCCGCAGGAACCGCATCTTGGGGTCGGCCAGGTCGGAGGGGTCGCCCGGCCCCGGCCCCAGCACCAGCGGTCCCGCGTGCGCGAGCACCGCCTCCCGCAGGCCCGGCTCGTCGTAGCGGCGGACCGTCACCTCCAGGCCGCCGCAGCGCAGCATGTGCGCGAGCATCGCGGTGAAGGTGTCCTCCCCGTCGACGACCAGGGCGTGGCCCTCCAGCTCGCCGGACCGCTCCTGCATCCGCAGCCAGAACGGCGCCAGCGACGCCCGGCGCCCGTCCAGCGCCGCCCGCACCCGCGGGTCGTCGGCGAGCCGGGGCCGTACGGCCTCCCGGTGCGGCCGCTGCTCCCGCACCCCGAGCGCGGCCAGCACCCCGGCCGCCTTGGCGTGTGTCTCCGCGACCTCGCCGGCCGGGTCGGAGCCCCGGACCAGGGTGGCGCCGACCGGCACCCGCAGCCGCCCGGCCGCGTCGATGTCGGCGGTGCGGATGAGGATGGGGGAGTCCAGCGTCTGGGCGCCGCCCGCGTCCCGGCCCAGCAGCGCCAGCGCACCGGCGTAGTAGCCCCGGCCGCCGGTCTCGTACCGCTCGATCACCCGGCACGCGTTCTGCACCGGCGAGCCGGTGACGGTCGCCGCGAACAGGGTCTGCCTCAGCACCTCCCGCACGTCCAGCGAGGACTTGCCGCGCAGCTCGTACTCCGTGTGCGCGAGGTGCGCCATCTCCTTCAGCCGGGGCCCGACGACCACCCCGCCCCGGTCGCCGACGGTGCACATCATCTTCAGCTCCTCGTCGACGACCATCGACAGCTCCTCGATCTCCTTGCCGTCGGCGAGGAACCGCAGCAGGTGCTCGGGCGTCGGGCCGTCGGCCGGGTAGCGGTAGGTGCCGCTGATCGGGTTCATCACCACCGTCCCGCCCGACATCCGCACATGCACCTCGGGGCTGGCGCCGACCAGGGTCCGGTCCCCGGTGTGCACCACGAACGTCCAGTACGCGCCCCGCTCATCCGCGAGCAGCCGCCGGAACAGCGCCAGCGCGTCGGCCCGGGCGAACCCCGGGATCTGCCCCTGGTAGGTCCGCCGGATGACGAAGTTCGCGCCCTCGCCCCGCCCGATCTCGTCCCGCAGCACCCGCCCGACGAGCTCGGCGTACTCCTCGTCGGCGACGTCGAAGCCGCCGCCGGCGACCCGCACGGCGTGTGCCGGGAGCTGGGCGAGTGCGTCGGCCACCGCGATCTCGTGGGTCTCCTCGGGGGTCAGCACCAGCAGCGGTGTGCCGTCGTCGCGGACGTCGAAGCCGCGCTCGCGGATCTGCCGGAAGGGGACGAGCGCGAGGCCCTCGCCGGGCAGGTCGGCGAGGCGGTCGCGGGAGGTGACGGGGCCGATCAGCACCTCGACCCGGTCGTGGTCGTGGCCCGGGGTGCGGCGGCGCAGCAGGGCGAACGGACGGGGGTCGTCCAGCAAGCCGAGCAGGTTCATGGTCCGTGCTCCTTCTCTGACGGGGAGAGGAGCGGGCCGCCGGACACACCGAAGGCCGCCCCTCGGGCGGCCTTCGCGAGTCGGTGGGTACGCGCAGTCAGTGGGCCGCCGGAGAAGCGGTCCACCACCACATACGGGTCGAGTGCGCGAACATGCGACGCACTGTACCCGACATCCCCACGGGCCGGTGTCCGTACCGTGTACCCCGTGTCTCATTTGCTGGGCAGGGGCCGGGAGGCCCGACACGACCCCGTAATGTTGAGGGCGTGACCGTGAACGCTAAGACCAGCCCGAGCGCTGGCAACACCTGGCGAGACCTGCCCGCGGCGCAGCAGCCCGAGTACCCCGACCCCGAGGCTCTGCGCAAGGTGATCGCGGACCTCGAGTCGTATCCGCCGCTCGTCTTCGCGGGCGAGTGCGACCAGCTGCGCGCCCGGATGGCGGCCGTCGCCAAGGGAGAGGCGTTCCTCCTCCAGGGCGGCGACTGCGCCGAGGCGTTCGACGCGGTGTCCGCCGATCACATCCGCAACAAGCTCAAGACGCTGCTCCAGATGGGCGCCGTGCTGACGTACGCCGCGTCCGTGCCCGTGGTGAAGGTGGGCCGGATCGCCGGCCAGTACTCCAAGCCGCGCTCCAAGCCGACCGAGACCCGCGACGGCGTGACGCTGCCCGTCTACCGCGGTGACTCCGTCAACGGCTTCGAGTTCACGCCCGAGTCCCGCATCCCGGACCCCGAGCGCCTCAAGCGCATGTACCACGCGTCGGCCTCCACGCTGAACCTGGTGCGCGCCTTCACCACCGGCGGCTACGCCGACCTGCGCCAGGTGCACGCCTGGAACCAGGACTTCGTGAAGTCGTCGCCGTCCGGGCAGCGTTACGAGCAGCTCGCCCGTGAGATCGACAACGCGCTGAACTTCATGCACGCCTGCGGGGCCGACCCGGAGGAGTTCAAGACGGTCGAGTTCTACTCCTCGCACGAGGCGCTGCTGCTCGACTACGAGTCGGCGCTCACCCGGGTGGACTCGCGGACCGGGCAGCTGTACGACGTCTCCGCGCACATGGTGTGGATCGGTGAGCGCACCCGGCAGCTGGACCACGCGCACATCGAGTTCGCCTCGAAGATCCGCAACCCGATCGGCATCAAGCTCGGCCCGACGACCACGGCCGAGGAGGCCCTGCAGTACATCGACCGCCTCGACCCTGAGCGCGAGCCGGGCCGGCTGACCTTCATCGTCCGGATGGGCGCCGACAAGATCCGCGACCGGCTTCCCGAGCTGGTCGAGAAGGTCACGGCGTCCGGCGCGGTGGTGGCCTGGGTGACCGACCCGATGCACGGCAACACCTTCGAGGCGGCCTCCGGTCACAAGACCCGCCGCTTCGACGACGTGCTCGACGAGGTCAAGGGCTTCTTCGAGGTCCACAAGGAGCTCGGCACCCACCCGGGCGGCATCCACGTGGAGCTCACCGGCGACGACGTCACCGAGTGCGTGGGCGGCGGCGACGAGATCTTCGTCGACGACCTGCACCAGCGCTACGAGACGGCCTGCGACCCGCGGCTGAACCGCAGCCAGTCGCTGGACCTGGCGTTCCTGGTCGCCGAGATGTACCGGGACCAGTGACGGCCTCGCCTGTCACCAGCTCTTTTCGGCCATGAAGTGGGGCGCGGATCACATACGATCCGCGCCCCGCACCGCTTTTGCGTCTCACCGGCGCCAGGTAAGGTTAGGTTAGCCTCACCGATCAAGGGTCGGGATGGCACGACCCTGAATCCCGACCGGAGGTGAGCCGCGTGTACGTCTGTTCTTGCTTCGGCATCACCGAACAGCAGGTCAAGCAGCACGCGGAGAACGGCGCCTGCACCCCCCGGCAGATCGCCTCGGCCTGCAAGGCGGGCACCGACTGCGGCTCGTGCGTACGCCGGATCCAGGCCCTGCTGGGCAGGGGCGCGTGCCCCCGCCGTGAGCTGGCCGACCAGGGCGAGCCGGTGCTGGCCCGGCTGGACGAGGCCGCCTAGCTGGGCTGCTCGATCTGCTGGGCGATGTACAGCGCCTCGCCGAGCTTGTCGATGAGCTCCAGCTGCGTGTCCAGGTAGTCGATGTGGTGCTCCTCGTCCGCGAGGATCTCCTCGAAGAGGTTCGCGGACGTCACGTCCCCCTTGGCGCGCATCACCTCGATGCCCCGCCTGAGGCGGTCGATGGCCTCGACCTCGATCTGCCGGTCGGCCTGGAACATCTCGGTGACCGTCTGGCCGACCCGGACGTGGAACAGGCGCTGGTAGTTGGGCAGACCGTCCAGCATCAGGATGCGCTCGGTGATCCTGTCCGCGTGCTTCATCTCGTCGATGGACTCTTCACGCGTGTACCTGGCGAGCTTGGTCCAGCCCTTGTTGTCCTGGATCCGGTAGTGCAGCCAGTACTGGTTGATCGCGGTGAGCTCGCCGGTCAGCTGCTCGTTCAGGAATTCGAGGACCTCGGGGTCGCCCTGCATCGCAGAGGCTCCTTCCAACCGGGGGATCTGGCGGGTTGCGCCGCATGATTCCACCGGCACCGAAGATCGTCCAGTAAGTCGGCACTTAGTAAGTTAGTGCAGGCTTAGTTCTGCTTGCGGCCATTTGACGTTGATTGTTGTTGATTGTCCGAATGTATGGGGTCCCGGTCTTTGCACAGCCCTGGGTCTGTCAGGATGGAGTCATGGGTCAGCCGGTGGAACGCGAGTCGGGAGAGGGCGGTTCAGGAGGAGCGGCGCAGCCCGGGCTTCCCCCGGGTCAGCGGGTGCAGAAGGGCTGGCCGGTCACGCACTACGGGCCGGTTCCCCGCTTCCGCCCCGAGCGCTGGGAGTTCCGGGTCTTCGGCGCCACCGCCGACGGCGAGAAGCACTGCTGGACCCACGAGGAGTTCACCGCCCTGCCGTACACCACGGTCGTGGCCGATCTGCACTGCGTCACGAAGTACAGCATGCTCGGCGCCGAGTGGGGCGGCATCCCGGCCCGGACCATCCTCGAGATCGCGCCGCCCGCGCCCGAGGTGACCCATGTGATGGTGTGGGCGGAGTACGGGTTCAGCTCGAACATGCGGCTGTCCGACTTCGCCTCCGAACGCACGCTCTTCGCCACCCACAAGGACGGCGAACTGCTCACCGCCGAGCACGGCTTCCCACTGCGCCTGATCGTCCCCCACCTGTATGCATGGAAGGGCCCCAAGTGGGTCCGCGGGGTGGAGTACATGACCACCGACCGGCGCGGCTTCTGGGAGGAGCGCGGCTACCACAACATCGGCGACCCGTGGAAGGAACAGCGCTACTCCTACCAGGAGGAGCCCGGGGACGGCCCCGAGCTCTGACCTCACCTCTCGCGCAGTTTCTTCAGCCGCTCCACGTCCGCGGCGTGCCCCTCCTTGCCGCCGGGCGTCTCGATGACCAGCGGCACGCCCTCGGTCGCGGGGTGCGTCATCAGGGCCCGGAACGGGTCCTCGCCGATATGGCCGGCGCCGATGTTGGCGTGCCGGTCCTTGTGGGCGCCGGCCACGTCCTTGGAGTCGTTGGCGTGGATCAGCTTCAGCCGGCCCTCGCCGACCGTGTCCACCAGCAGGTCCAGCGTCTGGTGCATGCCGTTCGGCCCGGTCAGGTCGTGCCCGGCCGCGAAGACATGGCAGGTGTCCAGGCACACCCCCAGCTTCGGATGGGCGTCCAGCGCCTCGAAGTACGGCCCGAAGTCCCACGTCCGCGAGCACAGCGAGGCGCCCTGCCCGGCGGTCGACTCCAGCAGCAGGTACGGGTCGTCGTCGCGGGTCAGCTCGTCCAGCAGCGGCAGCAGGTGCTCCCGTACCTGCTTCAGGGCCACCGCCCGGTCCCGGCCGCCGGTCGCGCTGCCCGTGTGCACGACCACGCCCAGCGCGCCGATCTCCCGCCCGCGCCGCAGTGAGTGCCGCAGCGACTCGACCGACCGCTCCACGGTCGCCTCGGTGTGCGAACCGAAGTTGATCAGGTACGGGGCGTGGACGTACGCCGGGATCGACTCGGCCTCGCACGCGGCGCGGAACGCTTCGTCCTGCTGGGGGTTGCCGGGCGGGGTGGCCCAGCCGCGTGGGTTGGCGACGAAGACCTGCACGGTCTCCGCGCCCAGGTCGCGGGCGTAGGACAGGCCGACGGAGTGCAGACCGCCGGCCACGGGGACGTGGCCGCCTATGGGGTTGCGCAGGCGGCCGGACTGCTCGGTGTTCACCCGTTCAGGGTGTCACGGGCCCGGGGGCCGCCGGGCCCGTCAGCCGTGTGATGTCCGTCGGCGGTGCGGGTGTCAGCGGATCTCGATCGTGATCGTCGATCCCTTGGGCGCGGTGTCCCCGCCCTCGACCGACTGGCCCTTGACGGTGTCGCCGAACAGGCCGAGCAGCCCGCGGTCCTCGTCCACCTGGAAGCCGGCGGCCTCCAGTGCGCGCGTGGCGTCCTCGACGCTGTCCCCGACCACGTCCGGGACCTCGACCATCTCGGGGCCCTTGGACAGCGTCAGCGTCACCGTGTCGCCCTCGGCGACCTGGCTGCCCTTGCCGGGGGACTGCCGGACGACCTGGCCCTTGTCGTACTCCGAGGAGGTGACCCGCTCCGCGGCGACCTTTACCTCGAGGCCGGCCTCAGCCAGGTCGGCCTTCGCGTCGGCCAGGTCCTCACCGGTCACGTCCGGCACGTCCACGCTGCGGCCCTTGCTGACGGTCAGCGCGACGGCGGAGCCCGCCCGCACCTTGGTGCCCTGCTCCGGCCCGGTGGAGATCACCTGGCCCTTGGTCACGTCCTCGCTGAACTCCCGGGTGACCATGCCCGGCGCGAGGCCCTCGTCCTTGAGGACCTCCCGCGCCTTGTCCAGGCGGTAGCCCTGGAGGTCGGGGACGCGGACGGTCCGCGGGCCCTTCGAGAGGGTGATCGTCACCGAGTCGTTGCTGCGGATCCGGGCACCGGCCGCCGGGTCGGTGCTGATGACCGTGCCGCGCTTGACGGTGTCGCTGTAGGCCTCCTTGACCGTGCCGAGCTCCAGGCCGGCCTCCGCGAGCCGGTCCCGGGCCTGCGACTCGGTCTTCTCCAGCAGCGGCGGCACCTTGGTGAACTGGCCCGAGTTGATGTACCAGATGCCCGTGCCGACGCCGAGCGCAAGCAGCACGGCGACGACGATCGCCAGCGGGCCGCGCCGCACACCGGAGCGGCGCCGGGGCGGCGGAGGGGGAGGCGTTCTCAGACGGCTGGTGCGGTTGAGCGCCGGGGCGCCGTCCGGGTCGTCCCCGCCGTACGCGTCGCCGTCGACGGGCAGGGGGCGGGGCACCGTCAGCGCGCGCGGGATCACGCTCGTGCGGTCCTCGGCGTTGTCGTGCTGTACCGACAGCGCCTGGGGCGGCATCGCGTCCAGCTGCTCCGCGCTGAGCCGGCCGTGCGCCTCGCGGACCAGGGCGAGCAGCGCGACCGCGTCGTGCGGGCGGACGTCCGGGGTGCGCGCGGTGGCCGAGGCGACCAGCTCGTCCAGCTCGTACGCCAGGCCGGGCACGGTCGCCGACGGCGGCGGCACGTCCTCGTGCAGATGCTTGTAGAGGACGGTGGCGGGGGAGTCCCCGTCGTGCGGCTTGTCGCCGGTCAGCATCTCGAAGAACATGACGCCGCACGCGTACACGTCGACCCGGGGGTCGGCGGTGCCGTGCTCTATCTGCTCGGGCGCGAGGTAGGAGACCGTGCCGAGGACCGTCCCGGTGGTGTTGGTCACCGTGTCCACGGCCCTGACCAGCCCGAAGTCGGCGACCTTGACCCGGCCGTCGTCCCCTATCAGGACGTTCTCGGGCTTCATGTCCCGGTGCACGAAACCGGCGCGGTGCGCGGCGCCGAGCGCGGCCAGCACCGGCTCCAGGATGTCCAGCGCGGCCCGGGGCTGGAGCGCCCCGCGCTCGCGCAGCACGTCCCGCAGGGTGCAGCCGGCGACGTACTCCATGGCCAGATAGACGTACGGCCCGTCGGTGCCCTGGTCGAAGACCTGCACCACGTTGGGGTGGGCCAGCCGGGCGACGGACTTCGCCTCGCGGATGAACCGCTCCACGAACGAGCCGTCGGCCGCGAGCGTCGGGTGCATCACCTTGAGCGCGAGCACGCGGTCCAGGCGGGTGTCCACGGCCCGGTAGACCGTGGCCATCCCGCCGACCGCGATCCGCGCGTCGACGCGGTACCGGCCGTCGAGCACCTGCCCGACCAGAGGGTCCTGAAGGGTCGTGTCCACGCAGGTGAGTCTACGAGCCACGACCGACACCACATCCCGCCTGCCGATGTTGCTGCGGGACTGCAGCGGACCTGTGACGTCTCCCGCCCGGCGCGTGCTCAGAACGCGGGACGCTCGGGATCGAGAACGGCCATGCCCTCCGCGGGGGACGACGCCTGAGCGAAGTGCCGCCGGGGAATCCGCCCCGCCCGGTAGGCCAGCCGGCCCGCCTCCACCGCGCTGCGCATGGCGGCGGCCATCAGCACCGGCTCCTTTGCCCGGGTCACCGCCGAGGCCAGCATCACCCCCGCACAGCCCAGCTCCATCGCCAGCGCCGCGTCCGACGCCGTACCGGCGCCCGCGTCCAGGATCACCGGCACCCGCGCGTGCTCCACGATGAGCTGGAAGTTGTGCGGGTTGCGGATGCCGAGTCCGGAGCCGATCGGCGAGCCCAGCGGCATGATCGCCGCGCAGCCGACATCCTCCAGTCTGCGGGCCAGCACGGGGTCGTCGTTGGTGTACGGCAGGACGGTGAACCCGTCGTCGACCAGCGTCTCGGCCGCCTCCAGCAGCTCGATCGGGTCGGGCAGCAGGGTGCGCTCGTCGGCGATGACCTCCAGCTTGATCAGGTCGGTGCCGAGCGCCTCCCGGGCGAGGCGGGCGGTCAGCACGGCCTCCCCGGCGGTGAAGCAGCCGGCCGTGTTGGGCAGGACGCGGATGCCCAGCCTGTCCAGGACGGACAGCACGGAGCCGTGCACCGAGGGGTTCACCCGCCGCATCGCCACGGTCGTCAGCTCCGTCCCGGAGGCCACCAGGGCGCGTTCCAGCACCTCGAGGCTGGGTGCCCCGCCGGTACCCATGATCAGGCGGGACGTGAAGGACGTACCGCCGAGGACGAAGGGGTCGTCGGCCATGGTCAGCCTCCTTGGACGGCGGTGAGGACTTCCACGCGGTCCCCTTCGGACAGGGGCGTGGCGGACCACTGCGCGCGCGGGACGACGGTTTCGTTGAGGGCGGCGGCCACCCCGGAGGGCGCCCGGGTGAGGGACTTCACGACGGTGTCGAGGGCCGTGCCGGGCTCGATCTCGCGGGGCTCGCCGTTGACGTGGATGTTCATGCGGGCTGCTCCGTGAGGGCCGCCGCGCCGCTGAAGCGCTTCGGTGTGAAGGGGCGGGCCTCGTCCGGGAGTTCACCGGTCGTCAGGACGTGCGCCATGACGTCCCCGGTGACCGGGGTGAGCAGCACGCCGTTGCGGTAGTGCCCGGTCGCCAGCAGCAGCCCGTCCAGCCCGGTCGGGCCGAGCAGCGGCGCGTTGTCGGGGGAGCCGGGCCGCAGTCCGGCCCGGGTCTCGGTGAGCGGCAGCTCGGTGAGGCCCGGGACCAGCTCGTGCGCGTCGCGCAGCAGCTCGTACACGCCGCCCGCGGTGACCGTGGTGTCCCAGCCCATCTCCTCGCTGGTCGCGCCGATGACCAGCTCGCCGTTCTCGCGCGGCACCAGGTAGACATGGCTGCCGCGCACCACGGCCCTGACCGTCCGGTTCAAGAACGGCGTCCCGTGCGCCGGCATGGTCAGCCGGACCACCTGCCCCTTCACGGGCCGTACGGGCGGCAGGACGTCCTGCGGAACGCCCGCCAGCCGCCCGCTGAGGCTGCCCGCGGCGAGCACCACCTGCCCGGCGCTCAGCGCGGTCCCGCCGGCCGTGACGACCCCCGCGGCCCGCTCCCGCAGGACGGTGAGCCGTTCGGCCCACTCCCGGTGGAAGACCACGCCCGCCCGCTCGCACGCGGCCACCAGCGCCCCGGCCAGCCGGCGCGGGTCGATCTGGTGGTCCCCGTCCACCCGCAGCCCGCCGCGCACGCCCGGCGCGAGCATCGGCTCCAGGCGTCGGCACTCCCGCCCGGACAGCCACTGCGACTGAAGGCCCGACTGCTGCTGCAGGGCGTGCAGTTCCCGCAGGTGGGCGCGGTCGTCGGCGTCCAGGGCGACGGCGAGCGTGCCGCTGCGGCGGTAACCGAGGTCGCGGCCGGTGACGTCGGCGAGCTCGGCCGCGAAGTGCGGGTAGCGCCGCGCCGAGGCCAGGTTCAGGGCGAGCAGCGTCTGCTCCCCGTAGTGCAGCTCCGTGACGGCGGCCAGCATCCCGGCGGCCACCTGCGCGGCTCCGCCGCCCGGCTCGGGGTCGACCACGGCCGTGGCCAGCCCGCGCTGCGCGGCGCGCCAGGCCGTGACCAGGCCGATGATCCCGCCCCCCACGACAAGGACGTCTGACGTGTCGGACCTGGGCGACACAGACGTGTCGGACGTGAACGACATGGGCGTCCAGCCCCTCCCTTCGCCGGCATGACCCGGATCAGGTTCGTACGGTCGGAGGCCGCCAGCCTCCCTCTCAGCCCGGTGCGTCCGGGCTCCCGCGAGTGCTTTACGGTGGCCACCCTAGCCCTCCGGGCTCCGCACTTGTAAGGGAGCCGCCCGCTGGGTACCCGGGAGGGGAGTCGGGCAGGACGACGGCACGGGCGTTGTGGAGCAGGTCACGGGGCACGAGCCCTGACTGACGGTATGTCAGCTGTCTATGGTGATCAGGTGAGCGAGCAGACGCAGGAAAGCGCTCCCCGACAGGGTGGGCCCGCGCCGCGCCGCGTGGTCGTGGCGGGCGCCGGCATGGCCGGGGTGCAGACGGCGGTCGCCCTGCGGGAGCAGGGCTTCACCGGCACCGTGACCCTCATCGGCGCGGAGCCCCACCAGCCCTACGACCGGCCGCCGTTGTCCAAGGCCGTGCTGCTCGGCAAGGCGGAGGGCTCCGCCTTCGACGTGGACTTCGAAGCGCTCGGCATCGAACTGCGGCTCGGCTGCGAGGTGCTGGGCCTGCACCCCGCCGACCACCGGCTGGACACCGAGGCCGGGCCCGTCCCCTACGACGTCCTGGTCGTCGCCACCGGCGCCGAGCCGGTCCGGCTGCCGGGCGCCGAGGGCGTCGCCGGGGTGCATCTGCTGCGCACCCTCGACGACGCCGAGCGGCTGCGGCCGGTGCTCGCCCGGCAGCACGACATCGTGGTGGTCGGGGCCGGCTGGATCGGCGCGGAGTTCGCCACCGCCGCGCGCGAGGCGGGCTGCGCCGTCACCGTCGTGGAGGCCGCCGACCGGCCGCTCGCGGGCGCGCTGCCCGACGAGGTGGCCGCGCCCATGGCCGCCTGGTACGCCGACGCGGGTGTTCAGCTGCGGACGCACACGCGCGTGGCGCGCGTCGAGTCCGGCGCGGTGGTGCTGGACGACGGCACGCGGCTGCCCGCCGGTGCGGTCGTCGTCGGCATCGGGGCACGTCCCGCCACGGCCTGGCTGGCCGGCTCGGGAATCGTGCTGGGGGCCCAGGGGGAGATCCTCGCCGACGAGCACCTGCACGCGTCCGTGCCGGACGTCTACGCGGTCGGCGACTGCGCCTCCTTCCCGTCGGCGCGGTACGGCGAGCGCCTGCTGGTCCACCACTGGGACAACGCCCTGCAGGGGCCGCGCACGGTGGCCGTGAACATCGTCGGGCGGGCCACGGGGCAGGCCCCGGCGGTCTACGACCCGGTGCCGTACTTCTGGTCCGAGCAGTTCGGGCGGTTCGTCCAGTACGCCGGTCACCACGCGGGTGCCGACCGGATGGTGTGGCGGGGCGACCCGTCCGGTCCCGCCTGGACGGTCTGCTGGCTCCGCGACACCCGCCTGGCCGCGCTGCTGGCGGTGGGCCGGCCCCGGGACCTGGCCCAGGGGCGCCGCCTGATCGAGTCGGGCGTGCCGATGGATCCCCTGCTGCTGGCGGACCCGGCGAGGCCCCTGAAGGCGGCCACGGCGTAGCCGGCGCCACCGGCGCGTGCCCCGGGTGGACCGGCCTGACTTCCGACTGTCAGTGCCGGATGGCAGGCTTGTTCCCGTGACCGAGATTGACGCGAAGATCGATGCTCTCGTCCCCGCCTGGCTCACCCTGCCCGACATCGCCGAGAAGCTCGGCGTGGAGGTGACACGCGTCCGGCAGCTGGTCAAGGAGGGCCAGCTCATCGCCGTACGCCGTGGTGAGAACAAGGCACTGCACGTCCCCGCGGACTTCATCGACGGGGACAGGGTCGTCAAGGGCCTGTCCGGGACCCTGACGCTCCTGCGGGACGACGGCTTCACGGTCGAAGAGATGATCGAGTGGCTCTTCACGCCCGACCCCAGCCTGCCCGGCACGCCCGCGCAGGCACTGCGTGAGAACCGCGGCACGGAGGTGAAGCGCCGCGCCCAGGCGCTCGCCGTCTGACCGAAGCCCACTCGAACAACGTCCGGCACTGTCCGACCAGGGCCGGACCTGAACACACCGCCCGGTGCCCGGGCCGCGGCCACACGGGCCACGGCCTCGGGCCGTGCCGTGCCTGCCGTGCCTCCAGGGCCCGTGGCCGGGGGCGGCTTCCACGGCCGCTGCCAGGGAGCGGGCCCCGGTCCCCTCTGTAGGCCCGGGCGTGCCCGCCACGGGCGGCTCCGGGTGCCCGCCCTCCGTGCCCGCACCGGACGTGCCGGCACGGCCCGTACGCTGGGTCAGGGCCGGCCCGAGGCCCGTGTGCCGGCCGCGGCCGTCCCCGCCCGCACGGCGACACCGGGAGCCTTCCGCGGCCCGTGCCCCCGGGCGCGGCCCGCGCGCACCCGTACACCACCGATACCGGGGGATCGTCCATGCCCGACACCGTCACCACCGCCCGCACGGCCCGGCTCGCCGACGCCCGCCTCTACCTGTGCACCGACGCCCGCAAGCGCCAGGGCGATCTGGCGGAGTTCCTGGACGCGGTCCTCGCGAACGGCGTGGACATCGTGCAGTTGCGCGACAAGGGCATGGAGGCCGCCGAGGAACTGGAACACCTGGAGGTCTTCGCCGACGCCTGCGCCCGGCACGGCAAGCTCCTCGCGGTCAACGACCGCGCGGACGTCGCCCACGCCGCCCGCTCCGACGTCCTGCACCTCGGCCAAGGCGACCTCCCGGTCCCCGCGGCCCGGGCGATCCTCGGCGATGCCGTCGTGATCGGCCGCTCGACCCACGCCGAGTCCGAGGCCGCCGCTGCCGCCGTCCAGGAGGGCGTGGACTACTTCTGCACCGGCCCGTGCTGGCCGACCCCCACCAAGCCCGGCCGCCACGCCCCGGGCCTGGACCTGGTGCGCTACACCGCCGCCCTGGGTACCGACCGCCCCTGGTTCGCCATCGGCGGCATCGACCTCGGCAACCTCGACCAGGTCCTGGAGGCCGGGGCCCGCCGGGTCGTCGTCGTACGGGCGATCACGGAGGCGGACGACCCGGGTGCGGCGGCGGCACAGTTCGCCAAGCGGCTGCGGCAGGCGGGGTGAGGCGGGACCGGCGCGAGGATGCCCAAGGGGTGGATGTCCAAGGGGGGATGTCCAAGGGGTGGACAGCAGTCCGGCAATCCGGGCGAATCGCCGCGGTCCGGTTGGGGGACCGCCGCCCCCTGACTAACCTGCCGGTATGGCCCTCGGAACCGCATCCACCAGGACTGATCGCGCACGCACCGTGCGCGACATGCTCGCCGCCGGGAAGACGACGTACTCGTTCGAGTTCTGGGCTCCCAAGACCGAGAAGGGCGAGCGGAACCTCTGGAACGCGCTCCGCAGGGTCGAGGCCGTCGGCCCCGACTTCGTCTCCGTGACCTACGGCGCGGGCGGCTCCACGCGCGCGGGCACCGTCCGGGCGACCGAGCAGATCGCCGCCGACACCACCCTCACCCCCGTGGCGCACCTCACCGCGGTCGACCACTCCGTCGCCGAGCTGCGCAACATCATCGGCCAGTACGCCGACGCCGGGATCCGCAACATGCTCGCCGTGCGCGGCGACCCGCCCGGCGACCCGATGGCCGAGTGGGTCCCGCACCCCCGGGGCCTGACCTACGCCGCCGAACTCGTCCGGCTCATCAAGGAGTCGGGCGACTTCTGCGTCGGCGTCGCGGCCTTCCCCGAGATGCATCCGCGCTCCGCCGACTGGGACACCGACGTCGCCCACTTCGTGGACAAGTGCCGGGCCGGCGCCGACTACGCGATCACGCAGATGTTCTTCCACCCCGAGTCCTATCTGCGGCTGCGTGACCGGGTCGCCGCGGCCGGCTGCGAGACCCCGATCATCCCCGAGGTCATGCCGGTCACCAGCGTGAAGATGCTGGAACGGTTGCCGAAGCTCAGTAACGCCTCGTTCCCCGACAGCCTGAAAGAGCGGATCCTCACAGCGAAGGACGATCCGGCGGCGGTACGCTCCATTGGTATCGACTTCGCCACGGAGTTCTGCGCTCGGCTGCTGGCCGAGGGAGTGCCCGGACTGCACTTCATCACGCTCAACAACTCCACGGCGACGCTGGAAATCCACGAGAACCTGGGCCTGCACCACCCCCCGCGGGCCTAGACCGGTCGCACCGGTATACGACACACTCCGTAGCGGCCACTGGGAGAGGGGCGTACATGGGCTGGACGGTCCTCTACATCGCGTTCGGCATCGTCGCGCTGTGGCTGCTGGGCGAGGTGCTCCTGCAGTACAAGGCGCGCCTGCGCTGGCGGCTGCTCGCCTTCGTCGGCTTCCTCGGCGTCGTGGTCGGCGTGCTCATCCCGTCCGTCGTCGTGATCGGCCTCGGCGCGGCCGCCTTCGCGGTCGGCCAGACCTACGTCACGCTGTCGTTCCGGCGCGGCTTCTCGGCCGGCTGGGCGGTGAACGCGCCGGCCCTGGCGGGCCTGGGCGGCAGCAAGCGCCGCCGCGGCGAGCGGACCCGCCAGGAGCCCACCCTGGAGGTCTCCGGCCTCGAGGCCGGAGAGGACACCTACGGCGACGACCGTACGCGGGCGCAGGACAGCGTGGCGTACGACGACGACTACGACCGCGACGACGTCTTCACACCCGCCCGGCCCGGCCGGACGGCGGACGCCGGGACCACCGCCGTCTACGAGCCGCAGCCCCTGCCCGACGACAGCGGCACCTACGGCGTGTACGCCGACTCCGGCTACGCCCACGACCCGCACGCGACGGCCGCCCAGGGCACCGACCAGTCGTACTCGTACGACTACTCCGGCTACGGCCAGCAGGGCTACGGCTACGACACCACGGGCCAGCAGCAGTACGCCGCCTACTCCGACCCGTACATCGGCACCCAGTCCTACGGCGGCGGCTCGTACGACACCGGCTACGGCGACCAGCAGCACTACGCGCAGCAGGGCTACGGGCAGGACCCGTACGCCACCGGCGGCTACGGCGAGACCCCGCCGGGCGGTGTCTGGGTCCCGCAGCAGCGCACCACCGACGACCCGTACGGCGGGGAGCTGCCCGCCGAGCAGCCGTATCCGTACCAGGGCAACGGGCAGCAGGGGCACGGGCACGGGTTCGACGAGCAGTATCGATTCTGAGGGAGGGCCCCGCGGCTCAGGGCGAGCGCGGGCTCAGGGCGAGCGCGGGGTCACTGGGAGCCCCGGAACTCCGGCCCCTCCACGATCAGCCCCGCCACCAGGGCACCCGACATGCCCGCGTGGGGCAGACCGCCGCCGGGGTGGGCCCAGCCGCCGACGGTGAACAGGCCCTCGGTGCGTGTGGTGTTCGACGGGTGCAGCAGACGTCCGCCGGCCGCGGCCAAGGCCGGTGCCGGCACCGCGCCGCCCTCCGCGCCCGTCACCTCCGCGAGGTCGGCCGGGGTGCGGACCTCGTGCCACAGGAGGCGGTCGCGCAGGCCGGGTATCGCGCGCTCGGCCGCCGTGATCAGGTGCTCGGCGTGCTGTTCGCCGACCCGCGCCCCGGCGGGCACCACCGCGGTCAGCGTGACGGCCTCATGGCCCGGGTCCGCGACCAGCGCCGGGTCGTCCGGCCGCAGGACCGTGACCGTGGGGCGCGCGGTCACCCCTGGGACCGGGCCGAACAGGGCGTCCAGCTCGGCCTGCCGGTCCTGTGCGTGCACCACCGTCCGGTGCGCCGTCCCCTCGGGACGCCCGCCGCGCAGCGCCAGCAGCACCGTGAGCCGGCTCGCCGCCCCGCGCTGCGCCGGCACCTCGCCGTCACCCCGCACCGCCGCCCCCCGGGTGAGACGGTCCAGCGCGGCGGGTGCCACTCCGGCGACGACGAAGTCCGCCTGGTCCACCGTCCCGTCGGCCAGCTCCACGCCCGCCACCCGGCCGTCCTTCTCCAGGACCGCGGTGACCTCGGCGCCGAAACGGAACTCGACCTTCCGGGCGACGCACCGCTCGTACACCGCACGCGCCAGCTCCCGCAGACCACCGCGGACGTACCAGGTGCCGAAGGCGTGCTCCATGTACGGCAGCACGGCCGCGCTCGCCGGGGTGACCCGGGGATCCAGGCCGTACGCGAGCGCGTGGCTCTCCAGCAGCGCGGTGAGCCGGGGGTCGCGCAGCTCCCACTCGCCGATCTCGGCGAGCGTGCCCGCCCGGCGGGTGCGCAGCAGCCGCCGGTGGGGGACCGCCGGGTAGGGCTCGCGCTCGGCCAGCACCTGCCAGTTCGGCCACAGCGGCTCCTCCAGCAGCGGCCGGCGGGTGCGGTCCCACGCCTCGCGGGCCCGCACCAGGAACGCGCCCCAGCGCTGCCCGGCGCCTGCCCCGAGCGCCGCGTCCAGGGCCGCGACGACGCCCGCTCGGGAGGCGTTGGGCAGCGCGGCCTCGGTGCCGTCCGGGAACACGTGACGCGCCGACGGGTCGACCTGGACCAGTTCGACGCACGCCTCCAGAGGCTCCTTGCCCGTCTTGACGAACAGGTCCCGGTAGACCGCGGGCAGCGGCAGCACTCCGGGGCCGGTGTCGAAGCGGAAGCCGTCCCGCTCGAAGCGGCGCACCGCTCCGCCGTACGTCTCCGTCCGCTCGTACACCACCACCCGGTGGCCCGCGACAGCGAGCCGGGCGGCGGCCGCCAGCGCGCCCATCCCGGCGCCGATCACCGCAATCCGTGCCATGCCCGCGACTTTATCGGCCACCGCTGACACTCCACGGGCGGGCCGGTGACCAGCGGCTTCGCGGGCGTGCGGAGTACGGCGGCGGAGGCGGTGGTGACCAGGCGGCGGCGGGCGCTGCTGAGGGCCGGTGCGCAGGGGTGAGTATCCGTACCTAGCCGACGAGATGAGTACGCGCGCGGATGGGGCCGCACCTGCGGGAACGAGAGAGTGGAGGCACGGAGAGGGGCACGGCTCCGGCACCGGCGACACGGGGCGCCGGAACGGAGCGGCCCGCGATCCGCTCCTTCCGTCGGCGCAGCCGGTGGGAGCGAGGCACGGGGGATCCCGGGGGACGACCGCAACGGGGGTCCGACGGGGGGACGTACGGGGGAACACACGGGGGAAGAACGGGGGAAGTACGGGGGAAAGGGAAGCGCCGGTTCGGCGGTGGCCCGCGGGGGACGCGGCCACACCGGACCGGCGCTTTCGCCGTGCCAGGCCGGGGGCCCGCCTAGGGGCGGCCGCTCACCCGCCCCTGGAGCAGCCGGGACAGTGCCGCGTGCACATCGTCCAGTGAGCGCTCCGGCTGGAAGGACTTCCAGTCCAGCGCGGCCACCAGCACCATGCCGACCAGCGCCGCCGCCGTCAGCGGAATGTCGATCTCCTCGCTGAACTCGCCGTTGGCCACGCCCTCGCGCAGCACGTCCTCGACGACCGCGACGGCCTCCTGCCGCACCACCATCAGCGTGGACTGCCAGGCCCGGTTGGTACGCCACAGCTCGGCCACGTACAGCTGGGTGAAGGCCGGGTAGCGGTCGATGAAGACCAGCCCCGCGCGGACCATCGCGTCCAGGGCGTCGACCTTGCTGCCGCCCTCCTCGGCGGTCCGCTCGGCCGCCTCCCTCAGGGAGGCCGTCAGCAGGCCCACGCCGTGGCGCAGCAGCTCCTCGAAGAGGACGGACTTGCTGGCGAAGTTGTAGTAGACGGTGCCCTTCGCCACCCCGGCCCGCTCGGCGATCTCGTCGACGGTGGTGGCGGAGAAGCCCTGCTCGGCGATGAGCGTGACGGCCGCCTCGTAGAGCTTTTGCCGGGTGGCCTCACGGCGGGTGCTGCCGCCCGACGCGGCACTGCTGCGTTCCATGGCCCTGATTGTCACAGGTACCGCCTCCTCGGATGTCCGCGCGATCACAGGCTCAGCTCCGGGTGCAGCCGGTCCAGCGTCCACACCTGCCGGCGGCGGGCCGCCACCGCGGTCAGCGCGAGCGCGCCCGCGGTGAACGCGGCGAGCACCACGCACGCGTGCCACACCGGGTCCAGGCCGCCGCCCGTGATGAGCCTGCGCAAGGCCTCGACGACGTAGCTCATCGGCAGGAACGGGTGCAGCGCGTTGAAGAAGCCGGGGCTCGTCTGCACCGGGTAGGTGCCGCCCGCCGACGTCAGCTGGAGCATCAGCAGCGCCAGCACGAGGATCCGGCCGGCCGCGCCGAAGCGCGCGTTCAGCCACTGCACGATCGCCGCGAAGCAGGCCGTCACCAGGAACAGGAAGCCGACCGTCCCGGCGGCCCGGACCATCTGCAGACCGACCGCCCAGTGCAGGACCGCCGTCAGGGCCGCCGTCTGGAGCACCCCGATCGCCACCACCGGCAGCCAGCCCGCCAGGGCGATCCGCCACGCCGAGGCGCCCGCGGCGAGCGCGCGCCGGTTCATCGGCGCGATCAGCATGTAGGCCACCATGGCGCCCACCCACAGGGACAGCGGGATGAAGTACGGGGCGAATCCGGTGCCGTAGTTGGGCGCCTTGTGCAGGTCCCGGGAGACGAGGTGCACGGGGTCCGCCATGACCTCGGTGCGCCGGTCGCGGTCCTGCTTGTCGTAGTCGGGGATCTTCTTCGCGCCGTCGTGCAGTCCGCCGGCGAGCCTGCCGGAGCCGTCGACGAGCTTGTACATGCCGCCGGTGAGGTCGTCGGCGCCCGTCTTGAGCTGGTCGATGCCCTTGTCGAGGTCCTGGGCGCCGGTCTTGGCGGTGCCGAGGCCCTTGTGGAGCTTCCTGGCGCCCGCGGCGACCTTGGCGGCTCCGTCGTTCAGCTGGTTGATCTTCCTGACGGCGTCGTCGAGGTCCTCCGACAGGTGCGGGGCGCGGTCGGCGAGCGCCCGGGCCTGCTTCTGGAGGGTGGCCAGGTTCCGGTCGAGCTTTGCGAGGTCGCCGTCGTGGTCGGCGACCAGCGTGTTGAGGTCGTCGGCGATGACCGCCACATCGGCGGCGGCGTCCTTGGCCTTCTTCAGGTCGGCGCAGGCGGTGTCCGGCAGGACCGGGTCCACGCAGCGCTTGTCGTAGACCGCGTCGAGCGTGTCGGACGCCGTGTGGGCGCCCTTGGCGGCGGCCGGGGCCCGCTTCACCAGGGTGCCGAGGTTGTCGCGGACCGCCTTCGAGCCGTCCGCGACGAGCCGGGCGGTGTCGCCGATGGTCTTCTCGTTGTCCTTGACGTACGGGCCCACCTTGGCGTTGATCCCGTTGACCTTGTCGGCGAGCTTCTGCGTGCCGTCCGCGACCCGACGCGAGCCGTCCTGAAGGTCGCCCGCGCCCTTGTCGAGCGTCTTGAGCCCCTTGGCGAGCTTGCCGCTGCCGTCCTTGGCGTCCTTCAGCCCGGCGGCGAGGTCCTTGGAACCCTTCTCCGCCTTGCCGAGGCCGCCCTTGAGGTCGTCCGCGCCCTTGGCGGCCTTGACGGTCTTGCCGTGGATGTCCGAGAAGGACACGAAGATCTTGTCCAGGAAGGACCGCGAGGTCTTGGTGGACGCCGCCTGGCGCACCTCGCTGAAGACCGTCCGGGAGATCTGCCCGACGATGTAGTTGTTCGCGTCGTTGGTGCGCACCTGAAGCGCCCCGGTCTGCGGGGAGTCGCCCGAGCTGGAGGCGATCCGCTCGCTGAAGTCGCTGGGCATCGTCAGCGACAGGTAGTAGGTGCCGTCCTCGACACCCCGCCGGGCCTCGGCGGCGCTCACCTCGTGCCAGTCGAAGGTGCGGCTGTCGCGCAGCCCCTCGGTGATGTCGTCGCCGGCGTCGAGCCGCTTGCCGTCGACGGTGGCGCCCTTGTCGTCGTTCACCAGCGCCACCGGGATGCGGTCCAGCCGCCCGTAGGGGTCCCAGAACGACCACAGGTACAGCGCGCCGTACAGCAGCGGCAGCACCAGCAGCGCGACCAGAGCGGCGCGCGGGAGCTTGCCCCGGCCGAAGCGGCGGAGCTCAAGAGCGGCCAGTTTCGGCGAGCGCATCGGCCGCCTCCTTCGGTGCGTCAGCGTTCTGGGCGTTCTGTGCGTTCTGGGCGTTCCGGGCGTTCTGGGTGTGCTGGTTCTGGGTGTCCTGGCCGGCTTCGGGTGCTTCGGCGGCCGCTTCGGCTTCGCCCTCGACGTCAGGGGAGCCCTGGGAGTCCCGGCCGGTGCCGGTGGTCACGGCCACCGCGCCTTCGGGGGCCTCGCTGCACACGGCCAGCACCGTCGTGCCCGCCTCGGCGATCGACCGCAGCTGGGCCCACACCTCGGCCCGCTCGGCCGTCGACAGCTTCAGGTCGGTGTCGTCCACACCGAGCAGCCTGGGGCGTCCGAGCAAAGCCAGGGCGAGGGACAGCCGCAGCGCCTCCAGGCGCTCCAGGTCCCGTACGGCCGTGCGGGGCCCCTTGGGCAGGGTCTCCAGGTCGAGGCCGGCCGCGGCCAGTGCGGTGTCGATGCGCCGCCGCTCCTCGCCGCGCCGCTCGGCGCGCGGCCGCAGCAGGCCCCGCAGCGAGTCCGCGAACCGGCGTTGCAGCAGGGCCCGCTCACGCAGGTGCTCCCCGACGGTCAGGGCCGGATCGAGCTCGGTGACACCGGCCACGTTGGCCAGCGCGCTGACGCGGCGCACGGCCGCCATCCGCTTCGGCAGCGGGGACTCACCCACGACAGCCGTACCCTCGGTGGCCTTCATCCGCCCGGTCAACGCCAGCAGCAGACACGTACGGCCCGAGCCGGACGGTCCCTCGATCGCGATCAGCGCCCCGGGCTCCGCGTCGAGACGGACCCCGCGGAACGCCCACCCGCGGGGCCCCTCGAGCCCGAGGTTCCGGGCCGAGACGGCGACTCCGCCCACGGCACACCCACCCCCTGTACTTGACTTCGCACTTTTTGAACTGACTGGTCAGTGCAAAAAGTACTCCGAACTTGCGAGCGAGGCAATCTCGCAGGTCAGAACGGATTGTCAGTGCCATACCTCACGATGGGCACATACGGCACCTCGTGGCTGGGCGTGCCGTCACGCAGACGACAGGAGGTTCGTCATGGCCAGCTACCACGCAGCAGCCGCCCGTCGGCGCCGCGCCACCGGCCCTGCCCCCTCACTGACCGGCCCGGCGAGCGACGTGCACCCCGTGCTGCGCCGGGCCACGGCCCCGCCCGCCGCTCTCGACCTGCTCGCCCAGGCCCGTGCCGGGCTCGACGAGGCCGGCGGCCTCCAGACGCCCAACGAGCGCTACGCCACCGCCCACCTCGCCGCGCTGCGCACGGCCGCCGCCGTGCTCGCCGCCCGGGGGCGGCCGGAGGCCTCGCCCCGAGCCCGGGCCAAGATCAGGAGCGCTTGGGAAGTGCTCCCGGAGATCGCGCCCGAACTCACCGAGTGGAGCGCCCTGTTCGCCTCCGGCGCCCGGCGTCGCGCCCGGGCCGAGGCGGGCATCCAGGGCGCGGCCGGCAGCCGGGACGCCGACGACCTGATACGGGACGTGGCGATGTTCATCCGCCTGGTCGAGCGCATGCTGGTCCTCCAGCCGGTGCTGCCCCAGCCGCGCCCGGAGCCGGACCAGCCGCAGGACGGTGCGCGGGGGCGCGGGATGCCGGACGCGGGCTGATCGGCATACCGCCGGTGCCGAGCCGGGCCGGTCGCGGCGAGTTGAGCAGGGGTGGGCCGGGACAGGGACGAGCGGGCACGGGGGTGGGCCGGTCCCGGGGGCTCGCCTACCCGCAGTGACCGGGCCGGGGACCGGAGGCAATAGGGTGGAGGACGCCTGAAGCCTTGCCCTCCGCAGCCGGTGGGGAGGCCAACCGTTCGCTCCGCCGTCCAGGGCGGTGCCGCGCCGAGGAGTCAACTGCCGTGTCGGACCCGATGCGCCCCCGCGCTTCTCTCCGTACCGCCGTGGTCTGGGAGGTTCTCCAGGACGCCCTGGAGCGCCGGGTCAAGGCCACGGGCCGTCAGGCGCTGGACGTCCTCGACACCGGGGGCGGCAGCGGCAACTTCGCGGTGCCGGTCGCCCGGCTCGGGCACCGGGTCACCGTCGTCGACCCCAGCCCCAACGCGCTGTTCGCGCTGGAGCGCCGGGCCGCCGAGGCCGGTGTCGCCGACCGTGTCCAGGGCGTCCAGGGCGACGCCCACGGCCTGTTCGACGTGGCCGAGCGCGGCGGCTACGACGCCGTCCTGTGCCACGGCGTCCTGGAGTACGTGGACGACCCGGCCGAGGGCGTCCGCAACGCGGTGGCCGCGCTGCGCGCCGAGGGCGTCCTCAGCCTGCTCGCCGCCGGCCTGGGCGGGGCCGTGCTCGCGCGGGCCCTCGCAGGGCACTTCAAGGAGGCCAAGCAGGCGCTCGAGGACCCGAACGGACGATGGGGTACGGGTGACCCCGTCCCGCGCCGTTTCACCGCCGGCCAGCTCACCGAACTGGTGGAGGAGGCCGGTCTGCGGGTCACCGCCGTGCACGGCGTGCGGGTCTTCGCCGACCTCGTCCCCGGCGTGCTGGTGGACACCGAGCCCGGAGCGCTGGAGGCGCTGCTGAAACTGGAGGAGGCGGCGGCCGAGCTGCCCGCCTTCCACTCCGTGGCCACACAGCTGCATGTGCTCGCCGAGACGGACGGGGCTGCCGAGGCCTGAGCAGGTTCCTGTCGTCTTCCGTCGTCTGCTGGTACGGCACCGCTGATCAGCGCCTCGGCTGCGGATGGAGTACGCCACAGGCCCCCCGAACGGGGGCTTGGCGCCGTATGATCGAGGGAGACCGCTTCGGCATGACGGGTCGGCCGCCGGGGAATGGAAGCCTCAGCGGACCGGACCTCCATGGCGGAATCCGGTTGGCCAATTGGCGCAGAGGGGCGGGTTTCACGGGGGCGATTCCCTGCCTATCCTGAAGAGACCCCCCAGGGTCGCCCAGGCGACTGCACGATGAGGAGGACTCCGTGCCGCTCTCGGAGCACGAGCAGCGCATGCTCGAGCAGATGGAGCGAGCGCTGTACGCCGAAGATCCCAAGTTCGCGTCGGCGCTTGAGGGAAGCGGGCTGCGTACGTACACCCGGCGGCGGGTCTACCAGGCGGTCGCGGGCTTCCTCGTGGGTATTGCGCTCCTCATGGCCGGTATGGTCGCCAAGCAGGTCTGGCTCAGTGTGGTGGGCTTCCTCGTCATGCTGGGGTGCGCGGTGCTCGCCGTGACCGGCTGGCGCAAGGCGCCCAAGCCGGGTGAACAGGCCGTCGGTGCGCCGCATGCCCGCCGTCAGGGCCGGCCGCGGCGCTCCATGATGGACAGGATCGAAGAGCGGTGGCAGCGCCGCCGCGACGAACAGGGTCATTAGCCGGTCCACGCGCCGCCGACTGAAGACGCACGTCAGGGGGTGACCACCCACCAGGGTGGTCACCCCCTGACGCATGCACGGGAGCGCCTCCGGCTGCAGGGGCCGAGCCGAGCGGTGGGACCCCTCGGCGCCCCGGGCATCAGCCCCAGGAGCTGGGGCTCACCCCAGGAGCTGGGGCTCACCCCCGGGGCAGAGGCTCAGCCCCGGGGACGGAATCAGCCCGGGACGGCATCAGCCCCGCTGCCCCGACGGCCTGGTCCACCTCGGACGGAGGGCCAGGGCGCGCTCCCGGATGCCCGACCACCAGGCCGAGGCCGTCCACACCACCCGCACCGTCGAGCGGGGTGCGAGCACCGCGCGGAGCCGGGCCGCCCGGCCGGCCGTCGTGCGCAGGCCCGCGGTGGCACGGTGGACGTCCTCGGTGAGGCCCGCGGCCGGGCGGGGCCGAGGCGCGTACAGGACCTGCTCCACCGCGTCCGCCACCCGGTGCACCGACGCCGCCGTCACCGCGTCCAGATCGCCCAGCCGGACGATGCGGTCCGCCGCCTTGCGCGGGGTCAGCGACTCGTCCGGCGCGATGCCGAAGTCCCACGCCGTGTCGGTCAGCTCCTGCCAGACCGCCAGGGTGTGCACCGCGGCGTCCGCGTCCGTCCGGCCGTGTGCCCCGAGCCGCACGGCCCGCGTCCGCAGCCGCCACAGCATCGGTGCCAGGGGGACCAGCAGGACCGCCAGGCCGCCGAGGACCCAGAGCAGGAGCGCGTACCACTCGGGGCCGTCGTCGTCCGTGGACAGCGCCGCCTGCGGGGACTCGCCGGCGCACCCGCCGTCCAGCTTCCGCTGCTCCACCGTGCAGCTCTCGCTCGCCGAGGGCGCGGCGGACGGCGCCTGTGAGGCGCTCTGGGACGGCTGCGCCGGGTTCGGCAGCGAACCGCCGGGCGAGTCGGGCACCGTGTACGACGGGATCGACCCGCGCGTCGGGGTCGGCTCGAAGCGGGTCCAGCCCACGCCCTCGAAGTACAGCTCCGGCCAGGCGTGCGCGTCGCGCAGCCCCACCGCGACCGAACCGTCCCCCTGCGGGGTGCCCGGCGCGAAGCCCACCGCCACCCGGGCCGGTATGCCCAGCTCACGTGCCATCGCCGCCATCGCGAAGGAGAAGTGCACACAAAAGCCCTGCTTGTCGCGCAGGAAGCGGGCGATCCCCTCCGAGCCGCTGCCGACCTCCACCCGGGTGTCGTACTGGAAGCCGCCGGTCACCGCGAAGTAGTCCTGAAGCTTGACCGCCTTGTCGTACGGGTTCGTCGCTCCTTCGGTGACCTGCCGGGCGGTCCTGCCCACCACGGGCGGCAGGGAGTCCGGCAGCTGGGTGTACTCACGCTCGATGGCCGGGGGAGGCTTCGGCGCCGAGGCCAGCTGCTCCGGCGTCGGCTGCACGTCCAGGCTCCTCACCTGGTACGTCAGGCCGCGGGTGTTCTGGCCGTGGTCGCCGACCAGTGTCATGCCCACCGGTTCGTAGCGCCAGTTGCCCTGGATGGTGACGCCGCTCGGCGGGTAGGGCATCGGCAGCCAGTCCTGGGCGTACCAGTCGGCCGCCGTGATCGTGGTCTCGTACTGGTCGCGCTTGACGGCCGGGCCGAGCCCCACCGGCGTGGGGAACTGTCCGTCCGGTACGGGCTCGATGCGCCGCTTGGACGGCTTCCACGTGGTGCCGTCGAAGTCGTCCAGGGACACGATCCGGATGTACAGGTCGGAGACGTCGTTGTTGTTCTTCGTCCGCAGCGTCAGGACCTGGCGGTCCTGGTCCACGTTGAGGCTGTCGCGCAGGGACACCAGCGGGTTGACCGCGGAGATCGTGCCGCCGCCCCCGGTGCCGGAGCCCACGCCCCTGCCGGCGGCGTCCAGCAGGCCGCCGTGCATCGCGGGCAGCCCGAGCGGAACCACCAGGGCGATGCCCAGCGCGACCACACCGATGCGCCGCCCGGTGCGCACCGGGGCGAGAGCCCCGCTCGGCTCGCCGCCCGGGGTGCGCGGTGCCCCGCCGAAGACCCGGCCCCACTGGGAGAGCCGCTCGCGGCCCTCGGCCAGCAGCAGCATCAGATAGCCGCCCGCCGCCACCAGGAACCACAGCCAGTCGGCGCCGCCGTCGGACAGCCCCGCGGCGACCGAGTACAGCGCGAGCAGGGGCAGTCCTGCCGGGGCCGCGGTGCGCAGCGTCACCGCCAGGGTGTCCACCAGCAGCCCGATCACCAGCACCCCGCCGAGCAGCATCAGCCGGATGCCGTCGGAGGACAGCGGCGCCGGGATCGCGTACCGCGCGATGTCGTCCGCGCCCTGCTGGAGCAGATCCGCGAAGTGGCGCAGCGCGTCCGGGCCCGGGATCAGCCCGAACAGGGCCTGCCTGCGGGCGAATGCCAGCGTCAGCAGCAGCACCGTGACGACGCTCTGCGCCGCCACCGTCAGCACCCGGGCCAGCGGGACGCGGCGGGCCGCCGCACCCACGCCCGACTGCACCGCCAGCAGGAACGCCGCCTGCAGGATCCAGCTCGCCGGTTCGACCAGGGGCAGCAGGGCCGAGGCCGCCATCAGCGTGGCCGCCCACGCGCACAGCGTCAGCCGGGCTCGCCCGCTCATGCCCGTCCCTCCCCGCCGCTCGCCGTCACCAGGCCGGACCGCTCCCGGTCCGCCTGCCGCCACAGCTCGTTCAGGGAGGCACCCCGTGGCACGCTCAGGGCCGTCCAGCCCGCCTCGCGCAGCATCCGCAGCCGCTCCCCGTTCCCGTCCGAGCGGCCGGGCACATCCGTCGGTTCCCGCACCCAGGCGGCGCTGTCCAGGAGGAAGGCCACCGCGCCCGAGCTGCGCTGCCGCATCCGGGCCAGCACCGCCGCCTGCTCCTCGTCCAGGTCGCCGAGGAAGGCCACCAGCAGCCCCTCGCTCCCGCCGCGCAGCACGTCATACGCCCGGGACAGGCCCGCCCCGTCGGAGTGGTCGATCACCGCGAGGGTGTCCATCATCAGCCCGGCCGCGTCGGCCGACTCCTGGCTCGCGCCCGCGAACCCGTCGCCGCCCTCGCCCGGCACCGCGTTGCCGGTGTCCGTCAGCAGCCGCACCGAAAAACCGCGCTCGAGCATGTGCACCAGCACGGACGCGGCGGCCGAGACGGCCCACTCGAAGGCCGAGTCCGGGCCCGCGCCCTCGAAGGCGATGGCCCGCGTGTCCAGAAGCACCGTGCAGCGGGCCCGCTGCGGCTGCTCCTCGCGGCGCACCATCAGCTCGCCGTAGCGGGCGGTGGAGCGCCAGTGCACCCGGCGCAGGTCGTCGCCGTAGCGGTAACCGCGCGGGATCACGTCGTCCTCGCCGGCCAGCGCCAGCGAGCGCTGCCGTCCCTCGCCGTACCCCTTCGCCTCGCCGCTCAGCCGCACCGGCGGCAGCGGCTCGGTGCGCGGGATCACCGTCAGGGTGTCGTACGTGGAGAAGGACCGGGTCAGCTCGCACATGCCGAACGGGTCGCTCAGGCGCAGCTGGAGCGGCCCGAGCGGATAGCGTCCGCGCAGGTCGGAGCGGACCCGGTAGGACACCTCGCGGCGCCCGCCCGCCTCGACCCGGTCCAGCACGAACCGGGGGCGCGGGCCGAGCACGTACGGCACCCGGTCCTGGAGCATCAGCAGGCCCGTGGGCAGCCGCGAGACGTTCTCCATCCGCAGATGCACCCGGGCCTCGGAACCGGCCGGCACGCGCGCGGGGGACAGGCGGCGGCTGCCCGCGACCCGGTACCGCGTGCGGTACAGCACGCCCGCGCACACCAGCGGCAGCACCGCCAGCAGCAGTCCGACCCGCAGCAGGTCGCTCTGGCCGAGCACATAGGCGCAGATGCCCGCGGCGACACCGGCGGCCAGGAAGGAGCGCCCACGGGTGGTCAGGCCGGCCAGGGCGGTGCGCACGCCGCTCCTGTCGCCGCGGTCGCCGTCCACCGGACCCGGACCCGGGGTGGTCATCCAAGCCTCCGCGGCGGCTGCTGGGGATAGGCCGGTGCGCCGCGGCCCAGGCCGCCGAAGGCGCTCTGCTGGGGCGTCGCGGGGACCGGGGTGCTCTGCAGGATCTCCTGGACGACCTGCTCCGCGGTGCGGCGGTTGAGCTGGGCCTGCGCGGTGGGCAGCAGACGGTGGGCGAGGACGGCCACGGCGAGAGCCTGCACGTCGTCGGGGAGCGCGTACTCCCGGCCGCTGAGGGCGGCGGACGCCTTCGCCGCGCGCAGCAGGTGCAGCGTCGCGCGCGGGGAGGCGCCGAGTCTGAGGTCGGGGTGGCTGCGCGTGGCGGCGACCAGGTCCACCGCGTACCGCCGCACCGCGTCGGAGACGTGCACCCCGCGCACCGTCTCGATCAGCTTCACGATCTCGTCCGCGTGCGCCACCGGCTGGAGGTCCTCCAGCGGCGAGACGCCGCCGTGCACGTCCAGCATCCGCAGCTCGGCCTCGGGGCTGGGATAGCCGACCGAGACCCGGGCCATGAAACGGTCGCGCTGGGCCTCCGGCAGCGGGTAGGTGCCCTCCATCTCGACCGGGTTCTGCGTCGCCACCACCAGGAAGGGGCTGGGCAGCTCGTAGGTCTTGCCGTCGATGGTGACCTGGCGTTCCTCCATCGACTCCAGCAGCGCGGACTGCGTCTTCGGCGAGGCCCGGTTGATCTCGTCGCCGATCACCACCTGCGCGAAGATCGCGCCCGGCTTGAACTCGAAGTCCTGGCGCTGCTGGTCCCAGATGGACACACCGGTGATGTCCGACGGCAGCAGGTCCGGCGTGAACTGGATACGCCGCACCGAACAGTCGATGGACCGCGCCAGCGCCTTGGCGAGCATGGTCTTGCCGACCCCGGGGACGTCCTCGATGAGCAGATGTCCCTCGGCGAGCAGCACGGTCAGCGAAAGCCGTACGACCTCGGGCTTGCCCTCGATCACGCCTTCCACCGATTCCCGCACGCGTTCCACGACGGCGGTCAGTTCATCCCCCACCCTCGAATACGCTCGGGCGGGGGTACCCCCATGGTTCGCTCGATCGTCATAGGTCGGCACCCGGCCCTCCTCGGCCCTTTACTTTCTCCGGGCCGACGCACTGTCTGCGCCGCCGGCCCACCCCGAAACACGGACAGCACGCGGGAAAAGTTCCGCAAGGTCCGCGTGACGCCACTCCCGCATTCTTCCTGCCGTTACCGATTCGTGTCACTCGCCTGTGGACAACTGGCGACGACATGTCCGGTCTTACGGCCTTTCGCCGCGGCAATGACAGGAATGCGACAGCAAGCCGTTTCGGGGCGGGCTGATGCCGCGCTCAGCGGACGTGAGCGGGCGGGCGCTCAGGCCGGGTCGACCTCGCGCAGCAGACCCGTCTTCACGTCGAAGACGAAACCACGCACGTCGTCGGTGTGCAGCAGGAACGGCGAAGTCCGCACCCGCTGCATCGACTGCCGTACGTCCTGGTCGACGTCCCGGAAGGCCTCCACGGCCCACACCGGGCGCTGCCCGACCTCCTCCTCCAGTTCGGTGCGGAAGTCCTCGGTGATCGCCTCCAGGCCGCAGCCGGTGTGGTGGATGAGCACCACGCTGCGCGTGCCCAGCTTGCGCTGGCTGATGGTCAGCGAGCGGATCACGTCGTCGGTGACGACACCGCCCGCGTTGCGGATGGTGTGGCAGTCGCCGAGCTGCAGGCCCAGCGCGGCGTGCAGGTCGAGCCGGGCGTCCATGCAGGCCACGACGGCCACGCGCAGCACGGGGCGGGCGTCCATGCCGGGGTCGGTGAAGTCCGCCGCGTAGCGCTGGTTGGCCTCGACCAGCCGGTCGGTGACGGTGCCGCCGGCTATGGCGGCTTCGGAGGCTGCGGGTACCGATGCAGAGGTCGTCATAATCATGAAGGTACTGGTCACCGGCGTCCGCGTCCGGCTGTGAGAGGGGACAAAGAACGCCATCGGACCTTGTAGTGAGGCACCCCACAGGGGTGGTGTGCCGCGGGTCGCGACGCGCAGGCCGGTTGATTGACCGCGAGACCCCGTGGACTAAAGTGACGCGAAGCGGGAGGCGAGGCTCTCCGCGGAGACGCTCCCCGCTGACGATTTCCCCCCGGAGACCTGGGCGACGTTCCGGAGTTCTCCCCACGTGCGCGGCGCGTACGTACGGCTCGGCCTCCTCCCGCTCCCGGTCGGCTGACGCTTCCGGCGCCGGCAGGCCTCCCCTTCACGAGCGGGCGGGGACCCGGCGGTGCGTCGCGCCGCGCCGGACCTGAGAGGCCCCCTTGAGTCAGAGTCGACACGTCCCGGTGATGCTCCAGCGGTGCCTGGACCTGCTGGCGCCCGCCCTGGAGCGGCCGGGGGCCGTGGTCGTCGACTGCACGCTCGGCCTGGGCGGACACAGCGAGGCCCTGCTGCGGCGGTTCGGCGAGGTCCGGCTCATCGGCCTGGACCGCGACAAGGAGGCCCTGCGCCTGTCCGGCGAGCGGCTCGCCCCGTACGGCGAGCGCGCCACCCTGGTGCACGCCGTGTACGACGAACTCCCCGAGGTCCTGCAGCGGCTCGGCCACGCGGGCGTACAGGGCGTGCTCTTCGACCTCGGCGTCTCCTCCATGCAGCTGGACGAGGCCGACCGCGGCTTCGCCTACGCCCAGGACGCCCCGCTCGACATGCGCATGGACCAGACCACCGGCATCAGCGCCGCCGAGGTCCTCAACACCTACCCGCCCGGCGAGCTCGTGCGGATCCTGCGGGCGTACGGCGAGGAGAAGCAGGCCAAGCGGATCGTGGCCGCCGTCGTGCGCGAGCGCGAGAAGGAGCCGTTCACCACCAGCGCCCGCCTCGTCGAGGTGATCCGCGACGCCCTGCCGCAGGCCGCCAAGCGCACCGGCGGAAACCCGGCCAAGCGCACCTTCCAGGCCCTGCGCATCGAGGTCAACGGTGAGCTCGCCGTGCTGGAGCGGGCCGTTCCGGCCGCCGTGAAGGCGCTGGCCGTGGGCGGACGCATCGCCGTGCTGTCGTACCACTCCCTGGAGGACCGGCTGGTCAAGCAGGTGTTCGCGGCGGGCGCCGCCAGCACCGCGCCGCCCGGGCTGCCGGTCGTGCCCGAGCGCTACCAGCCCCGGCTCAAGCTGCTCACGCGCGGTGCCGAACTTCCCACCGAGCAGGAGATCGCCGAGAACCGGCGGGCGGCCCCCGCGCGGCTGCGCGGCGCGGAGCGCGTCAGGGAGGACGTCGAGTGAGGTCCGCGAAGGGGAGCGTGAGTGAGTAGCAAACCCGAACTCAAGGGCAGGGCGGCGCGTCTCGCGCAGCTCTTCCCGACGGGACCAGGACAGGCGGCCCGCACCCCCTTCGTGCTCCTCGTGGTGCTCCTCCTGGGCGGCGGTCTGATCGGTCTGCTGGTGCTGAACTCGGCGCTCAGCGAGGGCGCCTTCAAGCTCGACGACCTCCAGCGGGAGACGAAGAACCTCACCGACGAGGAGCAGGCCCTGCAGCGGGACATCGACGCCTACTCCGCCCCCGAGGCCCTCCAGCGGCGCGCCCGTGAGCTCGGCATGGTGCCCGGCGGCGACCCGGCCTTCCTCGACCCCGACGGCACGGTCAAGGGCGTCCCCGGCCCCGCCTCGGCCGTCCGGCGGACCGCCGCGCGCAACCCCCTGTTCCTCGCGCCCGAGTCGATGATCACCGCCACGCGCCCGCCCCTGGCGCCGTCGGCCCCCGCCGCGCCCAAGACCCCCGGCAGGTGACGGACGTGGTCGACCCTTCCCGCAGGCAGCCGCCGCGCCGCCGGGTGCCCGGCCCCGCCCGCTCCGGCGGCGCTCGCCGCCCCGGCCCCTCAGCCCGCCCGGCCCGCCGGCCCGGCCCGCGCCGCCCGGCACCGCCCCGCGTCATCAAGCTGGGCAGCCCCCGGCCCCGGCTGCGCCTGGTCGGCCTCGCCCTGACCCTGGTGATGATCGCCTTCGTCGTACGCCTGTTCCAGGTCCAGGCCGTCGACGCCGGCACCTACGCCGCCAAGGCCGAGGCGAACCGGTACGTCGGTCAGGTGCTGGCCGCCGAACGCGGCGAGATCACCGACCGCAACGGCATCGCGCTGGCCACCAGCGAGGACGCCTACGACATCACCGCCGACCCGACGATGTTCGCCCCGGACGAGCTGAAGATCCACGACGGCCCCGAACAGGCGGCCGCCCTGCTCGCGCCCATCCTCGGCCAGGACCAGGACACGCTGGTCAGGAAGCTGCGGCCCGCGAACAAGAACCTCCGCTACGTCAAGCTCGCCGGACGCCAGACCCCGCAGGTCTGGAAGCAGATCAAGGACCTCAAGAGCGCGCTCACCGCCAAGTCGGGGCAGGACAAAACCGCCGTCAACGTCCTCGGGGGCGTCTTCGCCGTCCCCACCAGCAAGCGCGTGTACCCCAACGGCGACCTCGCCGCCGGGATACTGGGCTGGGTCAACGGCGAGGACAAGGCCGGCGGCGGCATCGAACTCCAGCTGAACCGGCAACTGGCCGGCAAGGACGGCAAGATCCGCTACGCCCAGTCCGGCGGCCGGCTGGTCCCGACCGCGGGCGGCGCCACCGAGACGCCCGCCGTGCCGGGCAGCAACGTCGAGCTCACCATCGACCGCGACATCCAGTGGGCGGCGCAGAACGCCATCAGCGAGCAGGTGAAGAAGTCCGCGGCGGACCGCGGCTACGTCATCGTCCAGGACACCCGCACCGGCCAGATCCTCGCCATGGCCAACTCGCCCGGCTTCGACCCCAACGACCTGTCCGACGCCGACCCCGACGCGCTCGGCAACGCGGCCCTCCAGGACGCCTACGAGCCCGGCTCCACCGCCAAGGTCATGTCCATGGCCGCCGTCCTCGAGGAGAACGCCGCCACCCCGCTGACGCACGTCGTGGTGCCCAACCGGCTGCACCGCGGCGACCGGCTCTTCAAGGACGACATCGACCACCCCACCTGGTACCTCACGCTCAACGGCGTGCTCGCCAAGTCCAGCAACATCGGCACCATCCTGGCCACGGGCCAGCTCGGCAAGACCCAGGCGCAGGCCAACAAGGTGCTCTACGACTACCTGCGCAGGTTCGGCCTCGGCAGTTACACCGGGCTCGGCTTCCCCGGCGAGACCAAGGGCATCCTGGCCCCGCCCGCCCAGTGGTCGACGTCGCAGCAGTACACGATTCCTTTCGGCCAGGGCGTGTCCCTCAACGCCATGCAGGCGGCATCGGTCTACTCGACCATCGCCAACGGCGGCGTCCGGATCGAACCCACGCTGGTACGCGGCACCAAGGGCCCCGACGGGCGCTTCACCCCCGCCCCGAAACCCAAGAAGACCCGTGTGATCAGCAAGAAGACGGCGAAGACCCTCGCCCGGATGCTGGAGTCGGTGGTGGACGACGAGGAAGGCACCGGCACCAAGGCACGCATCCCCGGCTACCGCGTCGCGGGCAAGACGGGTACGGCCAACCGCGTGGATCCGGCCACCGGCAAGTACCACGGCTACACCTCCTCGTTCGCCGGGTTCGCGCCCGCCGACCAGCCCCGCATCACGGTCTACTGCGCCATCCAGAACGCCACCCGGGGCAGCTACTTCGGCGGCCAGATCTGCGGACCCGTCTACAAACAGGTCATGGAGTTCGCCCTGAAGACCCTCCAGATCCCGCCGACCGGCGCCAAGCCCGACAGCTTCCCGGTCACCTTCAAGCCCTGACCGTCCCCGACGACCACGCCCCCGACCACCCCCGACCACGTCCCGTCAGCCCCGAGCACCACCGAGCCACCAGGACCCGCCGCCGTGACGACGATCACCCCCGACCCCGGGAACCAGAGCACCCCCGGCCCCTCGCTTCGCTCCCAGGCGGGTACGCCCGGTACGCTCACCGCCGTGCCACACGCTGATCAGTCCCAAACCACCCAGAAGGGCCAACCCGTGACATATCCGGGACCGCCCCGGCCGGCGCGGGTCACCGCCACCCCTCTCGCGGAACTCGCCGGTCAGCTGGGTGCCGAGCCGCCGGAGCGCGCCGCCGAGGTCACGGGCATCACCCACGACTCGCGCGCCGTCCGCCCCGGCGACCTGTACGCCGCCCTGCCCGGCTCCCGCGCGCACGGCGCGGACTTCGTCACCCAGGCCGCCGGCCTGGGCGCGGTCGCCGTGCTCACCGACCCGACGGGCGCCGAACGTGCCGCCGCGACCGGCCTGCCGGTCCTGGTCGTCGACGACCCGCGCGGCCGGATGGGCGAGCTGGCGGCCACCATCTACGGCCACCCGGGCCGCGACCTGCTGCAGATCGGCATCACCGGCACGTCCGGCAAGACCACCACCGCCTACCTCGTCGAGGGCGGCCTGAAGACCGCCAGGTCGACCGGGTTGATCGGCACGGTGGAGATGCGCATCGGCGACGAACGCATCAAGTCCGAGCGCACCACCCCCGAGGCCACCGACCTGCAGGCCCTGTTCGCGGTCATGCGCGAGCGCGGGGTCGAGGCGGTCGCCATGGAGGTCTCCAGCCACGCCCTGGTCCTCGGCCGCGTCGACGGCTGCGTCTTCGACATCGGCGTCTTCACCAACCTCAGCCCGGAACACATGGAGTTCCACTCCGACATGGAGGACTACTTCCGGGCCAAGGCGCAGCTGTTCACGCCGCGGCGCAGCAGGCTCGGTGTGGTCAACGTCGACGACGAGTACGGCCGCCGGCTCGCCAAGGAGGCCACCGTCCCGGTCGTCACCTACTCGGCGGAGGGCCACCCCGACGCCGACTGGCGTGCCGAGGACGTCCGGATCGGGCAGCTGGAGTCGGCGTTCACCGTCCTCGGCCCCAAGGGCGAGCGGATCAGCGCCAAGTCGCCGCTGCCGGGGCCGTTCAACGTGGCCAACACCCTGGCCGCGATCGTCGCCCTCGCCGCCGCCGGTCTCGACCCGCAGGCCGCCGCCGACGGCGTCGCCGCCGTACCGGGCGTGCCGGGCCGTCTGGAGCGCGTGGACGCCGGGCAGCCGTACCTCGCGGTCGTCGACTACGCCCACAAGACCGACGCCGTGGAGTCCGTCCTGCGGGCGCTGCGCAAGGTCACCGAGGGCAAGCTGCACGTCGTCCTCGGCTGCGGCGGCGACCGCGACCGGACCAAGCGCGCGCCGATGGGCGCCGCCGCGGCCCGGCTCGCCGACACCGCCGTACTGACCTCCGACAACCCCCGCTCCGAGGACCCCCTCGCGATCCTGGCCACCATGCTCCAGGGCGCGGCCTCCGTGCCCGCGCACGAGCGCGGCGAGGTGCAGGTCTTCGAGGACCGGGCCGCCGCGATCGCCGCCGCCGTCGCCCGCGCACAGCCCGGCGACACCGTGCTCGTCGCGGGCAAGGGCCACGAGCAGGGCCAGGACATCGCCGGAGTGGTCCGCCCCTTCGACGACCGCCAGGTGCTGCGGGAAGCCATCCAGAAGACCCAGGGATGAAAATCCAGAAGACCCAGGGGATGAACTTGTGATCGCCCTCTCCCTCGCCGAGATCGCAGACGTCGTCGGCGGGCAGACGCACGACATACCGGATCCGTCCGTCCAGGTGACCGGACCGGTCGTCCGGGACTCCCGCGAGGTGGAGCCCGGCAGCCTCTTCGCCGCCTTCGCCGGCGAGCGCGTGGACGGCCACGACTTCGCCCGTCAGGTGGTGGCCGCCGGCGCCGTCGCCGTGCTCGGTACCCGCCCGGTCGGCGTGCCCGCGATCGTCGTCGAGGACGTCCAGGCGGCCCTCGGCGCCCTCGCCCGGCACGTCGTCCAGCGCCTCGGCGCCACCCTCGTGGCCCTGACCGGCTCGGCGGGCAAGACGAGCACCAAGGACCTGATCGCCCAGGTCCTGCAGCGCAAGGCGCCGACCGTCTTCACCCCCGGCTCGCAGAACAACGAGATCGGGCTGCCGCTCACCGCGCTCAAGGCCACCGGGGAAACCCGGTTCCTGGTCCTGGAGATGGGCGCCCGCGGCATCGGGCACATCCGGTACCTCACCGAACTGACGCCCCCGAAGATCGGTGCCGTCCTCAACGTCGGCTCCGCCCACATCGGCGAGTTCGGCGGCCGCGAGCAGATCGCCCAGGCCAAGGGCGAGCTCGTGGAGGCACTTCCGCAGGACGGGGCCGCGATCCTCAACCTGGACGACCCCTACGTCCGGGCCATGGCCTCCCGTACCAAGGCGAAGGTGATCTTCTTCGGAGAGTCCGGCGAAGCGGACGTTCGCGCCGAGAACGTGCGACTCACGGACAGCGGACAGCCCTCGTTCAGGCTTCACACACCCTCCGGTGCAAGCGATGTGACGATGCGCCTGTACGGTGAGCACCACGTGTCGAACGCGCTCGCCGCGGCCGCCGTCGCCCACGAGCTGGGCATGTCCGCAGACGAGATCGCCGTCGCGCTCTCCGAGGCGGGCTCCCTCTCCCGCTGGCGGATGGAGGTCACCGAGCGCCCGGACGGCGTGACGGTCGTCAACGACGCCTACAACGCGAACCCCGAGTCCATGAAGGCCGCTCTGCGCGCGCTGGCGGCCATCGGCAAGGGGCGTCGTACGTGGGCGGTGCTCGGCAAGATGGCCGAGCTCGGGGACGAGGCGCTCGCCGAGCACGACGCGGTCGGGCGGCTCGCCGTCCGGCTCAACGTCAGCAAGCTCGTCGCGGTCGGCGGCAGGGAAGCCGCCTGGCTGCAACTGGGCGCATATAACGAGGGTTCGTGGGGTGAGGAGTCGGTGCACGTGTCCGACGCACAGGCGGCGATCGACCTGTTGCGCAGCGAGTTGCGCCCGGGGGACGTCGTACTCGTGAAGGCGTCCCGTTCGGTCGGGCTCGAGAAGGTGGCGGAGGCGCTGCTCGAGACCGGTGCCGAGGGTGAGGTTGCCGCCCGATGATGAAGCAGATCCTGTTCGCAGGAGTCATTGGCCTCTTCCTGACGCTGATCGGCACCCCGCTGCTGATCAAGCTGCTGGCCCGCAAGGGCTACGGCCAGTACATCCGCGACGACGGACCGCGCGAGCACGCCAGCAAGCGCGGTACGCCGACCATGGGTGGTATCGCCTTCATCCTGGCGACGGTGGCCGCCTACTTCCTGTCCAAGCTGATCACCACCTGGACCACCGAGGACGTCTCGGCCACGCCCACCTTCTCGGGTCTGCTGGTGCTGGGCCTGATGGTCGGCATGGGCCTGGTCGGCTTCCTCGACGACTACATCAAGATCGTCAAGCGGCGTTCGCTCGGTCTGCGGGCCAAGGCGAAGATGGCCGGACAGCTGATCGTCGGCATCGCCTTCGCGGTGCTCTCGCTGCAGTTCGCCGACGCCCGCGGCAACACCCCGGCGTCCACGAAGCTGTCGTTCATCACGGACTTCGGCTGGTCCATCGGACCGGTGCTGTTCGTCGTCTGGGCGCTGTTCATGATCCTCGCGATGTCGAACGGCGTGAACCTCACGGACGGTCTGGACGGTCTGGCCACCGGCGCCTCCGTCCTCGTCTTCGGTGCCTACACCTTCATCGGCGTCTGGCAGTTCCAGGAGTCCTGCGCCAACGGCGAGACGCTCACCAACCCCCACGCCTGTTACGAGGTGCGTGATCCACTCGACCTCGCGGTGGTCTCGGCGGCGCTGATGGGCGCCTGCCTCGGCTTCCTGTGGTGGAACACCTCGCCGGCCAAGATCTTCATGGGCGACACCGGTTCGCTCGCGCTCGGCGGTGTGCTGACGGGCCTGGCCATCTGCTCGCGCACCGAGCTGCTGCTGGCCATCATGGGCGGCCTGTTCGTCCTGATCACCATGTCGGTGGTCATCCAGGTCGGCTCCTTCCGCCTGACCGGCAAGCGCGTCTTCCGGATGGCGCCACTGCAGCACCACTTCGAACTCAAGGGCTGGTCCGAAGTGCTGGTGGTGGTCCGCTTCTGGATCATCCAGGGCATCTGTGTAATTGTCGGACTCGGCCTCTTCTACGCGGGATGGGCAGCGGACAAGTGACCTCCTCGGTGTCTTCGGACCGCCCGGACTTCCAGGGCAAGCGCATCACCGTCGCCGGACTCGGCGTCTCCGGCGTCCCGGCGGCCAAGGTGCTGCACGGCCTCGGCGCGCACGTCACGGTCGTCAACGACGGCGACGACGAGCGCGCCCGGGCCCAGGCGGCCGAGCTGGCCGAACTCGGCATCACCGTCCGCCTCGGCGACGGCGACACGCTCCCCGAGGACACCGAGCTCATCGTCACGGCGCCCGGCTGGAAGCCGGCCAAACCGCTGTTCCAGGCGGCGGAGAAGGCCGGTGTCCCGGTCTGGGGCGACGTCGAACTGGCCTGGCGCCTGCGCGGCCCGGACGCCGCCCCCTGGCTGGCCGTGACGGGCACCAACGGCAAGACCACCACCGTGCAGATGCTCGCGTCGATCCTGACGGCGGCGGGCCTGCGCACCGCCGCCGTCGGCAACATCGGCGTCTCCCTGCTGGACGCGGTCCTCGCCGACGAGCCGTACGACGTCCTGGCCGTGGAGCTGTCCAGCTACCAGCTGCACTGGGCGCCCTCCCTGCGCGCCCACTCGGCCGCAGTGCTCAACCTCGCCCCGGACCACCTCGACTGGCACGGCTCCATGGAGGCGTACGCGCGCGACAAGGGCCGTATCTACGAGGGCAACAAGGTCGCCTGCGTCTACAACGTCGCCGACAAGGCCACCGAGGACCTGGTCCGCGAGGCCGATGTCGAGGAGGGCTGCCGGGCCATCGGCTTCACGCTGGGTACGCCGGCTCCGTCCCAACTCGGCGTCGTGGACGGCATCCTGGTCGACCGCGCCTTCGTCGAGAACCGGCACAAGAACGCCCAGGAGCTCGCCGAGGTCTCCGACGTCAACCCGCCGGCCCCGCACAACATCGCCAACGCCCTCGCCGCGGCGGCCCTGGCCCGCGCCTTCGGCGTGCCCGCGGCGGCCGTACGGGACGGGCTGCGGGCCTTCCGGCCGGACGCCCACCGCATCGCGCACGTGGCCGACGTCGACGGGGTCGCGTACGTCGACGACTCCAAGGCCACCAACACGCACGCGGCGCAGGCCTCGCTGGCGGCGTACGAGTCGATCGTGTGGATCGCCGGCGGACTGGCGAAGGGCGCCACCTTCGACGAACTCGTCGCCGACGCGGCGAAGCGGCTTCGGGGCGCGGTGCTGATCGGCGCCGACCGCGCGCTGATCCGTGAAGCCCTCGCGCGACACGCCCCGGAAGTACCCGTCGTCGACCTGGACCGGACCGACACTGGGGCGATGCTCCAGGCTGTCCAGGAGGCGAGGCGGCTCGCACGGCCCGGCGACACGGTGCTGCTGGCCCCGGCCTGCGCCTCGATGGACATGTTCACCAACTACAACCAGCGCGGTGACGCGTTCGCGCAGGCGGTTCGCGAACTCGGCGCCTGACCGACCCGGCCGCCTGCGCCGGGCGACCTTGAAAGGGACGGTGGGACCGGTGAGGTCGAGCCAGACCTTGGGCGGAGGCCGCGATGCCCGGTAGCCGTACCGGGCGGCCTCCCGTACAGCGGGCCGTGCGGCGGCCCACCGTGCCGGGGCCGCGCGAGAACCCGGTCCTGCGGACGTACACCCGGCTGCGCAAAGCCTGGGACCGGCCGCTGACCGCCTACTACCTGATTTTCGGCGGCAGTGCGCTGATCACCGTGCTCGGGCTGGTGATGGTCTACTCGGCCTCCCAGATCACCGCGTTGCAGATGTCGCTGCCGGGGTCGTACTTCTTCCGCAAGCAGCTGCTCGCCGCCGTGATCGGCGCGGGGCTGCTGTGGGCCGCCTCCCGCATGCCGGTGAAGCTGCACCGGGCGCTGGCCTACCCGATCCTCGCCGGCGCCGTCTTCCTGATGATCCTGGTGCAGGTGCCCGGGATAGGCGTGGCGGTCAACGGCAACCAGAACTGGATCTCGCTGGGCGGCTCCTTCCAGATCCAGCCCAGCGAGTTCGGCAAGCTCGCGCTCGTGCTGTGGGGCGCCGACCTGCTCGCCCGCAAGCAGGACAGGAACCTGCTGGCGCAGTGGAAGCACATGCTGGTGCCGCTCGTACCGCTCTCCTTCCTGCTGCTCGGGCTGATCATGCTCGGCGGCGACATGGGCACGGCGATCATCCTCACCGCGATCCTGTTCGGCCTGCTGTGGCTCGCGGGCGCTCCCACCCGGCTGTTCATCGGAGTGCTGTCGATCGCCGCGGTGATCGGCACGATCCTCATCACCTCCAGCGCCAACCGCATGGCCCGCCTGCAGTGCCTCGGCGCGACCGAACCCCAGGCCGGGCCCGTCGACTGCTGGCAGGCCGTGCACGGCATCTACGCCCTCGCCTCCGGCGGAATCTTCGGTTCCGGCCTCGGGGCGAGTGTGGAAAAATGGGGCCAACTCCCAGAAGCGCACACCGACTTCATCTTCGCCGTCACCGGTGAGGAACTGGGCCTGGCGGGGACGCTGTCGGTCCTCGCCCTCTTCGCGGCTCTAGGCTATGCGGGTATCCGCGTGGCCGGACGCACGGAGGACCCCTTCGTGAGGTATGCCGCGGGAGGCGTGACCACCTGGATCACGGCCCAGGCCGTGATCAACATCGGTGCGGTGCTCGGCCTGCTGCCGATCGCCGGCGTCCCCCTCCCGCTGTTCTCCTACGGAGGATCCGCCCTGCTGCCGACCATGTTCGCCATCGGGCTGCTGATCGCCTTCGCGCGCGACGAGCCCGCTGCGCGGGCGGCGCTTGCGATGCGGCAACCCCGCTTTGGTAGAAAGCGGGGGGCCAGGGGTTCCGTGGCCAGTCGGAGTCCCGGGAGATGGAACACGATGCGACGGCGCGCCTCGGCGGCGCGCTCGTCCGGAGAGCGGTGAATTTCGGTGCATGTCGTACTCGCCGGCGGAGGAACCGCAGGCCACATCGAGCCCGCGCTCGCCCTCGCGGACGCCCTGCGCAGGCAGGATCCGACCGTGGGCATCACGGCCCTGGGCACGGAGCGCGGCCTGGAGACCCGTCTCGTACCCGAGCGTGGGTACGAGCTCGCGCTGATCCCCGCGGTCCCGCTGCCACGCAAGCCCACCCCCGAGCTGATCACCGTCCCGGGCCGGCTGCGCGGCACGATCAAGGCGACCGAGCAGATCCTGGAGCGCACCAAGGCGGACGTCGTGGTCGGCTTCGGCGGCTACGTCGCGCTGCCCGGCTACCTCGCGGCCAAGCGCCTCGGCGTGCCGATCGTGATCCACGAGGCCAACGCCCGCCCGGGCCTGGCCAACAAGATCGGCTCGCGGTACGCCAGCCAGGTCGCCGTGTCGACCCCCGACAGCAAGCTGCGAGGCGCCCGGTACATCGGCATCCCGCTGCGCCGCTCCATCGCCACCCTGGACCGGGCCGCCGTGCGTCCCGAGGCCCGTGCCGCCTTCGGCCTCGACCCGAACCTGCCGACCCTGCTGGTCTCCGGCGGCTCGCAGGGCGCCCGCCGCCTGAACGAGGTCACCCAGGCCGTCGCGCCGTACCTGCAGCAGGCGGGCATCCAGATCCTGCACGCGGTCGGCCCGAAGAACGAACTGCCGCAGGTGCACCAGATGCCGGGGATGCCCCCGTACATCCCGGTAAGTTACCTGGACCGGATGGACCTCGCGTACGCCGCGGCCGACATGATGCTCTGTCGCGCGGGCGCCATGACCGTCGCCGAGCTGTCCGCCGTCGGACTCCCGGCCGCCTACGTCCCGCTGCCCATCGGCAACGGCGAACAGCGGCTGAACGCCCAGCCGGTGGTCAAGGCCGGCGGCGGTCTGCTGGTCGACGACGCGGAACTGACCCCCGAGTGGGTCCAGCACAACGTCCTGCCCGTGCTCGCCGATCCGCACCGGCTGTACGAGATGTCCCGCGCCGCCGCCGAGTTCGGCCGCCGGGACGCCGACGACCTGCTCGTCGGCATGGTGTACGAGGCGATCGCCGCCGGCCGTGCGCATCGCTAGGCCCGCATGACGGAAGGCAGGGAGTGTGGCCGGATCGACGACCGCCGAGCGCGGTGAACGCCAGCGGGAGTCGTCCGGCCCGCGGCCCGTACGGAGGTTGAACCGCCGCCGGCTGCGCCGGCTCGTCCTGCTGGCCCTGACCCTGGTGTTCGTCGGCATCCCGGCCCTGTGGCTGCTGTACGGCTCCAGCTGGCTGCGCGTCGAACGCGCCTCGGTGTCCGGTACCCGGGTGCTGACGGAGGCTCAGGTGCGCCGGGCCGCCGAGGTGCCCCTCGGGAAGCCGCTGATCTCCGTCGACACGGACGCGATCGAGTCCCGTCTGCTGCGGAAACTGCCCCGGATCGACGCGGTCGAGGTGGTCCGTTCCTGGCCGCACGGAATCGACCTGAAAGTGACGGAGCGTACTCCGGTTCTGCTGATCCAAAAGGGCCGGAAGTTCGTCGAAGTGGACGATGAGGGCGTCCGGTTCGCCACGGTTTCTGACGCCCCGAAAGGTGTGCCGACACTGAAACTGAGGGTGTCCCGGTCCGGCTCCGCCGCCGCGAGCCTGCGCCGGTTCGGGCAGGCGCGACTGGTGCGGGAGGCGGTGCGGGTCGCCCGCGCGGTTCCGGCCGCGGTCGCCCAGCGGACACGGACCGTCAAGGTGCGCTCGTACGACGCCATCTCGCTGGAGTTGAGCGACGGCCGCACGGTCGACTGGGGAAGCGGGGAGCAGGGCGCCTCGAAGGCGCGTACCCTCACCGCTCTGATGAAAGCGGCGCCGGGTGCGCGGCACTTCGACGTCAGCGTCCCCACCGCCCCGGCGTCATCAGGGAGTTGACGCACATCCGCGCAGGCCAGCACCCTGGTTGGGCAGCGCTACGGCTGATCACATAGGGTGAAAAGAAAAACGGGAGGTTCGGCGTGTTCGTTGAACGTGCGCCACTTGTCGACTTAGTGTCCTGTTCGGAAGAGTCCAGGGAACAGACACACTGGTAACCCTAAACTTCAGCGTTAGGGTTCGGGTCGGCGATACGGACCGTCCCATTCGGCATCAGTCGTCGGGTCACGGGGGCGCAGCGCGCCACGGTGATACGGCGACACGTAACTCGAGGCGAGAGGCCTTCGACGTGGCAGCACCGCAGAACTACCTCGCAGTCATCAAAGTCATCGGTGTCGGCGGCGGTGGTGTCAATGCCATCAACCGGATGATCGAGGTCGGTCTCAAGGGCGTCGAGTTCATCGCCATCAACACCGACGCACAGGCGCTGTTGATGAGCGACGCCGACGTCAAGCTGGACGTCGGCCGCGAACTCACCCGCGGACTCGGCGCCGGAGCCAACCCGGCCGTCGGCCGCAAGGCCGCCGAGGACCACCGCGAGGAGATCGAGGAGGTCCTCAAGGGGGCCGACATGGTCTTCGTGACAGCCGGTGAAGGCGGCGGCACCGGCACCGGCGGCGCGCCCGTCGTGGCCAACATCGCACGCTCGCTGGGTGCCCTGACCATCGGTGTGGTCACGCGCCCGTTCACCTTCGAGGGACGGCGCCGTGCGAACCAGGCCGAGGAGGGCATCGCCGAGCTCCGCGAAGAGGTCGACACCCTCATCGTCATTCCGAACGACCGCCTGCTGTCCATCTCCGACCGCCAGGTGTCCGTCCTGGACGCCTTCAAGTCGGCCGACCAGGTCCTGCTCTCCGGTGTCCAGGGCATCACCGACCTGATCACCACGCCCGGTCTGATCAACCTCGACTTCGCCGACGTGAAGTCGGTCATGTCGGAGGCCGGTTCGGCCCTGATGGGCATCGGCTCCGCCCGCGGCGACGACCGCGCGGTGGCCGCGGCCGAGATGGCGATCTCCTCGCCGCTGCTGGAAGCCTCCATCGACGGCGCCCGCGGGGTGCTGCTGTCCATCTCCGGCGGCTCCGACCTCGGCCTGTTCGAGATCAACGAGGCCGCTCAGCTGGTGAGCGAGGCCGCCCACCCCGAGGCCAACATCATCTTCGGCGCGGTGATCGACGACGCCCTCGGCGACGAGGTCCGGGTCACCGTGATCGCGGCCGGCTTCGACGGCGGCCACCCCCCGGCCCGCCGGGACAACGTCCTCGGTTCCAGCTCCGCCAAGCGCGAGGAGCCGGCCCCGGCCCGGCAGCCCGAGTCCCGTCCCTCCTTCGGTTCGCTCGGCAGCGTGACCCCGAAGGAGGACCCGGAGCCCGCTCCGGAACCGGTGAGCGACATCCCGGTCGCCCCGCCGGTGACCCCGGCGCCGCGCACCTACTCGGACAGCGCGGCCGAGGAGCTGGACGTACCGGACTTCCTCAAGTGATGCTCCTGACGTGATAGGACAGCGCGAGAACGTGAGCGGCGCGCACTTCGCCTTCACCGACCGGTGGGGCGGGGTGAGCGCCGCTCCGTATGAGGAGCTCAATCTCGGCGGTGCGGTCGGCGACGACCCCGGCGCCGTACGGACCAACCGGGAGCTGGCCGCCAAGTCGCTCGGCGTCGAGCCGGGCCGGGTGGTCTGGATGAACCAGGTGCACGGCGCCGAGGTGGCCGTGGTCGACGGACCCTGGACTGCGCCCTCCGAGATCCCTTCGGTCGACGCGATCGTCACCGCCCGGCGCGGGCTCGCCCTCGCCGTGCTCACCGCCGACTGCGTGCCCGTGCTGCTCGCCGATCCCGTCGCCGGGGTCGCCGCAGCGGCGCACGCGGGCCGGCCCGGCATGATCGCCGGAGTCGTCCCGGCCGCGCTACGCGCGATGATGGAGCTGGGCGCCGACCCGACCCGGATCGTCGCCCGGACCGGACCGGCCGTGTGCGGCCGGTGCTACGAGGTGCCCGAGGCGATGCGCGCCGAGGTGGCCGCCGTCGAGCCGGCGGCGTACGCCGAGACGAGCTGGGGCACGCCGGCGGTCGATGTGAGCGCCGGGGTGCACGCGCAGCTGGACCGGCTCGGGGTGCGCGACCGGGCGCAGTCGCCGGTGTGCACACGGGAGTCGCGCGACCACTTCTCGTACCGTCGCGACCGCACCACCGGGCGGCTCGCGGGCTATGTGTGGCTGGACTGATGGGCATGACGGACCGTAAGGAAGAAATCGCCAGAAACCTGGCGAAAGTGGAGGAGCGCATCGCGGCCGCGTGTGCGGACGCCGGGCGCAAGCGGGAAGAGGTGACCCTGATCGTGGTCACCAAGACCTATCCGGCGAGCGATGTGCGGATCCTCGCCGAGCTCGGTGTGCGCCAGGTCGCCGAGAACCGCGACCAGGACGCCGCCCCCAAGGCGGCCGCCTGCGCGGATCTGCCCCTTACTTGGCACTTTGTTGGCCAACTCCAGACCAACAAAGTGCGTTCCGTGGTCGGTTACGCGGATCTTGTGCAGTCCGTCGATCGTTCCAAGCTTGTCGCGGCCTTGTCGAAGGAGGCCGTGCGGGCGGGGCGCGAGATCGGATGCCTCATCCAGGTCGCGTTCGACGCCGGGGTGAGCGGACGAGGAGAGCGGGGAGGTGTGGCCCCCGAGGGAGTCGCGGAGCTGGCCGACCTCGTGGCCGAGGCGCCGGGGCTGCGGCTCGGCGGACTGATGACCGTCGCGCCGCTGACCGGGCAGTATGCGGGGCGCGAACAGGCGGCCTTCGAGCGGTTGATGGTTTTGTCGACTGACCTGCGCAAGGCCCATCCGACTGCCACCATGGTCTCGGCAGGGATGAGCGCGGACCTCGAACAGGCCGTGGCCGCCGGAGCGACACACGTACGCGTCGGCAGCGCGGTACTCGGAGTCCGCCCGAGGCTCCGGTAACGTCGCCAGGAAGTCGGACCACAGCAGAAAATATGGTCAATTCCGTCGAAAGGCGGGCATAACGACCACGTGGATCGCGGGACTTGGCAGTCGTCAGCCGATCCACCACAGAGCGGAGGACTCAGAGAATGGCCGGCGCGATGCGCAAGATGGCGGTCTACCTCGGCCTCGTGGAGGACGATGGGTACGACGGCCGTGGATTCGACCCCGACGACGACTTCGAACCGGAACTGGACCCGGAGCCCGAACGGGACCACCGGCGGCACGAGTCGCCCCATCAGTCGCATTCCTCACATCAGCCCCAAAGGGACGAAGAGGTGCGAGTCGTGCAGCCGCCCGCGCCGCGCGAGGCGGTCGCCCGCGCCGCTTCGCTCCCGGCGGAATCGGGCCGCCCCGCGCGCATCGCGCCCGTGGCATCCATCACACAAGAACGCGCAAGTCTGGAGAAGAACGCACCGGTGATCATGCCCAAGGTCGTGTCCGAGCGGGAGCCTTACCGGATCACCACGCTCCACCCGCGGACCTACAACGAGGCCCGTACCATCGGGGAACACTTCCGTGAGGGCACCCCGGTGATCATGAATCTGACTGAGATGGATGACACAGATGCGAAGCGACTTGTCGACTTTGCTGCCGGTTTGGTGTTTGGTCTACACGGCAGTATCGAGCGGGTGACGCAGAAGGTGTTCCTGTTGTCGCCTGCTAACGTCGATGTCACGGCGGAGGACAAGGCCCGCATCGCAGAGGGCGGGTTCTTCAACCAGAGCTGAGACGCAACACCGGAAACAGAAGTACACAGCAGGGCACAGGGGAGAGGGAAGCGCACCGTCATGAGCGTGGTTCTGGATGTCATCTACATCGCGCTGATGTGCTTCCTCATCGTGCTCATCTTCCGGCTGGTCATGGACTACGTCTTCCAGTTCGCCCGCTCGTGGCAACCCGGCAAGGCGATGGTGGTCGTTCTGGAGGCCACCTACACTGTCACCGATCCACCGCTCAAGCTTCTGCGGCGGGTCATCCCGCCGCTGCGTCTCGGGGGCGTGGCGCTCGACCTGTCCTTCTTCGTACTGATGATCATCGTCTACATCCTGATCTCGATCGTGAGCCGGCTGTGAGCGATGTGAACTACGGTCTTGCCGAATGCCGACGACTACGTTGAGGTGAAGAGATGCCGTTGACCCCCGAGGACGTGCGGAACAAGCAGTTCACGACCGTCCGCCTCCGAGAAGGCTATGACGAGGACGAGGTCGATGCCTTCCTCGACGAGGTCGAAGCCGAACTGACCCGCCTGCTGCGCGAGAACGAGGATCTGCGCGCCAAGCTGGCCGCCGCCACGCGGGCCGCCGCGCAGAACCAGCAGAACATGCGCAAGCCGCCGGAGCAGCAGGACCAGCAGCAGGGCATGCGCGGTCCCGGGGCGCCCGTTCCCGCCGGGATATCGGGCCCGCCGCAGCAGCAGATGGGTGGCCCCATGGGTGGTCCGCCCCAGCTGCCGAGCGGTGCACCGCAGCTGCCCGCCGGCCCCGGCGGTCAGGGGGGCCCGCAGGGTCCCGGCGGTCCTATGGGGCAGGGTCCCGGTCCGATGGGCCAGGGTCCGATGCAGGGGCAGATGGGCCCCGGTCCGATGGGCGGCCCCATGGGCGGTCCCGGTCCGATGGGTCAGGGTCCCGGCGGCGACAGCGCCGCCCGCGTGCTGTCGCTGGCGCAGCAGACCGCCGACCAGGCGATCGCGGAGGCCCGTTCCGAGGCCAACAAGATCGTGGGCGAGGCGCGTTCGCGTGCCGAGGGTCTCGAGCGTGACGCCCGCGCCAAGGCGGACGCGCTGGAGCGGGACGCGCAGGAGAAGCACCGTGTCGCGATGGGCTCCCTGGAGTCCGCGCGCGCCACGCTGGAGCGCAAGGTCGAGGACCTGCGCGGCTTCGAGCGCGAGTACCGCACGCGGCTGAAGTCCTACCTGGAGTCGCAGCTGCGCCAGCTGGAGACGCAGGCGGACGACTCGCTCGCCCCGCCGCGCACCCCGGCCACGGCGTCCCTCCCGCCGTCCCCGGCGCCCTCCATGGCACCGGCCGGCGCGAGCGCCCCGTCGTACGGCGGCAACCAGACGATGGGGGGCAACCCGTCACCGTCCGGCCCGTCCTACGGCGGCCAGCAGCAGATGTCTCCCGCGATGACCCAGCCGATGGCGCCGGTGCGGCCGCAGGGCCCGTCGCCGATGGGGCAGGCTCCTTCCCCGATGCGCGGTTTCCTCATCGACGAGGACGACAACTGACGGCCTGACGGCCATGAGTACGGCGTAGACGTCGGCAGCGTTCAGGGCGAGGCCCCGGGTGGTTCCCGGGGCCTCGCCCTTTGCCACGCGCGTTCGGTGAGGCGCACGCAACGCCGAAGGCCCGGTCCCACCAGGATTTCTGGTGGGACCGGGCCTTCGGGCACCGGTGTGGCAGAGGGTCACACCTTGCGCAGGCGGAACGTCAGCGACAGGCCCTCGTCGGTGAAGGGCTCGCCGTACGTGTCGTCGGCCTCGCCCTCGGCGAAGTCCGTCGCCAGGACCTCGTCGGCGATCAGGCCGGCGTGTTCGGTCAGGGCCGCGGCCGTCGCCGCTTCCGTGGCCGTCCAGCGCAGGGCGATGCGGTCGGCCACGTCCAGCCCGCTGTTCTTGCGGGCCTCCTGGATCAGGCGGATCGCGTCACGGGCCAGGCCCGCCCGGCGCAGCTCCTCCGTGATCTCCAGGTCCAGGGCGACCGTCGCGCCCGCGTCCGAGGCCACCGACCAGCCCTCGCGCGGGGTTTCCGTGATGATCACCTCGTCGGGGGCCAGCGTGATCGTCTCACCGTCGACCTCGACCGACGCGGTGCCCTCGCGCAGCGCCAGGGACAGTGCGGCGGCGTCCGCGTGGGCGATGGCCTTCGCCACGTCCTGGACGCGCTTGCCGAACCGCTTGCCCAGGGCACGGAAGTTGGCCTTGGCGGTGGTGTCCACCAGGGAGCCGCCCACCTCGCTCAGTGACGCCAGCGACTCGACGTTCAGCTCCTCCGTGATCTGCGTGTGCAGCTCGGGGTCCAGCGCGTCGAAGCCCGTCGCCGCGATCAGCGCGCGCTTCAGCGGCTGACGCGTCTTCACGCCCGACTCCGCGCGCGTGGCACGGCCCAGCTCCACCAAGCGGCGGACCAGGACCATCTGCCGGGACAGCTCCGGGTCGATCGCCGACAGGTCCGCCTCGGGCCAGGAGGACAGGTGGACCGACTCGGGCGCGCCCGGGGTGACCGGGACGATCAGGTCCTGCCACACCCGCTCGGTGATGAACGGGGTGATCGGCGCCATCAGCTTGGTGACGGTCTCCAGCACCTCGTGCAGGGTGCGCAGCGCGGCCTTGTCGCCCTGCCAGAATCGGCGTCGGGAGCGGCGGACGTACCAGTTGGACAGGTCGTCGACGAACGCGGACAGCAGCTTGCCGGCGCGCTGGGTGTCGTAGCCCTCCAGCGCCTGGGTGACCTGGTCGGTCAGCGCGTGCAGTTCGGACAGCAGCCAGCGGTCCAGCAGCGGGCGGTCGGCCGGGGCCGGGTCGGCCTCGCTCGGCGCCCAGCCGGAGGTACGCGCGTACAGGGCCTGGAAGGCGACCGTGTTCCAGTAGGTCAGCAGAGTCTTGCGGACGACCTCCTGGATGGTGCCGTGGCCGACGCGGCGGGCCGCCCACGGGGAGCCGCCGGCCGCCATGAACCAGCGGACCGCGTCCGCGCCGTGCTGGTCCATGAGCGGGATCGGCTGCAGGATGTTGCCCAGGTGCTTGGACATCTTCCGGCCGTCCTCGGCCAGGATGTGACCGAGGCAGACCACGTTCTCGTACGACGACTTGTCGAAGACCAGCGTGCCGACCGCCATCAGCGTGTAGAACCAGCCGCGGGTCTGGTCGATGGCCTCGGAGATGAACTGCGCCGGGTAGCGGGACTCGAACAGTTCCTTGTTCTTGTACGGGTAGCCCCACTGCGCGAACGGCATCGAGCCGGAGTCGTACCACGCGTCGATGACCTCGGGCACGCGCGTGGCGGTCTTCCCGCAGCCGTCGTGGCGGCAGGCGAAGGTGACCTCGTCGATGTACGGGCGGTGCGGGTCGAGGCCCGACTGGTCGGTGCCGGTCAGCTCGGTCAGCTCCGCGCGGGAGCCGACGCAGGTGAGGTGGTCGTCCTCGCAGCGCCAGATCGGCAGCGGGGTGCCCCAGTAGCGGTTGCGGGACAGCGCCCAGTCGATGTTGTTGTTCAGCCAGTCGCCGTACCGGCCGTGCTTGACCGTCTCGGGGAACCAGTTGGTCTTCTCGTTCTCCTCGATGAGGCGGTCCTTGATCGCCGTCGTGCGGATGTACCAGGACGGCTGCGCGTAGTAGAGGAGCGCGGTGTGGCAGCGCCAGCAGTGCGGGTAGCTGTGCTCGTACGGGATGTGCTTGAACAGCAGGCCGCGCTGCTGGAGGTCCTCGGTGAGCTTTTCGTCCGCCTTCTTGAAGAAGACGCCGCCGACCAGGGGCACGTCCTCCTCGAAGGTGCCGTCCGGGCGGACCGGGTTCACCACCGGCAGACCGTAGGAGCGGCAGACCTTCAGGTCGTCCTCACCGAAGGCGGGGGACTGGTGGACCAGGCCCGTGCCGTCCTCGGTGGTGACGTACTCGGCGTTCACGACGAAGTGCGTGCCGCCCTCCGTCTCGGGGAACTCCACGAGCTCGAACGGACGTTGGTACGTCCAGCGCTCCATCTCGGCGCCGGTGAAGGTCTGGCCGGTGGTCTCCCAGCCCTCGCCGAGGGCCTTGCCGACCAGCGGCTCGGCGACGACCAGCTTCTCCTCGCCGTTCGTCGCGACGACGTAGGTGACCTCGGGGTGGGCGGCGACCGCCGTGTTGGAGACCAGGGTCCAGGGCGTGGTCGTCCACACCAGGAGCGCGGCCTCGCCCGCGAGCGGACCGGAGGTGAGCGGGAAGCGGACGTACACGGACGGGTCGACGACCGTCTCGTAGCCCTGCGCCAGCTCGTGGTCCGACAGGCCCGTGCCGCAGCGCGGGCACCAGGGGGCGACGCGGTGGTCCTGGACCAGCAGGCCCTTGCGGAAGATCTCCTTCAGCGACCACCAGACCGACTCGATGTACTCGGGCTCCATGGTCACGTACGCCTCGTCGAGGTCGACCCAGTAGCCCATGCGGGTCGTCAGCTCGGAGAAGGCGTCGGTGTGGCGGAGCACGGACTCGCGGCACTTGGCGTTGAACTCGGCGATGCCGTACGCCTCGATGTCCTTCTTGCCGGAGAAGCCCAGCTCCTTCTCCACCGCGAGCTCCACGGGCAGGCCGTGGCAGTCCCAGCCGGCCTTGCGGGCCACGTGGTAGCCGCGCATGGTGCGGAAGCGGGGGAAGACGTCCTTGAAGACACGGGCCTCGATGTGGTGGGCGCCGGGCATGCCGTTGGCGGTGGGCGGGCCCTCGTAGAACACCCACTCGGGGCGCCCGGCGGACTGCTCCAGGCTCTTGGCGAAGATCTTCTGCTCGCGCCAGAAGTCGAGCACCGCGTGCTCGAGCGCGGGCAGGTCGACCTGGGCGGGCACCTGGCGGTACGTCGGCGCTGTCGTCATCAGCGATCTTCCTCCGGCGGATTGTGCTGCCTTCCGTCGGAGGGACGAGAGCTACGTCATGCCTACGCCGCCTGCGGCGCGCTCCCGCGGTACCACCCTCCTTGGCCCTCCGGTGCGGGGTGTGCACCGGGGAGCCCCCTCATTGGGGTCGCGATGCCGGTTCTACTCGCCGGGGCCGGGTGGCCCTGGTTTTCTTCCGGCGGCTCCGGGGTGATCTTCACGTCGCGCTCGCCCCCGGGCTCACACCGTCCCCGGGTCGCTCTGGGCTGCGTACGCCGCTACTCGTCCCCATCCACGCTTTTCGCTCCGCCCAGTGTACGGCGCCGGGCGGACAGCGACCGACCGGTTTCCGGGTGGGTGCGGGCGGGGCCGGGCCCGGGTCCGAGATGCCCCGAATGGCGCGGTGCCGCTGTTCGGTTTCCGGGACGTCCGGCTCGGCGGATTACCCGGCGGGGAGCTGGGCACAACGGATGCATGCTGGCCGCGCGGCATGCGCGAGGCGGGCGAATCGGGCGGTGTGCCCCGTTGCTGCGGGACTCGAGTCGATTTATCGTCCCAGCACGATTCGCGAGCAAGATCACAATATGTGAAGGGGCCGCGGCCATGGTGGCGAAGAAGACCGCCGTACAGCAGTCGGCGTCCGGCACGTCCGCGAGTGCCAGGGCCTCCGGTGGTGGTGCGGTGAAGGCTGCGGCGGGGAAGAAGACGGCTGCCCGGGCGGCCGGGTCGGCCGGAGCGGTGAAGACGGTGCGGAGCGCGGCCAGGGGAAAGGAAGCCACGGGGGTGGGGCGCAAGGCGGCTGCGGCGAAGGGCGGCGGGGGGAGGAAAACGGCTGCTGGGAAGGCGACGGCTGGGAAGGCTCCTGCCCGCAGGACGGCCGCCGGGAAGACCGCGGCGGACAAGACCGCGGTCGGGGAGGCCGCGGGTGCGAGGCCGGTCGCCGCCAAGACGGCTGCCGGGAAGTCGGGTGCTGCTCCGCGGGCGGCCGAGGGGGCCGTGGCGGGGAAGGCTCCGCCGCAGGCGGGTGACGCCCCGGCCGGGAAGGGGGCGGCGAAGAAGCCGGCCGGCGGCAAGCGGGCCGCTGAGAAGGCCGCAGTGGGGAAGGCTTCGTCCAGGAAGTCGGTTGCCGCTGATCAGGTGGCGGACGTCTCGGCCGGGAAGGTCTCGGCGAGGGAGTCGGTCGCCGGCGAGTCGGCGGCCGAGGAGGCCGTGGCGGGGAAGGCATCGCCGAGGAAGTCGGTTGCCGCCGGCCGGGTGGCGGGTAGAGCCCCTGCCGGGAAGGCTGCGGCAAGGAAGTCGGTTGCCGTCGGCCAGGTGGGGGGTAAAGCCTCTGCCGGGAAGGCTCCGGCAAGGAAGTCGGGCGCCACGGATCAGGCGGCGCGTGACGCCTCTGCCGGAAAGGGTGCGGCCAAGAGGTCGGTCGGTGTCGAGCAGGCCGCTGAAAAGGCGGCGACGGGGAAGGCTTCGGCCAGGAAGACGGGCGCCGGCAGGCAGGCGGCCGGGAAAGCCGCGGCCCGCCGGGACGCTCCGGACGCTCCGGCCACGAGGGCGGTCGGCGAAAGGGTCAGGGGGAAAGGCACAGGCGCGGCCGTCCGGGAGGGGGCGGCCGGGAAGAGCGCGGTCGGGAAGGGCACCACCAGGACCAGCGCGGTCACACAGGACACGGCCGGGAGCAGCACGGCCAAGAAGGCGGGCGCGGCCGAGGCCGCGCAGCAGACGGGAGCGACGACGGTGGGTGCGAAGAAGACTCCTGGCACGGCGACGGCGGCGACGACCGCCGTTCCGAAGGCACGGATCGCCGCGGCGGAGCCGGGTGACCTCGCGGTACGCCCGGGGGAGGACCCCTGGACCACGGAGGAGGTCGAGGAGGCGCGGTCCGAGCTGCTGTCCGAGGAGGCGCGGCTGCGCGAGGAGATCACGTCGTCGGAGCGGTCGCTCGCCGGTCTGATGCGGGACTCCGGGGACGGCGCGGGCGACGACCAGGCGGACACCGGCACCAAGAACATCACGCGCGAGCACGAGATGGCGCTCGCCGCCAACGCCCGCGAGATGCTCACCCAGATCGAACGCGCCCTGGAACGGCTCGACGCGGGCACCTACGGCCTGTGCGAGAGCTGCGGCAACCCCATCGGCAAGGCCCGCATGCAGGCCTTCCCCAGGGCCACGCTCTGCGTGGAGTGCAAGCAGAAGCAGGAGCGGCGGTACTGACCGGCGGCGTCCGCCGGCCGGATGCCCACCGTATGCCTCCTGAGCACGTGGGGTGCGCGGGGCGTGACGTACCCTCGTCCTCAGTCAGGTACCTAGGTTGAGGGACTCACGTGGCAGAGGCGGAGCGCATCATCGGTACGCCGGACACCCCGGACGCGGCGGCCGGGCAGGAGCGGCCCGGCGCCGGGCAGGCACGGACCCCGGCCGGCGGGTCCGGCGCCGATGAGGCGACCGCGCCGGAGGCCGCGGACATCCGGCCCCGGGGCAGGCGCCGGATCGCCGTGCTGTTCGCGGTCGCCGCCTTCGCGTACCTGCTCGACCTGGTCAGCAAGATCATCGTGGTCGAGAAGCTGGAGCACCACCCGCCCATCGAGATCATCGGGGACTGGCTGAAGTTCGAGGCGATCCGCAACGCGGGCGCCGCGTTCGGCTTCGGCGAGGCCTTCACCGTGATCTTCACCATGATCGCGGCGGTGGTGATCGTGGTGATCGCCCGGCTCGCCCGCAAGCTGTACAGCCTGCCCTGGGCGATCGCGCTCGGCCTGCTGCTCGGCGGTGCGCTCGGTAACCTCACCGACCGGATCTTCCGGTCGCCGGGCGTGTTCGAGGGCGCGGTCGTCGACTTCATCGCGCCGAAGCACTTCGCCGTCTTCAACCTGGCCGACTCGGCGATCGTGTGCGGCGGCATCCTGATCGTGCTGCTGTCGTTCAAGGGGCTCGACCCGGACGGGACCGTCCACAAGGACTGAGCGGGCCCGGGGTTTTCCACAGGCCCGTACGGGCGGGTGGGAGCCGTCCGGCATACTCGACGGGTGAGCACGATTCCCGAGATCCGTACCCTGCCCGTGCCCGACGGCCTGGAGGGCGAGCGCGTCGACGCCGCCATCTCCCGCATGTTCGGCTTCTCCCGTACCAAGGCCGCCGAGCTGGCGGCGGCGGGGAAGGTCACGGTCGACGGGTCGGTGGTCGGCAAGTCGGAGCGGGTGCGCGGCGGTGCCTGGCTGGAGGTGGAGATGCCGCAGGCGCCCGCGCCGGTGCAGGTCGTCGCCGAGCCGGTCGAGGGCATGGAGATCGTGCACGACGACGAGGACGTGGTCGTGATCGTCAAGCCGGTCGGGGTGGCCGCCCATCCGTCGCCGGGCTGGACCGGGCCGACGGTGATCGGCGGGCTCGCCGCCGCCGGGTACCGGATCTCCACCTCCGGTGCCGCCGAGCGGCAGGGCATCGTGCACCGGCTGGACGTGGGCACCTCCGGGCTGATGGTGGTGGCCAAGTCGGAGTACGCGTACACCTCGCTCAAGCGCCAGTTCAAGGAGCGCACGGTCGACAAGCGGTACCACACGCTGGTCCAGGGCCACCCGGACCCGACCAGCGGCACCATCGACGCCCCCATCGGCCGGCACCCGAACCACGACTACAAGTGGGCGGTCACCGCCGACGGCAAGCCGTCCGTCACGCACTACGACCTCATCGAGGCGTTCCGCGCGGCCTCGCTGCTGGATGTGAAGCTGGAGACCGGCCGCACCCACCAGATCCGCGTCCACATGGCCGCCCACCGGCACCCCTGTGTCGGCGACCTGACGTACGGCGCCGACCCGACGCTCGCCAAGCGCCTCGGGCTGACCCGCCAGTGGCTGCACGCCGTACGGCTCGGCTTCGAGCACCCGGGCAGCGGCGCGTGGGTGGAGTTCGGCTGCGACTACCCGGAGGACCTGCAAAAAGCCCTCGACCAGGTCCGCGAGGAGACCTACGCATGAGCCTGCCGCCGTCGGCACCGTCCTACGTGGTGCGCGTCGCCGAGGACCCCGCCGACCGCGAGGCGTGCTTCGCCGTGCGCAAGGAGGTCTTCGTCGGCGAGCAGGGCGTGCCCGAGGACATCGAGTACGACGCCCACGACCCCGGCGCCGTGCATGTGCTCGCCGTCCGGGAGAGCGACGGAGTGGCGCTCGGCACCGGGCGGCTGCTGTACGGGCAGGCGGCGGCCGCGCAGAACGGCGGCGACCCCTCCGTCGGGTCCCTCGGGCGGCTCGCCGTGACGAAGGACGCGCGCGGGCTCGGCGTCGGGGCCGCGCTGGTGCGGGCCATCGAGGAGGCGGCCCGGGCGCGGGGGCTGACGGCGGTGGACCTGCACGCGCAGACGCACGCGCTGGGGTTCTACGAGCGGCTCGGGTACGAGGCCTACGGCCCGGAGTACCTGGAGGCGGGCATTGCGCACCGGGCGATGAGACGTTCGCTGTCAGCGCGGTGAGGCGTTCGCCGTAAGCCGTGGCGAACAGGCGGGGGGAAGCCGGAAGGCCTGTGAGCAGCGAGGCGTGGCAGGCTTGAGTTCAGTTCTGTGAACACCTGACCTGTGAACGCCTGACCTCCCGGAGCGCTGACCGTGGATCAGTTGGCCCTGTTGTTCGTGCTGTTGCTCGGGGCCGTGGTGAGTGTGCCGGTGGGGGACCGGCTGAAGCTTCCGGCGCCGGTGCTGATGACACTGCTCGGCATCGTCCTCGCGCTGCTCGACTTCGTGCCGAACGTCGACGTCCCGCCGGACCTCATCCTGCCGCTGGTGCTGCCGCCCCTGCTGTACGCGGCGGTGCGGCGCACCTCCTGGCGGCAGTTCACGGCGAACAAGCGGCCGATCTTCCTGCTGGCGGTGGCACTGGTCTTCGTCACGACGGTGTGCGTGGCGGTCATGGCGCACGCGATCGTGCCGGGGCTGCCGATCGCCGCCGCGGTCGCCCTCGGCGCGCTGGTCGCGCCGCCCGACCCGGTCGCGGCGACCGCCGTCGCCGGGCAACTGGGGCTGCCCCGGCGGCTGGTGTCCATCCTGGAGGGCGAGGGGCTGTTCAACGACGTGACGGCCATCGTCCTGTACCACGTCGCGATCGCCGCCGTGGTGAGCGGTTCCTTCTCGCCGTGGCAGGCCGGGCTGGACCTGGTGCTGTCGGCCGTCGTCGCGGTGGCGGTCGGGCTCGGACTCGGGTGGGGCACGAACAAGCTGATGGACCTGCTCGGCGACCCGACCCTCCAGATCGGGCTGACCCTGCTGGTGCCGTACGCGTCGTACGTCATGGCGGAGGAACTGCACGGCTCGGGGGTGCTCGCGGTGCTCACCACCGCGCTGTTCCTCACGGACTACGCCACCGACCCCGACGACGTCATGACCCGGCTCGCCGGCCACACCTTCTGGGACATCGTCGACACCCTCGTCACCGGGGTCGCCTTCGGCCTGGTGGGACTGGAACTGCACAACGCGGTGCGGACCGCGTCCGGGCGGTGGGGCGAACTGCTCGGCTGGGCGGCGGCGGTCGTGGGTGTCGTGGTCCTGGTCCGGCTGCTGTGGCTGCTGCCGGCGACCTGGCTGACCCGGCGGCTGCACGCGCGCCGCGACCACGACGAGGACATCCCGGTGAGCTGGCGCGAGACCGTGGTGATGTGGTGGTCCGGGATGCGCGGCGTGGCCTCCGTGGCCCTGGCGCTGGCCATTCCGCTGCAGACGGACGCAGGCGCCTTCCCCAACCGGGACGAGATCATCTTCATCGCCTTCGGGGTGATCATGGCGACGCTGGTGGTGCAGGGACTGACGCTGCCGTGGCTGGTGCGGCGGCTGGACGTGCGGGCCGACACCGAGCGGGAGAAGGAGTTCGAGAAGGAGCTGGCGGTGCGGGCGGCCAAGGCGGCGAAGCGGAAGCTGCGGGAGATCGAGGCGGTGGAGGAGCTGCCGGAGGAGCTGTCCGAGCAGATGCTGCGGCGGGCCTTCGACATCGGGCTGCGGATCAGCCCGGACCTGGCGGAGGAGGAGCGGCGCGAGGCGTACCGGCAGCGCGCGCGGCGGTTGAAGCGGGTGCGCCGGATCCAGGGGGAGATGCTCAGCGCCGCGCGGCACGAGGTGCTGGCCGCGCGCAACGAGCCCGGTGCCGATCCCGAGGTGGTGGACCGGGTGCTGCGGCACCTCGATGTGCGAAGTCTGCGGTGACGTGCGGGGGCCTTGGTGACTTCTCCGCCGGTCGGCGGTGCTCCGGCCGTAGGGTTCGATCATGGCTCGTAACGTTGTGATCAGTGGTGGCGGTACCGGGATCGGGCTTGCCGCAGCGCAGGCCTTCGCCGCGGACGGGGATCGGGTGCTGCTGCTCGGGCGGCGGCCGGAGGTGCTGGAGCAGGCTCAGGTGCCCGGAGCGCTCACCTTCGCGGCGGACCTCAGCCGGCCGAGCGGGGCGCGCGCGGTGGAGCGGTTCGTGGCAGCCGAGTTCGGCACGGTGGACGTCCTGATCCACAGCGCCGGAGGCGCCGGATACCGGGAGCCCACGGTGGACAGCGAGGAACCGCTCGACGTCGTCCTGCACAACTGGACCCTCAACTTCGGGCTCAACACCCTGACCGCGGTGCTGCTCACCGAGGCGCTCAAGGACCGCCTCGCCGACCCGGGCGGGCGGGTGCTGTTCCTCAGCTCCATCGCGGCCTACCGGGGCTCCGGGAGCGGGGCGTACGCCGGGTCCAAGGCGGCCCTGCACCCGTACGCGCACGACCTGGCCCGGCAGCTGGGGCCGCGCGGGGTCACCGTGAACGTGGTCGCGCCCGGCTACATCGAGGACACCGAGTTCTTCGGGGACACGATGGACGAACAGCGGCGGGCCCGGCTGGTCGCCGAGACCTCGACGGGGCGGGCCGGGACGCCGGGCGATGTCGCCGCCACCCTGCACTGGCTCGCGTCCCACGCGGCCTCCCACGTCACCTCGCAGATCATCCAGGTCAACGGCGGGGCGGAACGCGGCCACTGACCGCAGGCGGCCTTCTCACCTTCTCGTCAGGGCGGGCCGGGCGCTGCTGCGAGGGCAGCGCCCGGCCCGCTCGGCCGTGTCCGTCTTCCGTGGGGAGTCATGGGATCGCGGTTCAGCGCTCCGGCCGTGACGACCCGTGGTAGCGGCGCTGGGCCGGTACGCCGTCCACGGGCCGGCGGTCGCCGTCGCGGCGCGGCGGCAGTGCCGCGTCGGCCGTGTTGACCCGGGGCAGGGCGTACGGGTGCTCGTCGGCCAGCCAGCGGATCATCCGCTCGCGGACCGCGACCCGCACCGTCCACAGGTCGTCCGCGTCCTTCGCCGTCACCAGACCCCGCACCTGGATGGTGTTCGGGGTGGTGTCCGTGACGGACAGGTCGTAGGCGCGGCCGTCCCAGGCCGGGCACTCGCGCAGGAGGTCGCGGAGCTTCTCGCGCATCGCCTCCACCGGGGCCGTGTGGTCCAGGTGCCAGAAGACGATGCCGGTCATCTGCGGGGTGCCGCGCGACCAGTTCTCGAACGGCTTGGACGTGAAGTACGACACCGGCATCGTGATCCGGCGCTCGTCCCAGGTGCGGACGGTCAGGAACGTCAGGGTTATCTCCTCGACCGTGCCCCACTCGCCGTCGACCACGACGGTGTCCCCGATGCGCACCATGTCGCCGAAGGCGATCTGCAGCCCGGCGAACATGTTGCTCAGCGTGGACTGCGCGGCCACACCGGCGACGATGCCGAGGATGCCGGCCGAGGCCAGCAGCGAGGCACCCGCCGCACGGAACGCCGGGAACGTCAGCAGCATCGCCGCCGCGGCGACCACGCCGACGATCGCGGAGACGACCCGCATGATCAGCGTCACCTGGGTGCGCACCCGGCGCACCCGGGCCGGGTCCCGGTGGGAGCGGGCGCTGGCGTACCGCCTGTACGACGTCTCGACGATCGCCGCCGTGATACGGATCACCAGCCAGGCGGCCGACCCGATCAGCACCAGCGTCAGTGTGCGGCCGATGCCGGACCGGTGCTCCTGAAGCAGCTGCGCCTCGTCGTAGGACCCTCTCAGCAGGGCAGCGCACAGCACGAGCTGGTAGGGGATGCGGGCGCGGCGCAGCAGACCCCACAGCGGGGTGTCGTGGTGCCGTTCGTCCGCCTTGCGCAGCAGCAGGTCGGTGGCCCAGCCGATCACCAGCGTGAGCACGACCGAGCCACCGACCACGATGAGCGGTCGTAGCAGGATTTCCATGCCTCGGAACCTAACCGGCACCCGGCGGGCACGAACATGTGACTTCGGGAACGAACCGGGTAGTGCCACCGAGCCGGGTTGTCACACCCGGCTGGCACCATGGCCTCATGAACATCATGCTCTTCCACTCGACCCATGGCCTCAGGCCCGCGGTGCGGCAGGCCGCGGACCGGCTGCGCGCGGCGGGACACGAGGTGTTCACGCCCGACCTCTTCGAGGGGCGGACGTTCGAGTCGGTCGAGGAGGGCATGGCCTACCAGGACGAGATCGGCAAGGACGAGCTGCTCAAGCGGGCCGTGCTCGCCGCCGCGCCCTACTCCGAGCGCCGCCTGGTGTACGCCGGGTTCTCCCTCGGCGCGTCCCTCGCGCAGACCCTGGCGCTCGGCGACGACAAGGCGCGCGGGCTGCTGCTCCTGCACGGCACCTCGGACATCGCGCCGAACGCGCAGGTGGACGACCTGCCGGTGCAGCTGCACATGGCCGAGCCGGACCCGTTCGAGACGGAGGACTGGCTGAACGCCTGGTACCTCCGCATGACCCGGATCGGCGCCGACGTGGAGGTGTACCGGTACGCCGGGGCCGGTCACCTCTACACCGACCCCGGCCTGCCGGACTACGACGAGGAGGCCGCCGAGGCCACCTGGCGGGTGGCGCTCGGCTTCCTGGAGACCCTCGCGTCCGCCTAGGCTCAGCCGGCCGCGCGGTAGGCGGCCCAGTTCTGCTGCATGCGCGTCACCTGGCCCGCGGTGAACTGGTACATGCAGGAGTCGTACGTGTAGTCCATGAAGTTGTGGATGGGGTCGGCCCCCGGCGTGCGGGCGCAGGTGTCGCGGCCCTCGGGGCACTGGTAGGCGGCGCTCTTCTCGGCCGGGGTGTCGTCGACGTAGTCGCCGCTGCCGTTACAGCCGCCCTGGAAGGTGTGGTACAGCCCCATCCAGTGGCCGACCTCGTGGGTCGCGGTGTCGCCCTCGTTGTAGTGCGCGGCCGAGCCGCCGGGCAGGGAGGCGTCGAGGATCACCACACCGTCCATCGAGGGGCTGGACCGGTAGGAGCTGGGGAAGGTGGCCCAGCCGAGCAGGCCATCGCCGAGGTTGGCGGTGTAGATGTTGAGCGCGTTGGCGCCGCCCTTGCGCAGGGCGGACTTCATGGCCTTCTCCTCGGGGGAGCCGTAGCCGACGTTGTACCAGGCGGCGTTGTCGGTGTAGTCGGTGCCGGCCAGCGTGAACTGGTAGCCGGTGTCGGTGTTGCCGGTGCCCTGGCCCGCGTAGGCCGCGTTCAGCACGTTCAGCTGGGCGTTGATGTCCGTGGCGGTGAGCTTGCCGGTGGTGCCGTCGTGGATGACGTGGAAGTACACCGGGATCGTGGTGCCGGTGGCCGCCGAGGCGCTCAGCCGGCCGCTGGTGCGCAGCTTGTCGAGCCTCTTGCGCAGGTCGGCGTCCATCGCCTGGGCCCGGGCGGCGCTGACCTCGTTGGGCTCGGCGATGTGCTCGCCGCTGCCCGGGCGGACCTCGCGGGCCGCGGCGTGAGCGGACTCCTCCTGGCACTCGGCGGCCGGAGCCTTGGCCGCCGCGAGGCCGGTGGGCGCGGCAAGGGGGGAGAGCATCAGGGTTCCGGCCACCACGCCGGTGGCGAGAAGGCGTTTGCGCGAAGAGGGGGAAATCCGGGCAAGCGCACGCATAGGGGCTCCTGTGGGAAGCGGTGGGGAGAAGGGCACAGGGGTCTTCCTGGCCACCGCCCGGAGATTACGTGGGCATGCTCATGACGGAAGAGGAGTGATCAGGCCCAATCAAAGCTCTGGCAAAGAGGGCGAATCGGGGTGGTGAAATGTTTCTTCAAACGGAGTGTGAGATCCCGGCCGCACAAGTTCCGTGACCGGGGCGGGTGGTGTGTCCTGATTCGGAGCACGGCCGACACCACCCGCCGTAGCGATGTGATCGCGCCTCAGCGACTCATAGCCGTCGCGTCATTGGCCGGAAATCGTCCCTTGCTCGACGCTGTCACACCGGGTCGTAGGTGCGCTCCACCTTCTGCGTGCCGCTGCGCGTGCGGTACGAACGGGTCCACGCCGCGGTGGCGTCCGGCCTGGTGCGGTCGGACAGGACGTAGTAGTCCATCTGCGCGCGCTCGGCGGTGAGGTCCAGCACGCCGTAGCCGTGCCGGTCGGTGTCGACCCAGTGGACGTGCCGGTTGGCGGCGCGGATCACCGGCGAGGCCACCGCGGAGACCGTGCCCTGCGGGACCTTCACGAGGTCGTCGAGGTTGTCGGAGGTGACCGAGGTGACGACGAACTCCGTGGCGGCGGAGGCGGACAGCGGGTAGGTCCCGGCGTCCACCGGTACGTCGTTGGCCCACGCCATGTGGATGTCGCCGGTCAGGAAGACGGTGTTGCGGATGGCGTTCGCCCGCAGATGGGCGAGGAGTTCCCGGCGGTCGTCGGTGTAGCCGTCCCACTGGTCGGGGTTGAGGGCCAGGCCCTCCTGTGGCAGCCCCAGCAGCTTGGCGAGCGGCTTGAGCAGGTCGGCGGAGAGGGAGCCGATCGCGAACGGCGAGATCATCACCGAGTTGCCGACCAGCCGCCAGGTGGTGTCGGACGCCTTCAGGCCCGCCTTGAGCCAGTCCAGCTGAGCGCGGCCGGTGAGGGTGCGGTCCGGGTCGTCCACCTCGCCGTTGCCCACCTTGACCTGCTGGGAGCGGAAGGAGCGCAGGTCCAGCAGGGAGAGGTCGGCGAGCTTGCCGAAGCGCAGCCGGCGGTAGGTGGTGCCGGCGACGGCCGGACGGACCGGCATCCACTCGAAGTAGGCCTGCCGGGCCGCGGCCTGGCGCGCGGCCCAGGTGCCCTCGGCGCCCTCGGTGTGGTTCTCGGCGCCGCCCGACCAGGCGTCGTTGGCGAACTCGTGGTCGTCCCAGATGGCGATGACGGGCGCCTTGGCGTGCAGCGCCTGCAGGTCGGGGTCGGTCTTGTAGGTGGCGTGCCGCACGCGGTAGTCGGCGAGGGTGAGGATCTCGTGGGCCGGGGAGTGCGGCCGCACGACGGTGCCGCGGGTGGCGTACTGGCCGGTGCCGTACTCGTAGATGTAGTCGCCGAGGTGCAGCCAGGCGTCCAGGTCGCCCCGGGCCGCGAGATGGCGGTAGGCGGCGAAGTAGCCGGCCTCCCAGTTGGCGCAGGAGACCACGCCGAAGCGGAGGTTCGCGACGGCGGCGTCGGGGGCCGGGGCGGTGCGGGTGCGCGCGACGGGGGAGTCGGTGCCTCCGGCCGAGAAGCGGAACCAGTAGTCGGTGGCCGGCTCCAGGCCCCGGATGTCCGCCTTGACGGTGTGGTCGGAGGCGGCGGTGGCGAGCGTGGAGCCCTTGGCGACGACGGTGGTGAACGCCCTGTCCCGGGCGACGACCCAGCTGACCTCGGTGTCCGGGCCGAGCCCGGAACCGGGTATGGCCTCGGGCGTCGGCGTCACACGGGTCCACAGCAGGACGCCGTCGGGCAGCGGGTCGCCGGAGGCCACGCCGTGCAGGAAGGCCGGGGTGCCGGCCGCGGCACGTGCGGGCAGCGCCGCGGCGAGCGGACCGGCCAGGACGGCGGTGGCCGCCGCGGCCTTGACGACCGTACGGCGGCGGGGCGCGAGCGCGGTGGCTCTCGCGGCGGGTGAGTCCGTGGTCTCGGGAGATCTGTATCGACTGGTCACGGCCGATCAGGTTACTGATCGGTATATGCCGGAGCGGGCGAACTGGCCAAAGTTCGCCCGCTCTTCTCCCAGGGGTTGACGGGAGGCCGGCTCAGCCCTTGAGCGCCTGGTCGACCAGCTGGTTGAACTCGGCCACCGTCATGGGCGGATTCTGTGCCGCGGTCTGGAGCACCTTGCCGTCCATCTTCAGGGTCGGCGTGCCCTGCACCCCGCTCTTGTCGAACTTCTCGGACATCACCAGCGCCCACTTGTCGTAGGTGCCGTTCTTCACCGCCGTCCGGAACTCCTTGTTGTTCTTCAGGGCGGGGACGGTGTCGGCCACCTTGATCAGGTAGGCGTCGTCCTTGAACTTGTCGTCGGTCTCCTCGGGGTGCCACTTCGCCGAGTACAGCGCGTACTTGTACTCGAGGAACGCCTCGGGGCTGACGTTCAGCGCCGCGCCGAGGGCGCTGAGGGCGTTCTTGGAGCCCTCGCCGTTGTCCTTGTCGTCGATGAAGGTGGCGCCGATGTACTGGACCTTGAACTTGCCGTCCTCGACGTCCTTCTCGACGGTCTTGCCGACGGCCTGCTCGAACTGGGCGCAGATCGGGCAGCGCGGGTCCTCGTACAGTTCCAGGGTCTTCTTCGCGCTGGACTTGCCGATGACGACCGTCGTGCCGTCGGCGCCGCTGGTGTGCGCCGGCTTGACGATCTTGTCGTCCTTGGCGGCCTCCCAGTAGCTGGGCTTGCTCGCCTGGACGACCGCGTAGCCGATGCCGCCGGCTATCGCCAGGACGCCGACGATGGAGCAGGCGACGATGATCTGCCGCCTGACCTTCGCGCGCCTGGCCTCGCGCTCGCGTTCGGCGCGCAGCCGCTCACGGGCCGCCGTCTTCGCCGCCTGGCTGTTCCGCTTGCTCATTGGGGTGTTCTCCATGGGGACGCGCACATCTCGTGTGCGGGATACGTACGGGGGGACTGCTCGTGCTCAGGGCGTGGTGCGCGGGAAGCGGGGACGCGTCACGCGCGGGCGGCCGAGCAGGGCGGTCCACGCCGCTCCAGGGAGTGGGCGAGGAGCAGCTCGCGGGCGGCAGAGGTCCGGCGGGCGGGGCGCACCGCCGGGCGGCACACCGCCGGGGTCCGCCCCGCTGTGGCCGCCGAGACGGCGACCAGCAGCGGCCGGACCGCCGCGGAAGCCGACACCGCCACCGCCCGCAGCAGCTGGGCCAGTGCCCGCTCGCCCCGGCGCAGCCAGGCGGCGGCGACCAGGCCGACGCCGATGTGCGCGCCGAGCAGCAGCCAGGCGGTGCCCGGGCCGGCATGGGCGAGGACGGCCGCGAGCCGCTCGCCGCCGGTGCCCGTTCCGGCGACCCGGGCGAGCGGGGCGCCCACGCCGGTGCCGTCGCCGCACAGCACGTCGAGGCCGACCGAGCGCAGCGGGCCGGTGACCGGGCCGCCCGCGCGGCCGTAGCAGACGTGCTGCCCGGTGGTGAAGACCGTGTCGGCGGCCAGCTCCAGCGGGATCAGCAGGGCGGCGATCCGCCCGAAGGAGCGCTCCCGCCCCGCCAGGGCGTACGCGATCGAGAACACGGCGGCGGCGGTCGCGGCCACCGTGTTCAGCGGCAGCGGGACCCGGGACAGCAGCACGTGCGACGCGGTGCTGAGCGTCACGACCACGGCCGTGAACAGCGCCGCGCGGACGGCTCTGAGCTGGGTACCGGATATGTCCATGGCGGGAGAGAGTGTGTCATGGGGACCTGTAAGGGACCCCTAAAGGATGCCTGGGCGACGGCGGGCCGTGCGGGCCGTGCGTCTACAGACCGGGGATCCGGCCGTTGCGGAACAGGTCGACGAAGATCTGGTGGTCCGCACGCGCGCGTGCGCCGTAGCTGTGCGCGAAGTCGACGAGCAGGGGAGCGAAGCCCTCCTCGTCGGCGGCGATCGCCGCGTCGATGGCCCGCTCGGTGGAGAACGGCACCAGGGACTCCCCGGACTGGTCGTCCGCCGCCGCGTGCATGGTGGCCGTGGCCCGGCCGAGGTCGGCGACCACCTGGGCGATCTCCTGCGGGTCGTCGATGTCACCCCAGTCGAGGTCCACGGCGTACGGCGAGACCTCCGCGACCAGCTGGCCCGCGCCGTCCAGCTCGGTCCAGCCCAGCCACGGGTCGGCGTGCGCCTGGAGGGCGCGCTGGGAGATCACCGTGCGGTGGCCCTCGTGCTGGAAGTACTCCCGGATCGCCTGGTCGGTGATGTGCCGGGAGACGGCCGGGGTCTGGGCCTGCTTGATGTAGATCACGACATCGTTCTCCAGGGCGTCGCTGTGGCCCTCCAGGAGGATGTTGTACGACGGCAGCCCCGCCGAGCCGATGCCGATGCCGCGGCGGCCCACGACGTCCTTCACGCGGTAGGAGTCCGGGCGGGCCAGCGAGCTGTCGGGCAGTGTCTCCAGATAGCCGTCGAAGGCGGCCAGCACCTTGTAGCGCGTGGCCGCGTCCAGCTCGATCGAGCCGCCGCCCGGTGCGAAGCGGCGCTCGAAGTCGCGGATCTCCGTCATCGAGTCCAGCAGCCCGAACCGGGTCAGCGAGCGGGCGTCACGCAGCGCGTCCAGCAGCGGGCCCTGCGCGGTGTCCAGCGTGAAGGGCGGCACCTCGTCGCTCTTGGCGCCGGCGGCCAGGGCGTGGATGCGCTCCCGGTACGCCCCCGCGTACACCCGCACCAGCTCGGTGATCTGCTCGTCGCTGAGCGCCTTGGCGTACCCGATGAGCGCGATGGAGGCGGCGAAGCGCTTCAGGTCCCAGGTGAAGGGGCCGACGTACGCCTCGTCGAAGTCGTTGACGTTGAAGATCAGGCGGCCGGTGGCGTCCATGTACGTGCCGAAGTTCTCGGCGTGCAGGTCGCCGTGGATCCACACCCGGGAGGTCCGCTCGTCCAGGTACGGTCCGCCGTGCCCGTCCCGGTCGAGGTCGTGGTAGAAGAGGCACGCCGTGCCCCGGTAGAACGCGAAAGCCGAGGCCGCCATCTTCCGGAACTTCACCCGGAACGCGGCCGGGTCGGCGGCCAGGAGCGCGCCGAACGCGGTGTCGAAGACGGCGAGGATCTCCTCGCCGCGGTGCTCGTCGTTGAGCTGCGGGACCGACATCGCTGGGTGCCTCCTGGTGCGTGATCCGGGGACGGCTGGTCCGTCCCCTGCCCTAACGTGTGACGGTCGGCGGGAGTGCCCGCGACCCCCGCATGAAGGTACGCGGAGAGGCGCCCACCCGTCGCCCGGCCGCCGCCCCTCATCGAGGCGCTACGCGCCGCAGTACGTACCTCCGGTGTCAGTCCCGAGGCATAGACTTCGACGCTGTCCCCCGGACTGCCCGCAGCCCGCCGGACCCCCGTCGACGTACGTTTTCCCTGGAGGCTCCAGCCGTGTCAAAGCCGCCGTTCACGCACCTGCACGTCCACACCCAGTACTCGCTGCTGGACGGTGCCGCGCGGCTGAAGGACATGTTCAACGCCTGCAACGAGATGGGCATGACGCACATCGCCATGTCCGACCACGGCAACCTGCACGGCGCGTACGACTTCTTCCACTCCGCGAAGAAGGCCGGGATCACCCCGATCATCGGGATCGAGGCGTATGTCGCCCCCGAATCCCGGCGCAACAAGCGCAAGATCCTGTGGGGCCAGCCGCACCAGAAGAAGGACGACGTCTCCGGCTCGGGCGGCTACACCCACAAGACGATCTGGGCGTACAACAAGACGGGCCTGCACAACCTCTTCCGGCTCTCCTCCGACGCCTACGCCGAGGGCTGGCTGCAGAAGTGGCCCCGCATGGACAAGGAGACCATCGCCCAGTGGTCCGACGGGCTGGTCGCCTCCACCGGCTGCCCCTCGGGCGAGGTGCAGACCCGGCTGCGGCTCGGCCACTTCGACGAGGCGCTCAAGGCCGCCGCCGACTACCAGGACATCTTCGGCAAGGACCGCTACTTCCTGGAGCTGATGGACCACGGCATCGAGATCGAGCGCCGGGTCCGCGACGGCCTGCTGGAGATCGGCCGGAAGCTCGGCATCCCGCCGCTGGTCACTAACGACTCGCACTACACGTACGCGCACGAGGCCGCCGCCCATGACGCGCTGCTGTGCATCCAGACCGGCAAGAACCTCTCCGACCCCGACCGCTTCAAGTTCGACGGCACCGGCTACTACCTGAAGTCCACCGAGGAGATGTACGCCATCGACTCCTCGGACGCCTGGCAGGAGGGCTGCGCCAACACCGCGCTGATCGCCGAGATGGTCGACACCACGGGCATGTTCGAAAAGCGCGACCTGATGCCCAGGTTCGACATCCCGGAGGGCTACACCGAGGTCACCTGGTTCCAGGAGGAGGTCCGCCGCGGCATGGAGCGCCGCTACCCGGGCGGCATCCCCGAGGACCGCATGAAGCAGGCCGAGTACGAGATGGACGTCATCATCTCGATGGGCTTCCCCGGCTACTTCCTCGTGGTCGCCGACTTCATCATGTGGGCCAAGAAGCAGGGCATCGCCGTCGGCCCCGGCCGAGGCTCCGCGGCCGGCTCGATCGTCGCCTACGCCCTCGGCATCACCGACCTCGACCCGATCCCGCACGGCCTGATCTTCGAGCGGTTCCTCAACCCCGAGCGCATCTCGATGCCCGATGTCGACATCGACTTCGACGAGCGCCGGCGCGTCGAGGTGATCCGCTACGTGACCGAGAAGTACGGCGCCGACAAGGTCGCCATGATCGGCACGTACGGCACCATCAAGGCCAAGAACGCGATCAAGGACGCCGCGCGCGTGCTGGGCTACCCGTACGCGATGGGCGACCGCATCACCAAGGCCATGCCCGCCGACGTCCTCGGCAAGGGCATCCCGCTGTCCGGCATCACCGACCCCGAGCACCCGCGCTACTCGGAGGCCGCCGAGGTCCGGGCGATGTACGAGAACGAGCCGGACGTGAAGAAGGTCATCGACACCGCCCGCGGTGTGGAGGGCCTGGTCCGGCAGATGGGTGTGCACGCCGCCGGCGTGATCATGTCCAGCGAGACCATCACCGAGCACGTCCCCGTGTGGGTGAGGCACACCGACGGTGTGACCATCACGCAGTGGGACTACCCGAGCTGTGAGTCGCTCGGCCTGCTGAAGATGGACTTCCTGGGCCTGCGCAACCTCACGATCATGGACGACGCCGTCAAGATGGTGAAGGCGAACAAGGGGATCGACATCGATCTCCTCTCCCTTCCCCTGGACGACCCGACGACCTTCGAGCTGCTCCAGCGCGGCGACACCCTCGGCGTCTTCCAGTTCGACGGCGGCCCGATGCGCTCCCTGCTCCGGCTGATGAAGCCGGACAACTTCGAAGACATCTCCGCCGTGTCGGCCCTGTACCGCCCGGGCCCGATGGGCATGAACTCCCACACGAACTACGCGCTGCGCAAGAACGGGCAGCAGGAGATCACGCCCATCCACCCAGAGCTGGAGGAGCCGCTCAAGGAGGTCCTGGACGTCACCTACGGCCTGATCGTCTACCAGGAGCAGGTGCAGAAGGCCGCCCAGATCATCGCCGGGTACTCGCTCGGCGAGGCCGACATCCTCCGCCGCGTGATGGGCAAGAAGAAGCCCGAGGAACTGGAGAAGAACTTCGTCATCTTCCAGGCCGGCGCGCGGAAGAACGGCTACAGCGACGAGGCCATCCAGGCGCTGTGGGACGTGCTGGTCCCCTTCGCCGGCTACGCGTTCAACAAGGCCCACTCCGCCGCGTACGGCCTGGTCTCCTACTGGACGGCCTACCTCAAGGCGAACCACCCCGCCGAGTACATGGCCGCGCTGCTGACCTCCGTCAAGGACGACAAGGACAAGTCGGCGGTCTACCTCAACGAGTGCCGCCGGATGGGCATCCGGGTGCTGCCGCCCAACGTCAACGAGTCGGAGGCCAACTTCGCCGCGCAGGGCGATGACGTGATCCTCTTCGGCCTGTCCGCCGTGCGCAACGTCGGCCAGAACGTCGTCGACTCGATCATCAAGACCCGCAAGGCCAAGGGGAAGTACACCTCCTTCCCCGACTACCTCGACAAGGTCGAGGCCGTGGTCTGCAACAAGCGCACCACCGAGTCGCTGATCAAGGCCGGTGCCTTCGACTCGCTCGGCCACACCCGCAAGGGCCTGATGGCGCAGTACGAGCCGATGATCGACAACGTGGTCGCGGTCAAGCGCAAGGAGGCCGAGGGCCAGTTCGACCTCTTCGGCGGCATGGGCGAGGAGACCAGCAGCGAGCCCGGCTTCGGACTGGACGTCGAGTTCTCCACGGAGGAGTGGGACAAGACCTACCTGCTCGCCCAGGAGCGGGAGATGCTCGGTCTGTACGTCTCCGACCACCCGCTGTTCGGGCTGGAACACATCCTGTCCGACAAGGCCGACGCGGGCATCTCCCAGCTCACCGGGGGCGACTTCGGCGACGGCGCGGTGGTGACCATCGGCGGCATCATCTCCGGCCTGCAGCGCAAGATGACCAAGCAGGGAAACGCCTGGGCCATCGCCACGGTGGAGGACCTCGCCGGCTCCATCGAGTGCATGTTCTTCCCGGCGACCTACCAGCTGGTGTCCACGCAACTCGTCGAGGACGCCGTGGTGTTCGTCAAGGGCCGGCTCGACAAGCGCGAGGACGTGCCCCGGCTCGTCGCCATGGAGCTGATGGTGCCGGACCTGTCCAACGCGGGCACCAACGCGCCCGTGGTCCTCACCATCCCGGCCGTCAAGGTCACCCCGCCGCTGGTCAGCCGCCTCGGCGAGGTCCTCAGCCACCACAAGGGCGACAGCGAGGTCCGGATCAAGCTCCAGGGGCCGACCAAGACGACCGTGCTGCGCCTGGACCGGCACCGGGTCAAGCCGGACCCGGCGCTCTTCGGCGACCTGAAGGTGCTGCTCGGGCCGTCCTGCCTGGCGGGCTGACCCAGGGCTGCCTGGACCGCCGGCGCTGCCGTCCGCCGAGCCGGGCGGGCAACTGACGTGCGTGAGGGGCGCTCCCGAGCCCGGGTGCGCCCCTCGTCACGTGCCTGGGCCGCAACAGCCCGTCACGGAGATTCAGTTGTGGCCGAAGCTGCGCTTGCGCTTGCGGGACGCCACCTCGCCGGGCGTCGTCTCCACGTCGGACTGGGGCTCCGACTCGGTCGCGGGGTTCCGGTCCGCCCGCTGACCACGCTCGGTCGGACGCTGCTTACGCTCACGGTTCTTGTTCTTGGCCATGGTGTTGCCTCCTGGGAATCTAGGGGCCAGGGCCGGGATCAGATTCACACACCCCGACAACGCACGCATGTCGGACAATTACCGTCTGTGACAGGGTTGGTGGCCGGACCGGTCGCAGCCGAAGTCCGCACACGCCACGCCGAAGATCGAGTTCCGGCCGTTAACCGATGCGTCGTCGGGCAGACTCGAAGCAAGCCCGAAGCAAACCTCCCAGGAAGAGGGTGAGTCGCGTGGACCGCTGCATCGTCCTGGTGGACGCCGGGTATCTGCTGGGAGCCGCGGCGAGCCTCCTCGCCGGCGAGCCCTCGCGGTCCCGGATCACCGTCGACCACGCCGCCCTCATCCAGGGCCTGCGCGAACGCGCCGAAGCCGACACCCAGCAGCCCCTGCTGCGCATCTACTGGTTCGACGGCGCCCCCGACCGCGTGCCGCAGCCCGAGCACCGCCGGCTGCGTGTCATGCCCCGGGTCACCGTCCGGCTCGGCGCGCTGACCCGCAGCGACGGCCGCTGGGCGCAGAAGGGCGTGGACGCCGCCATGCACGCCGAGCTCACCGAGCTGGCCCGCAACCGCGCCTGCTCCGACATCGTCCTGGTCACCGGCGACGGCGACCTGCTGCCCGGCATGATGGCCGCCAAGGAACACGGCGTCGCGGTGCACCTGTGGGCCGTCCAGGCCGCCGACGGCGACTACAACCAGTCCGAGGACCTGGTCGCCGAAGCCGACGAACGGCGCGTCCTGGACCGTACGTGGATCACCAAGGCGGTCCGCCCCAAGGAGCTCACCGGGGTGTGCGCGCCGCCGCCCGCTCCCCGGCCCGAGATCGCCGCGATCCTCTCCGCGCCGCTGCCCGAGTCCGCGCTCGCCACGGCCACCGAGCGCCCCGCCCCGCAGCCGCAGCACCCGGCCGCCGCCGCGCAGAACGGCACCGCGGACCGGACCCCCGCGCCCAAAGGGGTGCCCACCCCCAAGGACCTGGCCGCCCTGCGCGCCCCCGGCACCCCGCCCGCCCAGCATCCGGCCACCGCCACCCTGCGCTGGTCCTCCGACAAGGGCTGGGTCGACCGGCCCGTCACCGAGCCCCCCGAGGCAGCCTCCATGCCCACCCTCGCCCAGCTGACCACCGCCGAGCAGCGGTGGGCCGACCGCGAGGAGGACATCACCACCGTCGGCGGCGACCCCTACGAGGTGGGGCAGGTCTTCGCGCGGCGCTGGGTGGACCGCCTCGGCGACCACGGCCACCTGCAGAAGCTCTCCACGATGTACCCGCGCATCCCGCACCGCATCGACGGGGAGCTGCTGCGCTACGCGGCCCGCTTCGGCCTGCTCGCGCACAAGGACGACCAGATCGACGAACGGGACCGGTACGCGATCCGGGCCGGGTTCTGGCGGGAGATCGACGTCCGTACGGGCGTCGAGCGCACCCCGGCCGCCGACTGACCGGGGGCCCGAGATCTTTACCGGCGGATTTCCCGTTGTGGACCGACCCGAGAACAGAGCGGGGTCCCGGACCCCGTAGGCTCGTCCCTTGTGAGTACGCGCGCGGCACAGGCACTTCGGCACGGTGGTGACGTCGTGTGCGCGGTGCGCGGACTGACCAAGACCTATCCGGCCGTGCGCGGGCGGCGCGGCGCCCCGGCGACGCCTGAGGTCCGGGCCACCGACGACGTACGGCTGGACATCCGGCGCGGTGAGATCTTCGGGCTGCTCGGGCCGAACGGGGCCGGCAAGTCCACCCTCGTCAGGCAGCTCACCGGCCTGATGCGGCCCGACCACGGCAGCGTGGAGATCCTCGGGCACGACATCGTGCGCCACCCCGAACGGGCCTCACGGATCCTCGCCTACCTCGGGCAGGAGTCCACCGCCCTCGACGAGCTGACCGTGTCCCTGGCCGCCGAGACCACCGGGCGGCTGCGCGGCCTGGACGCGCGGCAGGCCCGGGCCGAGCGGGACGCCGTCCTCGACGAACTGGGCCTCGCCCCGCTCGCCGGACGCCCGCTGAAGAAGCTGTCCGGCGGCCAGCGGCGGCTCGCCTGCTTCGCCGCCGCGCTGGTGGGGGAGCGGCCGCTGCTCGTCCTCGACGAGCCGACCACCGGCATGGACCCCGTGGCCCGGCGCGCGGTGTGGTCCGCCGTGGACCGGCGACGCGCCGAACGCGGGACGACCGTGCTGCTCGTCACCCACAACGTGATCGAGGCCGAGACCGTCCTGGACCGGGTCGCCGTCCTCGACCGGGGCCGGGTGATCGCCTGCGACACCCCGGCCGGACTCAAGGAGAAGGTCGCCGGAGAGGTACGCGTCGACCTGGTGTGGCGCGCGGCGGCCCCGCTCCACGTCCCCGAGGTCGCCGCGCTGCGGGACCGGGCCGCGGAGGCCGGCCGCCGCTGGACCCTGCGGCTGGCGCCCGAGGAGGCCCGCGCGGTCGTCGCCACCGTCACCGGCGGGGCCGCGTTCGCCGCCCTGGACGACTTCACGCTCGCCACCCCCAGCCTGGAGGACGTGTACCTGGCGCTGGGCGGGGCCGCGCAGCAGGGGCTGGTGAAAGCGTGAGCACATGGACGGCCGGATCCGTACGCAAGAGGGCGAGGGCCGGAACTGGTGAAGGGAAGCAGCGCGACGTGAGTGTCGTACCCGCCGATGTCCTGCCGGGCAGCGCCCTGGCCGCGCCGGAGAACGCCCCGGGCCCGGCCGAGCTCGGGCCGCGGGCGCGGCTGTGGCCGTCGCTGGCGGCCGTGTACCGGGCGCAGCTGTCCCGGGCCCGGGTCGCGCGCATTCCGCTGCTGTTCGTGGCGACCTTCCAGTCGATCGGGATCATGATCCTGATGCGCGGGGTCGTGGACGGCGGGGGCGAGGCGCGCGCCGTGGTCGCCGGGGCGTCGGTACTGGTGGTGGCCTTCGTGGCGCTGAACCTGCTCGCGCAGTACTTCGGTCAGCTGCGGGCCAGCGGCGGGCTCGACCACTACGCCACGCTGCCGGTGCCGCCGGCGGCCGTGGTGCTGGGGGCGGCGGGCGCGTACGCCTCCTTCACCGTGCCGGGGACCGTGGTGACCGCCGTCTTCGGGTGCGTGCTGTTCGGGCTGCCGCTGGCGCACCTGTGGGTGCTCGTCGCCGTCATCCCGCTGGCGGGCGCCGCGCTCGCCGGGCTGGGGGCGGCCCTGGGGCTGCTCGCGCCCCGGCCGGAACTGGCCACGCTGCTCGGACAGCTCGGCATGTCGGCGGCGCTGCTGCTCGGCGTGCTGCCGGCCGACCGGATGCCGGAGGTGGTGCGGCTCGCGCGCGACCTGCTGCCGTCGACGTACGGCGTCGAGGCGTTCGCGCGGACGTTCGGGCCGCACCCGGACTGGGCGTTCGTGCTCGGGGACCTCGCGGTGTGCGGGATGGTCGGCGTCGTCTCCCTGGCCGTCGCCACCTGGGCCTACCGCCGGGCGGCCGTCCGGTGACGGCGGGGCGCTCGTCCGGTGACGCGTCGCACAGGGGTACCTGGCACGATGGCAGAGTGACCGCACCGCTTACTCCACCCCCGCCCCCGCATGACCACTCGACGCACCAGGGATGGCAGACCCCGCCGCCCCACGGTCACGACGCCGGGGGATACGGACAGGACGGCCCGGGGATGAAGGCCGAAGTGCGGGAAGCAGCCGTCATCACGGTGGCGGTGGCGCTCGGCGGTGCGCTGCTGGGACTGCTGTGGTGGTGGCTGGCGCCGCGGGTGCCGCTGGTCGGTGACGTGGTGGACGGCAACTGGGTCGTCTACCTCAAGGACACCGAGGGGGAGCAGGCGGTCGGGGTGGACGGCACGTTCACGCTGCTCGCGCTGGCCTTCGGGCTGGTGAGCGCGGTGGCCGTCTTCGCGCTGCGGCGGCGCGGGGGCGTGCCGCTGGTGGTGGCGCTGGGCGTCGGAGGGCTGCTCGGGTCGTTGCTGGCCTGGCGGCTCGGCGTCTGGCTCGGGCCCGCGCAGGATGTGATCGCCCATGCCAAGCAGGCCGGCAAGGGGGTCACCTTCTCGGCGCCGATGAAGCTGGGCGCCAAGGGGGCGTTGCTGGCCTGGCCGCTCGCCGGGCTGGTGGTGCACCTGGGGCTCACGGCGCTGTTCGGCCCCCGGGATCCCGAGCCGGGGTATGCCGACGGGGCGTACCAGGGACCTGCCGGGGTATAGCGGCGCGGTGTCGGGCGCTCCCCCCAGGCTTTCGAGGCGCTGGGGGGAGGCACGCGGGCCCGGGCGGCCGTGTCAGGCCCGGCCGATGGGCGCCAGGACCGCGTCCGTCAGCTTCGCCAGGTCCTGTGGGGAGAGCTCCACCTCCAGGCCCCGGCGGCCCGCCGAGACGCAGATCGTCTCGTGTGACGAGGCCGATGCGTCGATGACCGTCGGGAGCTTCTTGCGCTGTCCCAGGGGGGAGATGCCGCCGCGGACGTAGCCCGTGGTGCGTTCCGCCAGGGCCGGGTCCGCCATCGTGGCGCGTTTGCCGCCCACCGCCGAGGCCAGGGCCTTCAGGTCCAGCTGGCCCGCGACCGGGACCACGGCCACCGTCAGGGTGCCGTCGACGTCCGCCACCAGGGTCTTGAAGACCCGGTCCGGCGAGACGCCCATCGCCTCGGCCGCCTCCTGGCCGTAGGACGGGTGGGAGGGGTCGTGGTCGTAGGCGTGGACCGTGTAGTGGACTTCGGCGGCTGTCAGGGCCACCGTCGCGGGCGTGCCCCCGGACTGCTGCTTCTTCGCCTTCTTCGCCATGCGGATCCGCTTCAGTTGAGACTCGTCGGGCCGCGCGTCAGCTCCGACGCCGGCAACGACGGCAGACTACGGATGATGGCCGTCTCCGAGCGAAGGAGTTTCAGTTCGTCGCGCAGGCGGGAGGCGGTGTCCGGAGCCTGCAGCAGGCGCTGCTTGGTCGGCGTGTCCAGCATCATCGCGGCGGCCACCAGGTAGGAGACGACGCCCGGCTCGTCCGGCAGGTCCGCGCCGGTCGCCAGCGACCGCTCCCGGGCTCCCGCGAGCCGCTTCTGGTACTGCCGGAAGGACCGCAGCACGCCCTCGGCCAGCGGGCCCGCCTCGTCGCCGGGCTCCTCGGCCAGCGGCGCCAGTTCCGCGGTCAGGAACGGCCCGGAGGCGTCCACCGACAGCAGCCGCACCCGGGTCGTGCCGGTGGCCAGCACCTCGAAGGTGCCGTCGGTGCCCTCCCGGATGGTGGCCGCGTCCGCGATGCAGCCCACCTTGTGGAAGGACTTCAGCGGGTCGGGGCCGAAGCCGGCCGCGGGGCCCCGCTCGGGCAGCGCTGTCGGGTCGGGCATGCCCGGGGCGCTCGGCGCCACCTCGTGGCCGTCGCGGATCGCCACGACGGCGAACCGGCGCGGTTCGTCCTCCGGGGTCTTCAGCAACTCGCGCATCATGGCGCGATAGCGCTCCTCGAAGACGTTGAGCGGGAGCACGAGCCCTGGGAAGAGCACCGAGTTCAGGGGGAAGAGCGGCAGCCGGACGGTGGTCACGACGCAGAAGCCTAATGGTCGCCGGACCGGTTGCGTTCGCCGTGCCCGCCTGGTGGCTGCCACGGACGCGACGGCGGCCGCCCGGCCACCGCGGCCCGGATGTCCTCGCGCACCCGCAGGAAGTCGCCGAGCGGGTCGTCCGACAGCCGGTCCCAGGGGAAGGACGTGGCGTACGGGCCGTTCAGGCGCAGCTGCTCGGCCGCGTCGCCCCAGCGCTCCAGGCGCACCAGGACGAACAGCAGCAGATTGCGCATCCGCGCGGGCCACGGGTCGGCCTGCGGGAGCAGGGGGGACAGCGCGACCGCCCGGTCGGCGGCCGCGTCCAGCCGCGCGCGCGGCACCTCGGGTCCGCAGCCGTCGGTGAGGTAGGCGAACGCGGCGTGCAGCGGCAGCGCCTGCACGAGCGAGTCGGCCGGGGCGTCCTGCGCGGCCCGGTCGGCGAAGTCGAAGCACTCGCGGTGCGAACCGTGCCAGGACTCGGCCAGGTAGCGCAGGGCCGCGACATGGCAGCCGTAGTGGTGCGGGGCCCGGCGGACGGCGGCCGCCCAGAGCTCCTCGAAGTACGTGTGCCCGGCCTGCGCGCCCCGCGCGTGGTCCAGCGCGACCCGCCACGGCACCGGGTCCCGGTCCTCGGCCCGGGCGGCGGCCGTGATCAGCGGGCTCACCTCGCGCAGCAGCTCGGCCCGGGCCGGGGACTGCCAGGCGCGGTCCACCGCCAGCTGGGCCAGGACCAGCAGGGCGTCGGGATCCTGCGGGGCGGCGGCGTGCCAGGCCTCCAGCCACTCGGGGCGGGAGCGCGCGAAGGCGGCCAGCCGGGTCGCGTACCGGTCGCGGCGCTCCCACTCGGCTGCCGCGCGGGTGGCGGCGAGCAGCTCGGCGGCGGCCTCGTACGTGCCGTCGGCGGCGCCGACCAGCGCGGGGGACAGGCGGTCGTCGGGCGCGTCGAGCACCACCTCGTCGTCGGCGGGCGGTGCGGCGGCGGGGCGGGAGACGGTCCTTGCCATCCGGGTCGTGCGGATGAACGGGGGCAGCAGAGCCATGGTGCCGACCATTGAAAGACCGCAGGTCATGACGGCGCCAGAGTCTTCACGATACTCGCCAAAGGTTGTACGTCACCCGGTCAAGGCACGGCAAAAAGGTGACCGTTCAACAACCTTGGTCACAAGAACCACACTCAGCCGCGCCGCAGCAGCCGCGTCGCCCCCGCCGCCACCGTCGTCGCCAGCACCCAGCCCAGCAGGATCATGACCGTGGCCAGCCACTGCCAGCCGCCGCGCAGCTGCCAGAAGCCCACCTGCCCCAGGTCGATGACCGGCAGCAGCAGGTCGAGGGCGAACAGGGCGGCGTTCCAGTCCGGATGCTCACCGCTCTTGAGCGGCGGATGGTCGGCGTGCGCGAAGGCGAACGAACCCGCCGCCCACAGCACCGCCATCCACACCGCCGCCCGGCCCGGCCGGTAACCGTAGGCGACCGTCCAGTCCTGGGCGTACCCCCACAGCTTGGCGGCGAGCGGCAGGCTCTCGCGGCGCCGGCGCTGCTTGGCGAGCAGCACCTCGCGGGCGTCCTCGTCCTCGCCCCCGGCCCGCAGCACGGCGGCCAGCCGCTCGTAGGGCTCCGGGTTGTACTCGGCCGTCGCGGCGGCCACCCAGTCCAGCCGCTGGGCCAGCGTGAACGGGCCGCGCGGCACGAGGTTCTCGTAGCTGAAACCGCCCATGTGCAGCCGGCCCGGGCCCGGCCAGCTGTCCGCGCGGTCCATCAGGTTGACGATCCGCGCCCCCGACAGCACCACGTGCCCGCGTGCGGGCCGCTCCCCGAGGAAGCGCAGCTCCGGCGTCTGCACCCGGCGCAGCGACAGCTCCTGTTCGTCCGTGAGGGTGAACCGCGCCGACTCCAGGTCGACCGCGTCCCCGAACCGCCCGTCGTCCAGCCGAATCCCGCCCCGGCACTCGAACCGCTGCACGCGCGTGCCACGCGCCGGCGTCGCACCGCTGAGCGCCTGGCCGCCCAGGCCCGCAGGGGTGAGGTACAGGGTCCGCTCGACGGTCAGCTGCGGGGCGTTCAGCGCGAGCCGCGCGGAGGGGTTGGCCAGCCGGGCGCCGCGCAGGCTCAGCGACACGCCGATGGTGGCGGCGCGCAGGCTCAGCTCGCCGTGCGACTCCAGCAGCTCCGCCTGTAAGTCCTGCCCGACGGTCATGCCGTCCGCCGCGATCGAGCGGCCGCCGCGGTCCCGGTACACGATCGCCTGGTTGAGCAGCAGATCCGTGCCGATCTGCGCGTCGGTGAGCCGTATGCCGCCGTGGAACCGGCAGCGGGGCAGGTGCAGGTCGCCCTCGGTGTGCAGGCGGGCCGCCTCCAGCCGCGGAACGGAGCAGTCCACCAGCCGCACGGTCGTGAAGCGGGACTCCGGCAGCAGGATCTCCCGCTCGAAGCGGCAGCCGCGCATCTCGACGTACGGCTCCACCGTGCCGCCCGCGAGGTCGACGGTGCCGCTGATCTGCACGCCCACCAGCTTCAGCGACGACACCCGGCCCGCCAGCGGGGAAGGCCCGTCCAGCAGCAGCCAGCACACGATCCGGGCCCGCACGGTCCGCTCCGGCCCCCAGGGGTGTCCGCCGTGGGGATCGTCGACGACCGCGTCCCCGCTGCTCAGGTCGTACACACTGCCGTTGCGGAAGGCCTGCCACATGCCGGCCTCCGCGGCGGTCAGGTCGGCCGGCGGATCCCCGGCACGCAGGCGGGCCCCTTCGGTCACAGCTCTCCCTTCCTCCCCGGCTACTCGCGGGTCAGTGCCTCGTACACCCGTTCATGCCCACTGTGTGACTCCCTGAACACCGAAAGTGACGGAGATCGTGGGGGCCGAGTTCCTGAAGCGACCTGTATCAGCCACTGGAACGCGGCGACGGCGCGCCGACGGGGTCTGAGAGAATTGAGCCCGTGCTGCACTATTCCTTCCTGGCCCGAATCGATCTGCGCGGCGACGCCCTTCCGGAGGGCCCCGCCCTGCGCGACCTGCTGCCCCGAGCCGACTTCGACGTGGCGGCCGCCCTGGAGAAGGTGCGTCCGATCTGCGAGGCCGTGCATCATCGGGGCGACGCGGCGCTGATCGACTTCGCCGAGAAGTTCGACGGAGTGAAGCTCGACCAGGTGCGGGTCCCGGCGGCGGCGCTCACCCGCGCCCTGGAGGAACTGGACCCGGCCGTGCGCGCGGCGCTGGAGGAGTCCATCCGCCGCGCCCGCCTGGTGCACCGCGCCCAGCGCCGCTCCACCCACACCACCCAGGTGGTGCCCGGCGGCTCGGTGACCGAGAAGTGGGTGCCGGTCGAGCGGGTCGGGCTGTACGCGCCCGGCGGCCGGTCGGTGTACCCGTCCTCCGTCGTCATGAACGTCGTGCCGGCCCAGGAGGCCGGCGTCGGGTCCATCGCGCTCGCCTCCCCGGCCCAGGCCGAGTTCGGCGGCCTGCCGCACCCGACCATCCTGGCGGCCTGCGCCCTGCTCGGCGTCGACGAGGTCTACGCCGCCGGCGGTGCCACCGCGGTGGCGATGTTCGCCTACGGCACCGAGTCCTGCCCGCCCGCGAACATGGTCACCGGCCCGGGCAACATCTGGGTCGCCGCCGCCAAGCGCTACTTCACCGGCAGGATCGGCATCGACGCCGAGGCCGGCCCGACCGAGATCGCGATCCTCGCGGACTCCACGGCCGACCCGGTGCACGTCGCCGCCGACCTGATCAGCCAGGCCGAGCACGACCCGCTGGCCGCCGCCGTCCTGGTCACCGACTCCGTGGAGCTCGCGGACGCGGTGGAAAAGGAGCTCCAGGCGCAGATCGCCGCCACCAAGCACGTCGAGGACCGCATCCGCCCGGCGCTCTCCGGCAGGCAGTCCGCGATCGTCCTGGTCGACGGCATCGACGGGGGCCTGAGGGTCGTCGACGCGTACGGCGCCGAGCACCTGGAGATCCAGACGGCCGACGCCGCCGCGGTCGCCGGCCGCGTCAAGAACGCCGGCGCGATCTTCGTCGGCCCCTGGGCGCCCGTCTCGCTCGGCGACTACGCGGCGGGCTCCAACCACGTCCTGCCCACCGGCGGCTGCGCCTGCCACTCCTCCGGCCTGTCCGTCCAGTCGTTCCTGCGCGGCATCCACATCGTGGACTACACGCGGGACGCGCTGGCCGAGGTGGCGCACCACGTGGTCACGCTGGCGGAGGCGGAGGACCTGCCCGCGCACGGCGCGGCGATCAAGGCGAGGTTCGGCTGGAAGGTGCCCGGTCAGTGACGTTCGGTATCGACGATCTCCCCGTACGGGACGAGTTGCGCGGCAAGTCCCCCTACGGCGCGCCCCAACTGGACGTCCCCGTCCGGCTGAACACCAACGAGAATCCCTACCCGCTGCCCGAGCCGCTGGTCGAGCGGATCGCCGAGCGGGTCCGCGAGGCGGCCCGCAGCCTCAACCGCTACCCCGACCGGGACGCGGTCGAACTGCGCACCAAGCTGGCCGAGTACCTCACCCGGACCTCCGGCCACCAGGTCGGCCCGGCCAACGTCTGGGCCGCCAACGGCTCCAACGAGGTCCTCCAGCAGCTGCTGCAGACCTTCGGCGGCCCGGGCCGCACGGCGATCGGCTTCGAGCCGTCGTACTCGATGCACGGCCTGATCGCCCGCGGCACCGGCACCGGCTGGATCTCCGGCCCCCGGGGCGACGACTTCACCATCGACCTGCCCGCGGCCCGGCGGGCCATCGCCGAGCACCGGCCGGACGTCGTCTTCATCACCACCCCCAACAACCCCACCGGCAACGCGGTCCCGCGCGAGACCGTCCTCGCGCTGTACGAGGCCGCCCAGGCGGCCAAACCGTCGATGGTGGTGGTCGACGAGGCGTACATCGAGTTCAGCCACGGGAACTCGCTGCTGCCGCTGCTCGAGGGGCGGCCGCACCTCGTCGTCTCGCGCACCATGTCCAAGGCGTTCGGCGCCGCCGGCCTGCGCCTGGGCTACCTCGCCGCGCACCCGGCCGTCGTGGACGCCGTCCAGCTCGTACGGCTGCCCTACCACCTGTCGGCCGTCACCCAGGCGACCGCCCTGGCCGCCCTGGAGCACACCGACACGCTGCTGGGCTACGTCGAGCAGCTCAAGGCCGAGCGCGACCGGCTGGTCGCCGAACTGCGCGCGATCGGCTACGAGGTGACCGAGTCGGACGCCAACTTCGTGCAGTTCGGCCGCTTCCCCGACGCCCACGAGGCCTGGCAGCGGATCCTCGACCGGGGCGTGCTGGTCCGGGACAACGGCGTACCGGGGTGGCTGCGGGTCACCGCCGGAACACCGGAGGAGAACGACGCGTTCCTCGACGCGGTCCGTCAGTTGAAGAAGGAGCCAAGTTCATGAGCCGCGTAGGACGCGTGGAGCGCACCACCAAGGAGACCTCGGTGGTCGTCGAGATCGACCTCGACGGCACCGGCAAGACCGACATCTCCACCGGCGTCGGCTTCTACGACCACATGCTCGACCAGCTCGGCCGGCACGGTCTGTTCGACCTGACCGTGAAGACCGAGGGCGACCTGCACATCGACTCGCACCACACCATCGAGGACACCGCCCTGGCGCTGGGCGCCGCCTTCAGGCAGGCCCTCGGCGACAAGGTGGGCATCTACCGCTTCGGCAACTGCACGGTGCCGCTGGACGAGTCCCTCGCCCAGGTCACCGTCGACCTGTCGGGCCGGCCGTACCTGGTGCACACCGAGCCGGAGAACATGGCGCCGATGATCGGCCAGTACGACACCACCATGACCCGGCACATCCTGGAGTCCTTCGTCGCCCAGGCGCAGATCGCGCTGCACGTGCACGTGCCCTACGGGCGCAACGCGCACCACATCGTCGAGTGCCAGTTCAAGGCGCTGGCCCGGGCTCTGCGGTACGCCTCCGAGCGGGACCCGCGCGCCGCGGGCATCCTGCCCTCCACGAAGGGCGCGCTGTGAACGGCATCTCGACCCTGCTGATCGTCGTCGGCCTCTTCCTGGTCGGCGGGATCATCTCCTTCGTCAAGCAGAAGATGCCGACGAGCCTCATCGTGCTGCTCTCGATCGGTGCCGCGCTCTGTCTCGTCGCCGGTGTCATGAGGCTGGAGGTGTGGAACTGATGAGCACCACCGGGACCGCCAAGAAGGTCGTGGTCTTCGACTACGGCTTCGGCAACGTCCGCTCCGCCGAACGCGCCCTGGCGCGCGCGGGAGCCGACGTGGAGATCACCCGCGACTACGACACGGCCATGAACGCCGACGGGCTGCTGGTGCCCGGCGTCGGCGCCTTCGCCGCCTGCATGAAGGGGCTGAAGGAGGCGCGCGGCGACTGGATCATCGAGCGCCGGCTGTCCGGCGGCCGCCCGGTGATGGGCATCTGCGTCGGCATGCAGATCCTCTTCGCGCGCGGCATCGAGCACGGCGTGGAGAGCGAGGGCCTCGCCGAGTGGCCCGGCTCGGTGGAGCCGCTCCAGGCCGACGTCGTGCCCCACATGGGCTGGAACACGGTGGACGCGCCGGCCGGCTCGGAGCTGTTCGCGGGCCTCGACGCGGACGCCCGCTTCTACTTCGTGCACTCCTACGCCGTCCACGACTGGTCGCTCGAGGCGCACAACCCGGCGATGCGGGCCCCGCTCGTCACCTGGTCCACCCACGGCAAGCCGTTCGTCGCCGCCGTCGAGAACGGCGCCCTGTGGGCGACCCAGTTCCACCCCGAGAAGTCCGGCGACGCCGGAGCCCAGCTCCTCACCAACTGGATCGGAACACTGTGAGCACGCTCGAACTCCTCCCCGCCGTCGACGTCCGCGACGGGCAGGCCGTCCGCCTGGTGCACGGCGAGTCCGGCACCGAGACCTCCTACGGCTCCCCGCTGGAGGCCGCCCTCGCCTGGCAGCGCTCGGGCGCCGAGTGGCTGCACCTGGTGGACCTGGACGCCGCGTTCGGCACCGGGAACAACCGGGAGCTGATCGCCGAGGTCACCCGGGCCATGGACATCAAGGTCGAGCTCTCCGGCGGCATCCGGGACGACGACACCCTGGCCGCGGCCCTCGCCACCGGCTGCACGCGCGTGAACCTCGGCACGGCCGCCCTGGAGACCCCCGAGTGGGTCGCCAAGGTCATCGCCGAGCACGGCGACAAGATCGCGGTCGGTCTCGACGTACGGGGCACCACCCTGCGCGGCCGCGGCTGGACCCGCGACGGCGGCGACCTCTACGAGACGCTGGAGCGGCTCAACCAGGAGGGCTGTGCCCGGTACGTCGTCACGGACATCGCCAAGGACGGCACCCTGCAGGGCCCCAACCTGGAGCTGCTGAAGAACGTGTGCGCGGCGACCGACCGCCCGGTGGTCGCCTCCGGCGGCGTCTCCTCGCTGGACGACCTCAGGGCCATCGCCGAGCTGGTTCCGCTCGGTGTCGAGGGGGCGATCGTAGGGAAGGCGCTGTACGCGAAGGCGTTCACCCTGGAAGAGGCCTTGGAGGCTGTGTCGAGATGAGCGAAGCCGTGCGGCGTGTGCAGAGCGGGAGTCCCTGGGAAGAGTCCTTCGGTTTCGCACGCGCCGTGGCGGCGGGCGACCGTGTGCTGGTGGCGGGCACCACGTCCTTCAAGGGCAGTGTGCTCTACGGGGAGGGCGACCCGTACGAGCAGGCCAAGGTGGCCTTCACCAGCGCGCTGGAGGCGATCGGCGAGTACGGGCTCGGCGTCGACTCCGTGATCCGTACGCGTATGTTCCTGACCCATGCGCGGGATGTCGAGGATGTGGGCCGCGCCCACAAGGAGTTCTTCGGCGCGGTGCGGCCGGTGTCGACCCTGCTGGTCGTCGAGGGCTTCGTCGACCCCCGCATCCTGGTGGAAGTGGAACTAGAGGCATACAGAGGAGCCGTGGATTCATGACCCTGGCGGTCCGAGTCATCCCCTGCCTGGACGTGGACAACGGCCGGGTCGTCAAGGGCGTCAACTTCCAGAACCTGCGCGACGCGGGCGACCCGGTCGAGATGGCCAAGGTGTACGACGCCGAGGGCGCCGACGAGCTGACGTTCCTGGACATCACCGCGTCCTCCGGCAACCGCGAGACCACCTACGACGTGGTGCGCCGCACCGCCGAGCAGGTGTTCATCCCGCTCACGGTCGGCGGCGGGGTCCGTACGGCCGAGGACGTGGACAAGCTGCTGCGGGCGGGCGCCGACAAGGTGGGCGTCAACACCGCCGCGATCGCCCGGCCCGACCTGATCCGGGAGATCGCGGAGCGCTTCGGCCGGCAGGTGCTGGTGTTGTCGGTGGACGCCCGGCGCACCGAGTCCGGCTCCTTCGAGGTCACCACCCACGGCGGCCGTCGCGGCACCGGGATCGACGCCGTGGAGTGGGCCCACCGGGCGGCCGAGCTCGGCGCGGGGGAGATCCTGCTCAACTCCATGGACGCGGACGGCACCAAGGACGGCTACGACCTGGAGATGATCGCGGCCGTCCGCAAGCACGTCACGGTTCCCGTGATCGCCTCCGGCGGGGCGGGCAGGCTGGCGGACTTCCCGCCGGCGATCGAGGCGGGCGCGGACGCGGTGCTGGCGGCTTCTGTCTTCCACTTCGGGGACCTGCGGATCGGACAGGTGAAGCAAGCGCTGCGGGAGGCGGGACACCCCGTCAGGTGACCTCGTGGTGAGCCCCGGCCGTGCGCGGCCGGGGCTTTCTGCTGGGGTAGTGCGAAAGGAAAGTTGCGCAATATCCATTGTGCAAGTTTTCTTTCGCATCTAGCGTCGGTGGCATGGAAGGCAAGGAGAGAGACCGCCGGATCACCGACCTGGGCACGCTAAAGGCGCTCGCCCACCCCCTGAGGTCGAGGCTGTACCGCGGACTGCTGATGGCCCAGGTCGCCACCGCCTCCCAGCTCGCGGAGCAGGTCGACGAGGCCGTGTCGCTGGTCAGCTACCACCTGCGCAAGCTCGCCGAACACGGGCTGATCGAGCAGGCCGAGCCGCGCAGCGCGGACGGGCGGGAGCGCTGGTGGCAGCCGGCCTCGGACGGGGTGAGCATCCACGACGAGGACTTTCGCGACGCCCCGGAGAAGGCCGCCGCGCACGCCGCGGCGAGCAGGCTCTTCTTCGAGCAGCGCGCCGACCTGTACCGCCGGTACCTCGACGAGCGGGCCCACTGGGGTCCCGAGTGGAACGCCGCGGCCGAGTCCTCCGAGACGGTGCTGCGCCTGACGGCGGGTGAACTCGCCGAGCTCACCGCGGAGTTGCGGGCCCTGGCGCGGAGGTACCAGGAGAGGGCCCGGGCCGCCGAGGCGGCCGGGGACACCGCGGGGCGGGAGAACGTCGCGCTGCACACGGCCGCCTTTCCGTTCCGCACCTGAGGGGGATTGTCGTGGTCACGACTGACATGCCGGTGGTGTCCGACGCGGCGAGACCCGCACACCGGGACCCCGGCGTCCTGCGCTGGCTCAGCGCCTACACCTCGTCCGCGATCGGGGACAGCGTCTACTACATCGCCCTGTCGTGGGCGGCCGTCCAGGCCGGGACGCCCGCGCAGGCCGGACTGGTGACGGCCGTCGGTGCCGTGCCCCGGGCCCTGCTGATGCTGGGCGGGGGCGTGGTCGCCGACCGGTACGGGCCGCGCCGGGTGGTGCTCGGCAGCAGTGCGGTGCGCTGCCTGCTCGTCGTCACCGCGGCCGGGCTGCTGCTCGCGACGCGCCCCGGGCTGTGGGCGCTGGGGGCGGTGGCGGTGCTCTTCGGGGTCGTCGACGCGGTGTTCCTGCCGGCCGCGGGGGCGTTGCCCGCCCGCATCACCGGCCGGGACCAGCTCGCCCGGGTCCAGGGCATGCGAGGACTCGCGACCCGGCTCGCCACCGTCCTCGGCGGGCCGCTCGGGGGTCTCGGGATCGCCTTCGGCGGAACGGCCGGGGCCTTCGGGCTCGCCGCGCTGCTGATCGGGGTGTCGCTGCCGGTGCTGTGGGCCGTACGGGTCGGGCCGCTGCCGCCGGACGAGCGGCAGCCGCGCAGGGCCGTCCTGGGCGAGCTGAAGGACGGCTTGCGCCACCTGGCCCACGATCCGGTGCTGCGCCCGCTGATGCTCGCCGTGGCCCTCGCCGACCTGGGCTTCGTCGGCCCGATGAACCTGGGGCTGACCCTGCTGTCCCAGGAGCGCGGCTGGGGTTCGTCCGGTATGGGCTGGGTGCTCGCCGGGTTCGGCACCGGGGCAGGAGCCGCCTCGCTGCTGCTGACCCTGCGCGGGCGGGTGCCCCGGGCCGGGCTGGTCTTGGCGCTGGCGGAACTCGGCGGCAGCGTGGCCATCGCCGGGCTCGCCCAGGCTGGGTCCGTGGCCGCGGCGACCTGCGTGGCCCTCATCGTCGGGCTCCTGTGCGGCCTGGGCGGAGCGCTGAGCGGGGCCCTGACGCTGGCCCAGGCGGGCCCCGCCTTCGCCGGCCGCGTCACGGCGGTCTCCACCCTGGTCGGCTTCGGCGTCGCCCCGCTCACCTTTCCGCTGGTCGGCTGGGCGGCCGGCCGGTGGGGCACCGGCCCGGTCTTCGCGGCCTGCGCCGCGCTGTCCGCGGTGGGTGCGCTGGTCGCGCTGTGCGCGGCTCGGGTCCGCCGCGCCGAGCTGCCCGGCTGACCATGAGCCGACCGGCTGCCCACCGCACCTCCGGTGCGGGGCCTGGCCCCGTGCGGCGCGCTTGGCCGGGCACTGGCCCGTGCCTCGCGGCTTGCGCCGTGCTGCCGTTCCGGGCGCCGGGTCTTGAGCGGCCTGCGCCGTGCTGCCGTTCCGGGGGCCGGGTCTTCAGCGGCCTGCGCCGTGCTGCCGCCCCGGGGCCGGGTCTTGCGCGGCTTGCGCCGTGCTGTGCGTGGTGGGTGCGCTGGTCGCGCTGTGCGCGGCTCCGGTGCACCGCGCCGAGCTGCCCGGCTGATCTTGAGCCGGCCTGCTGCCCACCGCACCTCTGGTGCGGGGCCTGGCCCCTGTGCGGCGCGCTTGGCCGGGCACTGGCCCGTGCCTCGCGGCTTGCGCCGTGCTGCCGTTCCGGGGGCCGGGTCTTGAGCGGCCTGCGCCGTGCTGCCGCCCCGGGGCCGGGTCTTGCGCGGCTTGCGCCGCGCTGGCGTTCCGGGCGCCGGATCGTCGCGGCCTGCGCCCGTTCCCACCCGGGGCGCCGAATCCCGGCGGTCTGCCGCGCTGTCACCCTGGGCGCCGGAACCGGCCGCCCAGGCCGGTCTCCCTCGCTGAACCCCGGGGTCAGATACCGAGCTGCTTGGTCTCGTGCAGCTTCGCGATCGCGTCCTTGTCGCCCTCCAGGTCGACCTTCGCCGCGCTCTGCCGGCCGTACAGGAACAGCACCAGCTCGGACGGCTCGCCGGTGACCGTCACCACCGGGGTGCCGCGCTGGGCGACCGCCGTCTGCCCGTTCGGGCGGCGCAGCACCAGACCGGTCGGGGCGCCCCGGCCCATCAGGCGGGCGCTGCGCTCCAGACGGGACCACAGGGCGTCCTGGAACACCGAGTCCAGCTCGCGCGGAGCCCAGTCGGGCTGGGCACGCCGGATGTCCTCCGTGTGGACGTAGTACTCGACGATGTTCGACAACTCGTCGACCGGCTTGAACGAGAAGGGCGAGAAACGCGGCGGGCCGGTACGGATCAGCTGGATCAGCTCCTCGTACGGCTTCGCGGTGTACTCCGCCATCACCTTCTCCAGGCGCGGCGCGAGCTGCTTGATCAGGATGCCGCCGGCGGCGTCGGGGCGGCGCTCGCGCACCACCACGTGCGCGGCCAGGTCCCGGGTCGTCCAGCCCTCGCACAGGGTGGGCGCGTCCGGACCGGCGGTCTCCAACAGGTCGGCGAGGAGGAGTCGTTCACGCTTGGCATGGGTCGACATGGAGTCAGCCTACGACCGCGTATCCGGTCCGGACAGTGGACACCGCACCGGCCCGGTCCGTGGCGCGCGGCACAATGGTCGGCATGACCAGCACGTCCTCCCCGCGGCCCGGCCGCCTCGACCCGGAGATCGCCGCGCGCCTCAAGCGCAGCGCCGACGGCCTCCTGCCCGCCATCGCCCAGCAGTACGACACCGGAGAGGTGCTGATGCTCGGCTGGATGGACGACGAGGCGCTGCACCGCACCCTGACCACCGGCCGCTGCACCTACTGGTCGCGCAGCCGCCAGGAGTACTGGGTGAAGGGCGACACCTCGGGGCACGTCCAGTGGGTCAAGTCCGTCGCCCTGGACTGCGACGCCGACACCGTGCTGGTGAAGGTCGACCAGGTCGGCGCCGCCTGCCACACCGGAGCGCGCACCTGTTTCGACACCGACGTGCTGCTGAAGGACACCGCTGACTCCGGCGCCCCCGCCGCGGATCAGTAAGGTCGCCGCATGGACCTCGAGACGTTCCGCAAGCTCGCCGGCGACCGGCGGGTCATCCCGGTCACCCGCAAGCTCCTCGCCGACGGCGACACCCCCGTCGCGCTCTACCGCAAGCTCGCCGCCGAGCGCCCCGGCACCTTCCTGCTGGAATCCGCCGAGAACGGACGCTCCTGGTCCCGGTACTCGTTCGTCGGCGTGCGCAGCGCCGCCACGCTGACCGAGCGCGACGGCCGGGCCCACTGGGTGGGCTCCCCGCCCGTCGGTGTCCCGGTCGACGGCGACCCGCTCGCCGTGCTGCGCGCCACCCTCCAGGCCCTGCACACCCCCCGCGACCTCGCCCACGACCTGGGCCTGCCGCCCTTCACCGGCGGCATGGTCGGCTACCTCGGCTACGACATCGTGCGCCGCCTGGAGAAGATCGGGCCGGGGGAGCGGGACGACCTCGGGCTTCCCGAGCTCACCATGCTGCTGACCAGCGACCTGGCCGTCATGGACCACTGGGAGGGCTCGGTCCTGCTGATCGCCAACGCGATCAACCACAACGACCTCGACACCGGCGTCGACGAGGCCTACGCGGACGCGGTCGCCCGCCTCGACGCCATGGAGGCCGACCTGTCCCGCGCGCTCGCCCAGCCGCCGGCCGTGCTGCCGCCCTCGGAACTGCCCGAGTACACCGCACTGTGGGGCGGCCCCGACTTCCAGGCGGCCGTCGAGGACATCAAGGAGCGCATCCGGGCCGGCGAGGCCTTCCAGGTCGTCCCCTCCCAGCGGTTCGAGACACCGTGCACGGCGAGCGCGCTGGACGTCTACCGGGTGCTGCGGGCCACCAACCCCTCCCCGTACATGTACCTGTTCCGCTTCGACGGCTTCGACGTCGTCGGCTCCTCTCCCGAGGCCCTGGTCAAGGTCGAGGACGGGCAGGCCATGGTCCACCCCATCGCCGGCACCCGGTGGCGCGGCGCCACCCCGCAGGAGGACCAGGCCCTCGCCGAGGAACTCCTCGCCGACCCCAAGGAGCGCGCCGAGCACCTCATGCTCGTCGACCTGGGCCGCAACGACCTGGGGCGGGTCTGCGAGCCGGGCTCGGTCGAGGTCGTCGACTTCATGTCCATCGAGCGGTACTCGCACGTGATGCACATCGTCTCCACGGTGACGGGCCGGGTCGCGGCGGGCCGTACGGCGTTCGACGTGCTCACGGCCTGCTTCCCGGCCGGCACCCTCTCCGGCGCCCCCAAGCCCCGCGCCATGCAGATCATCGACGAACTCGAGCCGTCCCGGCGCGGGCTGTACGGCGGCTGCGTCGGCTATCTCGACTTCGCCGGCGACTCCGACACCGCCATCGCCATCCGTACGGCCCTGCTGCGGGAGGGCACCGCGTACGTCCAGGCCGGCGCCGGCATCGTCGCCGACTCCGACCCGGTCGCCGAGGACACCGAGTGCCGCAACAAGGCGGCGGCGGTGCTGCGGGCCGTGCACACCGCGAACCGGCTGGGGCAGCAGGGCGCCTCCCCGGCACGGTAGGACGCTTCTCACGCCGCCCCGGGTGAGGAATCGCCCGGGGCCCGGGCGATAGTGGAGTACGTGACTGCCGCACCTGACCCCCGTTCCCCGTCCGGCTCCGCCCGGGCCAGCCGTCTGAGCCTCGCCGTCGCGCTGCTGTGCGGCGCGCTGGGCGCGGCCGTGGCGCTGCTCGCCACCCGGCAGCGCTGGTCGCAGGGCACCGCGACGGTGGCCGGCGGCGCCTTCCCCCTGACCGCCAAGGGCAGCGACGTCACGGGCGTGCCCGCGGCCCTGGCGATCGTCGGCCTCGCCGCGCTCGTCGCCGTCTTCGCCGTCCGCCGCGCCGGACGCCTCGTGGTCGCCGCGCTGCTCGCCCTGTCCGGCGCGGGCACCGTCATCGCGGCCCTGCTCGGCGCCTCCGACAGCTCCGCGCTCGACGAGAAGGCCGCGCAGGCCTCCGGCGACACCTCCGCCGCCGTGGACGCCCTCACCCACACCGCCTGGCCGTACGTCGCCGCCGTGGGCGGTGCCCTGATCCTGCTGGCCGGCCTGCTCGCCCTGCGCTACGGCCGGCTGTGGCCCGCCATGTCCGGCCGCTACGAACGCGGCACGGCCCCCAGGCCCCGCCGCCGCGCCCCCGCCGTGGACCCCGACCGGCCGGAGGAACTGTGGAAGGCGCTGGACCGGGGCGAGGACCCCACCGGGGCGTAAGCCTCCCCTGCGGCCCGTTGCCGTCATCCCCGCCGGCCCGTTCGCGCGCCGGGCCCACCCCCGCTCACGGCACACGCGCGCGTGCGGGACAATGACCCCGAGCGTCCTGCTCAGACACGCACACAGCAACGAGGAGCAAGCAATGGCGGGCAGCAGCCACGGTCACACCCCGGCCGCCTGGACCGGTGTCATCATCGCCTTCATCGGTTTCTGCGTCGCGGGCGCCTTCATGGTGATGAACCAGCCGGTGGGCTTCTGGGCCGGCATGGGGCTCACGCTCCTCGGCGCTGTCGTCGGCGGCATCATGAAGGCCATGGGCCTCGGGCAGCCGAAGGACCTCCACCCGGTCCACAAGAAGACCGAGGACCTCGAGCCGGCGCGCGCGGAGAGCTGATCCCCGCGGCGGAAACCCGCGGACGACCTCGTCGAGGGGCGGACGGCACACCGGTGCCGCACCCGCCCCTCACGCGCGTGCCGGGCACAATGCCTGTCGTGAACACCCACCACCCCGGCGCGACACGGAGCCTGCCGCGCCGCCTGGCCGCCCCCGCCGCCGTGCTCGCGGCCGTCGCCGGAGCCTTCGCGTACGTGGGGGCGGTGGACCCCAACGAGCCCGGCCACTACCCCGCCTGCCCGCTGCTGCGCCTCACCGGCCTGTACTGCCCGGGCTGCGGCGGACTGCGCAGCGCGCACGCCGTCGTCCACGGGGACCTCCTGGCGGCGCTCCACGACAACGCCGCGGCGGTCCTCGGCTATCTGGGTTGCGCCGTGCTGTGGGCCGTATGGGTGGTCCACGCGGTGCGTGGCCGGCCGCTGCGGATCGAGCCGCGGCCGGCGCACCTGTGGAGCGTGGGCGCGCTGGTCCTGGTCTTCACGGTCGTCCGGAACCTGCCGTTCGGTGGCTGGCTGCATCCTTGATCGAACGGCGGACGTCCAGGTAGTGGGACCGGCGCGCACCGGATGCGAGGCCCGCGCCCCGCTCCGGATACCATCGCAGGGACCATCGGATCCCGCCTGGTGTTCGCCCGAGGAGGCGGACCGGCGACGGAACCGACCGCTTCGACAGCCAACCGTCTGGAAGGGGGCCGCTCGCGTGAGTGTGCTCGACGAGATCATCGACGGAGTCCGTGCCGACCTCGCGGAGCGGCAGGCGCGCGTCAGCCTCGACGAGCTCAAGGAGCGCGCGGCCAAGGCTCCGGCGGCCAAGGACGGCATCGCCGCGCTCAAGGGCGACGGCGTCAAGGTCATCTGCGAGGTCAAGCGCTCCAGCCCGTCCAAGGGCGCGCTGGCTGCGATCGCCGACCCGGCCGGGCTCGCCGCCGACTACGAGGCGGGCGGCGCCGCCGTCATCTCCGTCCTCACCGAACAGCGCCGCTTCGGCGGCTCGCTGGCCGACCTGGAGGCGGTCCGCGCGCGGGTGGACATCCCCGTGCTGCGCAAGGACTTCATCGTCACCTCGTACCAGCTGTGGGAGGCCCGCGCGTACGGCGCCGACCTGGCGCTGCTGATCGTTGCCGCCCTCGACCAGCCGGCCCTGGAGTCGCTGATCGAGCGCGCGGTGTCCATCGGGCTCACCCCGCTCGTCGAGGTCCACGACGAGGACGAGGTGGAGCGGGCGGTGGACGCGGGCGCCAAGGTCATCGGCGTCAACGCGCGCAATCTCAAGACCCTGGAGGTCGACCGCTCCACGTTCGAGCGGGTCGCCCCCGAGATCCCCGACGGCATCGTCAAGATCGCCGAGTCCGGCATCCGCGGCCCGCACGACCTCATCGCGTACGCCAACGCCGGCGCCGACGCGGTCCTGGTCGGCGAGTCGCTGGTCACCGGCAAGGACCCCAGGACGGCGGTCTCCGACCTGGTGGCGGCCGGCGCCCATCCCGCTCTGCGGCACGGCCGGGGCTGATCACCCGATAAGCTGGCCCCGATGACCCTCACGATCGCCCTGCCGACCAGGGACCCGTACGCCCGCCTCGCGCGCGGCTGCCGGCCCCGGGGCTGCCGTGCCCCGGCCCGCCGGGTGCACGGGCGCCGAGTGAGGTACGTCATCGGTGACGAACCCGGGCAGGTGAACGGCCGTCGATGGCAGCGCGTCCCTCAGGGGCGCGGGGCGTCGACACCACGCGGCTGTGCCGCGTGAGCGCGCACAGCCACAGATGACCTGAGGCCGGCCGGCCCCGCCCCCACGGCGAACAGTGTCCACACACTCACCGTGAGGTTTCCGCATGCCCAGCCAGTTCTTCATCCCCGACCCGGAGGGTCACCTCCCCAGCGCCGAGGGCTACTTCGGCGCGTTCGGCGGCAAGTTCATCCCGGAGGCCCTCGTCGCCGCCGTCGACGAGGTCGCCGTCGCCTACGACAAGGCCAAGAACGACCCCGAGTTCGCCCGCGAGCTCGACGACCTGCTGGTCCACTACACCGGCCGCCCCAGCGCCCTCACCGAGGTGCCGAGGTTCGCCGAACACGCCGGAGGCGCCCGCGTCTTCCTCAAGCGCGAGGACCTCAACCACACCGGCTCCCACAAGATCAACAACGTGCTCGGCCAGGCCCTGCTCACCAAGCGCATGGGCAAGACCCGCGTCATCGCCGAGACCGGCGCCGGCCAGCACGGCGTGGCCACCGCCACCGCCTGCGCCCTGTTCGGCCTCGACTGCACCATCTACATGGGCGAGATCGACACCCAGCGCCAGGCGCTCAACGTGGCCCGGATGCGCATGCTGGGCGCCGAGGTCATCGCCGTGAAGTCCGGCAGCCGCACGCTGAAGGACGCCATCAACGAGGCCTTCCGCGACTGGGTCGCCAACGTCGACCACACCCACTACCTCTTCGGCACCGTCGCCGGACCCCACCCCTTCCCGGCCATGGTCCGCGACTTCCACCGGGTCATCGGCGTCGAGGCCCGCCGCCAGCTCCTGGAGCGCGCCGGGCGCCTGCCCGACGCGGCCGTCGCCTGCGTCGGCGGCGGCTCCAACGCCATCGGCCTCTTCCACGCCTTCATCCCCGACGAGTCCGTCCGCCTCATCGGCTGCGAACCCGCCGGGCACGGCATCGACACCGGCGAGCACGCGGCGACCCTGACCGCGGGCGAGCCCGGCATCCTGCACGGCTCACGCTCCTACGTCCTCCAGGACGAGGAGGGCCAGATCACCGAGCCGTACTCCATCTCGGCCGGCCTGGACTACCCGGGCATCGGCCCGGAGCACTCCTACCTCAAGGACTCCGGCCGCGGCGAGTACCGCGCCATCACCGACGACGCGGCCATGCAGGCCCTGCGCCTGCTGTCGCGGACCGAGGGCATCATCCCGGCCATCGAGAGCGCCCACGCGCTGGCCGGCGCCCTGGAGGTCGGCCGGGAGCTCGGCGAGGACGGGCTGATCGTGGTCAACCTCTCCGGCCGCGGCGACAAGGACATGGACACCGCGGCCCGGTACTTCGGCCTGTACGACACCGACGCCGAGGTCGCCGAGGACGCCTCCGGCACCGCCGAGATCGAGGGGGACGCCAAGTGAGCGGCACCATCCAGCTGTTGACGGACACCCTCGCCACGGCGAAGTCCGAGGGCCGCGCGGCGCTCATCGCCTACCTCCCGGCCGGGTTCCCGACCGTGGACGGCGGCATCGAGGCGATCAAGGCCGTCCTCGACGGCGGCGCCGACATCGTCGAGGTCGGCCTGCCGCACAGCGACCCCGTCCTCGACGGCCCCGTCATCCAGACCGCCGACGACATCGCCCTGCGCGGCGGGGTGCGGATCGCCGACGTCATGCGCACGGTCCGGGAGGCCCACCAGGCCACCGGGAAGCCGGTCCTCGTCATGACGTACTGGAACCCCATCGACCGCTACGGCGTCGAGCGGTTCACCGCGGAACTCGCCGAGGCGGGCGGCGCCGGGTGCATCCTGCCCGACCTGCCGGTGCAGGAGTCGGCGCTGTGGCGGGAGCACGCCGAGAAGCACCAGCTCGCCACCGTCTTCGTCGTCGCCCCCAGCAGCAAGGATGCCCGGCTCGCCCAGATCACCGCGGCGGGCAGCGGCTTCGTCTACGCCGCCTCCCTCATGGGCGTCACCGGCACCCGCGCGACGGTCAGCTCGCAGGCCCAGGACCTGGTGGCCCGCACCCGCGCCACGGGCACGGACCTGCCGGTGTGCGTCGGCCTGGGCGTCTCCGACGCCACCCAGGCCGCCGAGGTGGCCGGCTTCGCCGACGGCGTGATCGTCGGCTCCGCGTTCGTCAAGCGGATGCTGGACGCCCCGGACTACGCGGCCGGCATCGAGGGGGTCCGCGCGCTCGCCGCCGACCTCGCCCAGGGCGTACGCCGGCAGGCGTAACCGCAGGGTCGTCATACGGGTCCCTCGTACGGGTGGACCTGAGGCCGGGGAGGCGCGCTGCGCCTCCCCGGTTCGTTTCCGGGGTGTGAGCGAGAAGAACCGTGAGGGAAAGCGCACGGCCCGGGAGCGGCTGGCGGTCGAGCGTGAGAAGCAGGAGGCCGCGGACAAGCGCCGGCGCGCGCTGGTCGTGGGCGCGTCCGTCGTCGCCGTCCTGGGTCTCGCGGCGGTGATCGGCGTCGTCGCCGCCAACGCCGACAAGGACGACAGCGAGGTGGCGGGACCGGTCTCCGCGCCGTCCGGGGCGCGGGGCAAGGACGCCCTGGCCATCCCGGTCGGCAAGGAGAGCGCCCCGGCCACCCTCACGGTGTGGGAGGACTTCCGCTGCCCCGCCTGCAAGGCCTTCGAGCAGGCCTACCGCCCGGTCATCCACGAGCTGACCGACGCCGGGCAGCTGAAGGTGGAGTACCACCTGGTCCGGCTGATCGACGGCAACCTGGGCGGCACCGGCTCCCGCACGGCCGCCAACGCCGCGGCCTGCGCCCAGGACGCCGGGAAGTTCGCCGCGTACCACGACGTGCTGTTCGACAACCAGCCCCAGGAAGTCGACGACGCCTACGCCAAGAACGACAAGCTCCTTGAGCTGGCCGGTAAGGTCGACGGCCTCGACACCCCCGCCTTCCGCAGGTGCGTCAAGAACGGCACGCACGACAGCTGGGTCGACAAGTCCCACGCGGCCTTCGGCAAGGGCGGCTTCTCCGGCACACCGACCGTGCTGTTCGACGGGAAGAACATCTACCAGGACCGCACCATGACCCCGGCCAAGCTGAAGCGGATGGTGCAGGAGGCGGCCCAGGGGTAAGGGCGCTCTCACCCGCCCGTTACGGAGCCGTTGCCGGGCTGCCTGCCGTGCGCGCGGTCCGGCACGGTAGCGTCGACCTTGCCATGGAACTTGCCTACATTCCCAGCCCGTCGCGCGGGGTGATCCACCTCGGCCCCATTCCGCTGCGCGGCTACGCGTTCTGCATCATCATCGGTGTCTTCGTTGCCGTCTGGCTCGGCAACAAGCGCTGGATCGCCCGGGGCGGGCGGGCCGGCACGGTGGCCGACATCGCGGTCTGGGCGGTGCCCTTCGGCCTCGTCGGCGGCCGGCTCTACCACGTGATCACGGACTACGAGCTGTACTTCAGCGAGGGCCGGGACTGGGTGGACGCCTTCAAGATCTGGGAGGGCGGGCTCGGCATCTGGGGTGCGATCGCGCTCGGCGCGCTGGGCGCGTGGATCGGCTGCCGGCGCCGGGGCATCCCATTGCCCGCGTACGCCGACGCCGTCGCGCCGGGCATCGCCCTAGCGCAGGCGATCGGGCGCTGGGGCAACTGGTTCAACCAGGAGCTGTACGGGCGGCCCACCGACCTGCCCTGGGCCCTGAAGATCACCTCCTCGGCGGACGGGCGGGTCCCGGGCCTCTACCACCCGACGTTCCTGTACGAGTCGCTGTGGTGCGTCGGCGTCGCCCTGCTGGTCATCTGGGCCGACCGCCGCTTCCGGCTGGGGCATGGCCGGGCGTTCGCGCTGTACGTCGCCGCGTACTGCGTGGGCCGCTTCTGGATCGAGTACATGCGCGTCGACGACGCCCACCACATCCTCGGCCTGCGGCTGAACAACTGGACCGCGATGCTGGTGTTCCTGCTCGCCGTGGTCTACCTGGTGCTGTCCGCGAAGAAGCGGCCGGGCCGGGAAGAGGTGGTGGAGCCGGGCGCCTCCGACGGAGCATCCGAGGAGGCGGCCGAGACGGACGGCGAGGACCGGAAGAAGGCCGACGCGGCGTCCGTGGCCGAGGCAGCGGACGAGGCAGACGTGAAGGACGAGGCCGAGTCGGCGAAGAAGAGCTGACCGACGGTCGTACGACACCGAGGGCGCCCGGGTTTCCGGGCGCCCTCGGTGCGTGTGGGGCACAAAACCGCAGGTTAGCGGAGCCTTTCCTTGCTGGCGGGCAGGAATGGCGTGGCGTACATTCTTCGTTGTCGAAGAATAGAACGTGTCCAAAGTTAGCTTTGGCTTAGCTACTCTGGGGGATCCGGATGGCCATCATCGAGACCGAGGCGGCGCTGCACGAGGCCCACCGCGACAACCACACCCACCGGGACGTCAACGGCGGCTGGCTGCGCCCCGCCGTCTTCGGCGCGATGGACGGCCTGGTCTCCAACCTGGCGCTGATGACCGGCGTCGCCGGCGGCTCGGTCAGCCACCACACCGTCGTCCTCAGCGGCCTCGCCGGCCTTGCCGCCGGCGCCTTCTCCATGGCCGCCGGCGAGTACACCTCCGTTGCCTCCCAGCGCGAGCTCGTCGAGGCGGAACTGGACGTCGAGCGGCGCGAGCTGCGCAAGCACCCGGCGGACGAGGAAGCCGAGCTCGCCGCGCTGTACCAGGCGCGCGGGGTCGAGCCCGAGCTGGCCCGCGAGGTGGCCCGGCAGCTGTCCAGGGATCCCGAGCAGGCCCTGGAGATCCACGCCCGCGAGGAGCTGGGCATCGACCCGGGCGACCTGCCCTCGCCGACCGTCGCCGCGGTGTCGAGCTTCGCCTCTTTCGCGCTGGGCGCCCTGATCCCCGTACTGCCGTACCTGCTGGGGGCGGGCAGCCTGTGGCCGGCCGTGCTGCTGGCGCTGCTCGGGCTGTTCCTGTGCGGCGCGGTGGTGGCCAAGGTGACGGCGCGGACCTGGTGGTTCAGCGGGCTGCGGCAGCTCGCCCTGGGCGGTGCGGCGGCCGGTGTGACGTACGCCCTGGGCAGCCTGTTCGGAACGGCCGTAGGATAGCTCGGCTCGCACTTATGCGTTGGGCCGCATAAGTAGCCGTTACTCGCTGGTTTCGACCGGGTGACCACCGGGCATGAGCCGTAAGCGCTGTGGGCAATGAGGCCTGCCGCGCACCCGCGGGGTGGGCGAGGACGCTCCCCCCGCTCCTCCGGGCCGCCGGACATGGATCTGTCCGCGCCGGCCCCCGCATACTTCGGCCGCCACGCGGCGGCAGCTCCGCCGTGCACCCCCACGGCGTCCGCATGGTGGAACGGGTTATCCCGGTTCCCGAGAACCGCTCCATCATGTAACCTGCACGAAATTTTGCGATCACGCAGAGGGCCAACGTCGTCCCTCGGCAATCTGCATATGCCACATGACGACGACGGGAGAGCCGATGCGTACGCCGCGCCAGCCGTCCCAGCACTCCGCGAATGGCCAGAACTGGTCGTTCATGGATGCTCGCCCTGCTGCGCAGGGTATGTACGACCCCCGCAACGAGCACGACGCCTGCGGCGTCGGCTTCGTCGCCACCCTCACCGGCGAGGCGTCCCACACTCTGGTCGAACAGGCACTCACCGTCCTGCGCAACCTGGAGCACCGCGGCGCCACCGGCTCCGAGCCGGACTCCGGCGACGGTGCGGGTCTGCTGGCGCAGGTGCCGGACGCCTTCTTCCGCGAGGTGGCCGGATTCGAACTGCCCGAGGCCGGGGCCTACGCGGTCGGCATCGCCTTCCTGCCGGAGGACTCCGCCGCCGACGCGGTCGCGCAGATCGAGGGCATCGCCGCCGACGAGGGCCTGACCGTCCTCGGCTGGCGCGAGGTGCCGGTCGCGCCCGAGCTGCTCGGTGCCACCGCCCGGTCGACCATGCCCGCCTTCCGCCAGATCTTCGTCAGCGACGGCGTCAGCACGGGCATCGACCTCGACCGCAAGGCGTTCGTGCTGCGCAAGCGCGCCGAGCGCGAGGCCGGGGTCTACTTCCCTTCGCTGTCCGCGCGGACCATCGTCTACAAGGGCATGCTGACCACCGGCCAGCTGGAGCCGTTCTTCCCGGACCTGTCCGACCGCCGGTTCGCCTCCGCGATCGCGCTCGTGCACTCCCGGTTCTCCACGAACACCTTCCCGTCGTGGCCGCTGGCGCACCCCTACCGCTTCGTCGCGCACAACGGCGAGATCAACACGGTCAAGGGCAACCGCAACTGGATGCGCGCCCGCGAGTCCCAGCTGGTCTCCGACCTGTTCGGCGACAAGGATCTGGAGCGGATCTTCCCCGTCTGTACGCCGGAGGCCTCCGACTCGGCCTCCTTCGACGAGGTGCTGGAGCTGCTGCACCTGGGCGGCCGTTCCCTGCCGCACTCCGTGCTGATGATGATCCCGGAGGCGTGGGAGAACCACGACTCCATGGACCCGGCCCGGCGCGCCTTCTACCAGTACCACTCCACGATGATGGAGCCCTGGGACGGCCCCGCCTGCGTCTGCTTCACCGACGGCACCCAGGTCGGCGCGGTGCTCGACCGCAACGGCCTGCGCCCCGGCCGCTACTGGGTCACCGACGACGGCCTGGTCGTGCTCGGCTCCGAGGTCGGCGTCCTGGACATCGACCCGGCCAAGGTCGTCCGCAAGGGCCGCCTGCAGCCCGGCCGCATGTTCCTCGTGGACACCGCCGAGCACCGCATCATCGAGGACGACGAGATCAAGGGCGCCCTCGCCGCCGAGCACCCGTACGCGGAGTGGCTGGAGGCCGGCGAGATCGAGCTGTCCGACCTGCCCGAGCGCGAGCACATCGTGCACACGCACGCCTCGGTCACCCGCCGCCAGCAGACCTTCGGCTACACCGAGGAGGAGCTGCGCGTCATCCTCGCGCCGATGGCCAAGACCGGCGCCGAGCCGATCGGCTCGATGGGCACCGACTCGCCGATCGCCGCGCTGAGCGAGCGCCCGCGCCTGCTCTTCGACTACTTCACCCAGCTGTTCGCGCAGGTCACCAACCCGCCGCTGGACGCCATCCGGGAAGAGCTGGTCACCTCCCTGCGCTCGTCGCTGGGCCCCGAGGGCAACCTGCTGGAGCCGACCGCCGCGTCGTGCCGCAGCGTCACCCTGCCCTTCCCGGTGATCGACAACGACGAGCTGGCCAAGCTCATCCACATCAACGCCGACGGCGACATGCCGGGCTTCAAGGCCGCGACGCTGTCCGGCCTGTACCGGGTGCACGGCGGCGGCGAGGCGCTGGCCGCGCGGATCGAGGAGATCTGCGCCGAGGCCGACGCCGCCATAGACAACGGCGCCCGCCTGATCGTCCTGTCGGACCGCCACTCGGACGCCGAGCACGCCCCGATCCCGTCGCTGCTGCTCACCGCGGCCGTCCACCACCACCTCATCCGCACCAAGCAGCGCACCCAGGTGGGCCTGCTGGTCGAGGCCGGCGACGTCCGCGAGGTCCACCACGTCGCCCTGCTCATCGGCTACGGCGCCGCCGCCGTCAACCCGTACCTGGCGATGGAGTCCGTCGAGGACCTGGTCCGCGCGGGCACCTTCCTGCCCGGTGTCGAGCCGGAGAAGGCCATCCGCAACCTGATCTACGCCCTCGGCAAGGGCGTACTGAAGGTCATGTCCAAGATGGGCATCTCCACGGTCGCCTCCTACCGCGGCGCGCAGGTCTTCGAGGCCGTCGGTCTCGACGAGGAGTTCGTCAACAAGTACTTCAGCGGCACCGCCACCAAGATCGGCGGCGTCGGCATCGACGTCATCGCCAAGGAGGTCGCCGCCCGCCACGCCAAGGCCTACCCGGCCTCCGGCATCGCCCCGGCGCACCGTGCGCTGGAGATCGGCGGCGAGTACCAGTGGCGCCGCGAGGGCGAGCCGCACCTGTTCGACCCGGAGACGGTCTTCCGCCTCCAGCACTCCACGCGCACCGGCCGCTACGACATCTTCAAGAAGTACACCGAGCGCGTGAACGAGCAGTCCGAGCGCCTGATGACGCTGCGCGGCCTGTTCGGCTTCAAGTCCGACCGCAAGCCGATCCCGGTCGAGGAGGTCGAGCCGGCCTCCGAGATCGTCAAGCGGTTCTCCACGGGCGCCATGTCGTACGGCTCCATCTCCCAGGAGGCGCACGAGACCCTCGCCATCGCCATGAACCAGCTGGGCGGCAAGTCCAACACCGGTGAGGGCGGCGAGGACCCGGAGCGTCTGTACGACCCGGCGCGCCGGTCGGCCATCAAGCAGGTGGCGTCGGGCCGCTTCGGCGTGACCTCCGAGTACCTGGTCAACTCCGACGACATCCAGATCAAGATGGCCCAGGGCGCCAAGCCCGGCGAGGGCGGCCAGCTGCCCGGCCACAAGGTGTACCCGTGGGTGGCCAAGACCCGTCACTCCACGCCGGGCGTGGGCCTCATTTCGCCGCCGCCGCACCACGACATCTACTCCATCGAGGACCTGGCCCAGCTGATCCACGACCTGAAGAACGCGAACCCGCAGGCGCGGATTCACGTCAAGCTGGTCTCCGAGGTCGGCGTCGGCACGGTCGCCGCGGGTGTGTCCAAGGCCCACGCGGACGTCGTGCTCATCTCGGGTCACGACGGCGGCACGGGCGCGTCCCCGCTGACCTCGCTCAAGCACGCCGGCGGCCCCTGGGAGCTCGGCCTGGCCGAGACCCAGCAGACGCTGCTGCTCAACGGCCTGCGCGACCGGATCGTCGTGCAGACCGACGGCCAGCTCAAGACCGGCCGTGACGTGGTCGTCGCCGCGCTGCTCGGCGCCGAGGAGTTCGGTTTCGCCACCGCGCCGCTGGTCGTCTCCGGCTGCGTGATGATGCGTGTCTGCCACCTGGACACCTGCCCGGTCGGCATCGCCACCCAGAACCCGACCCTGCGCGACCGGTTCTCCGGCAAGGCCGAGTACGTGGTGAACTTCTTCCAGTTCATCGCCGAGGAGGTCCGCGAGCTGCTGGCCGAGCTGGGCTTCCGCTCCATCGAGGAGGCCGTCGGCCACGCCGAGGTCCTCGACGTCACGCGTGCCGTGAACCACTGGAAGGCGCAGGGCCTGGACCTTCAGCCGCTGTTCCACGTGCCCGAGCTGCCCGAGGGCGCGGTCCGCCACGCGGCCGTCCCGCAGGACCACGGCCTGGAGAAGGCCCTGGACAACGAGCTGATCAGGCTGGCCGCGGACGCGCTCGCCGCGAACGACGCGACCGAGGCCCAGCCGGTGCGCGCCCAGGTCGCCATCCGCAACATCAACCGCACCGTCGGCACCATGCTCGGCCACGAGGTGACGAAGAAGTTCGGTGGCGCGGGCCTGCCCGACGACACCATCGACATCACCTTCACCGGCTCCGCCGGCCAGTCCTTCGGCGCCTTCGTCCCGCGCGGTGTGACGCTGCGCCTGGAGGGCGACGCCAACGACTACGTCGGCAAGGGCCTGTCCGGCGGCCGGATCATCGTCCGCCCGGACCGGGCCGCCGACCACCTCGCCGAGTACAGCGTCATCGCGGGCAACACCCTCGCCTACGGCGCCACCAGCGGCGAGATGTTCCTGCGCGGCAAGGTCGGCGAACGCTTCTGCGTCCGCAACTCCGGCGCGCTGGTCGTCTCCGAGGGCGTGGGCGACCACGGCTGCGAGTACATGACCGGCGGTCACGCGGTGGTGCTCGGCGAGACGGGCCGCAACTTCGCGGCCGGCATGTCGGGCGGCGTCGCGTACGTCATCGACCTGGACCGCGACAACGTCAACGTCGGCAACCTGGACGCCATCGAGGCCCTCGACGACGCCGACAAGCAGTGGTTGCACGACGTGGTCCGCCGCCACCAGGAGGAGACCGGCTCCACGGTCGCCGAGAAGCTCCTGGCGGAGTGGGACACGGCCGTCGAGCGCTTCAGCAAGATCATCCCCAGCACGTACAAGGCAGTGCTCGCCGCCAAGGACGCCGCCGAGCGAGCCGGTCTGCCCGAGTCCGAGATCCACGAGAAGATGATGGAGGCGGCGATCAATGGCTGACCCGAAGGGCTTCCTGAACCACGGCCGTGAGGTCGCCAAGACCCGTCCCGTCGAAGAGCGCGTCAAGGACTGGAACGAGGTCTACGTCCCCGGCTCCCTGCTGCCGATCATCAGCAAGCAGGCCAGCCGCTGCATGGACTGCGGCATCCCGTTCTGCCACAACGGCTGTCCGCTCGGGAACCTGATCCCCGAGTGGAACGACTACGCCTACCGCGAGGACTGGGCGGCCGCCTCCGAGCGGCTGCACGCCACGAACAACTTCCCGGAGTTCACCGGCCGCCTGTGCCCCGCCCCGTGCGAGTCGGCGTGTGTGCTCGGCATCAACCAGCCGCCGGTCACCATCAAGAACGTCGAGGTCTCCATCATCGACAAGGCGTGGGAGACCGGGGACGTGGCCCCGCAGGTCCCCGAGCGCCTGTCCGGCAAGACGGTCGCCGTCATCGGCTCCGGCCCGGCCGGCCTGGCCGCCGCACAGCAGCTGACCCGCGCCGGTCACACCGTCGCCGTCTACGAGCGCGCGGACCGCATCGGAGGCCTCCTGCGCTACGGCATCCCCGAGTTCAAGATGGAGAAGCGGCACATCAACCGTCGTATCGAGCAGATGCGCGCGGAGGGCACCCGCTTCCGCACCGGCATCGAGATCGGCCGCGACCTGAAGGCGACGGACCTGCGCAAGCGGTACGACGCGATCGTCCTGGCCGTCGGTGCCACCACGGCGCGCGACCTGCCGGTCCCGGGCCGCGAGCTCAAGGGCATCTACCAGGCCATGGAGTACCTGCCGCTGGCCAACAAGGTCCAGGAGGGCGACTACGTCACCGCGCCGATCTCGGCCGAGGGCAAGCACGTCGTGGTCATCGGCGGCGGCGACACCGGCGCCGACTGCGTGGGCACCGCCCACCGCCAGGGCGCGGCCTCCGTCACGCAGCTGGAGATCATGCCCCGCCCGAACGACGAGCGGAACCCGGTCACCCAGCCCTGGCCGACCTTCCCGATGCTGTACAAGGTCACCTCGGCCCACGAGGAGGGCGGCGAGCGGATCTACTCCGTCTCCACCACCCACTTCGAGGGCGACGAGGACGGCAACGTGCAGTGGCTGCACATGACCGAGGTCGAGTTCGTCGACGGCAAGCTCACCCAGAAGCCGGGCACCGAGCGCAAGATCCCGGCCCAGCTGGTCACCCTCGCGATGGGCTTCACCGGCACCGACCGGGAGAACGGCCTGGTCGAGCAGCTCGGCCTGGAACTCGACGAGCGCGGCAACATCGCCCGCGACGCCGACTTCCAGACCAACGTCCCGGGCGTCTTCGTCGCCGGTGACGCGGGCCGCGGCCAGTCCCTCATCGTGTGGGCCATCGCCGAGGGCCGCTCGGCGGCCCGCGGGGTGGACCGCTACCTCACCGGCGCCAGCGACCTGCCGGCCCCGATCCGGCCGACGGACCGTGCCCTGACGGTCTGACCCGGCCCACGAGAACGTCCCGTACAACGGCGTACGGAACACAGACGGCGCCTGCCCCCTGTCCCCGACCGGACGAACGGGCAGGCGCCGTCGCCTGTGCGGGTGCCGCGTCCCGGCCGCGCCCCGCGAGCCGGCTGCCCGCCCCGGTCGGCCTAGCCGGGCGTTCCACCCGTTGGCGTGCCCGCGGTCGCGTGTCACGCTGGGAGGACCGACGGGGAGGCGACGACGTATGGGCGACGGCGCGCGATCAGTGGGTGTGACGGCGGGTTCCGACCGCGCGAGGACCCCCGGCAGGGGCGAGCGGGCCGCGGTGTGGGCCGACGGACGGCTCGGCGTGTTCGCGCTGGCCAAGGCCAACATGCGCAAGGTCTTCCCGGACCACTGGTCCTTCATGCTGGGCGAGGTCAGCCTCTACAGCTTCCTCGTGCTGATCCTCACCGGCGTCTACCTCACCCTGTTCTTCGAACCGAGCAGCGCCGAGGTCGTCTACAACGGCACCTACACCCCGCTCAACGGCGTCCTCATGACCCGTGCCTACGAGTCCGCGCTCGACATCAGCTTCGACGTGCGCGGCGGGCTGCTGATCCGGCAGATCCACCACTGGGCGGCGGTGGTCTTCGTCGCCGGCATGTTCGTGCACATGATGCGGGTGTTCTTCACCGGCGCCTTCCGCAAGCCGCGCGAGGTGAACTGGCTGTTCGGCTGGACCCTGCTGATGCTCGGCATCATCACCGGACTGACCGGCTACTCCCTGCCCGACGACCTGCTCTCCGGCACCGGCCTGCGCTTCGCGCACGGCGCGATCCTGTCCGTCCCGATCGTCGGAACCTACCTGGCGTTCTTCCTGTTCGGCGGGGAGTTCCCGGGGGAGGACTTCATCGCCCGGCTGTACCCGATCCACATCCTGCTGCTGCCCGGCATCATGCTGGGCCTGGTCGCCGCGCACCTGATCCTGGTCTTCTACCACAAGCACACCCAGTTCCCCGGGCCAGGACGCCAGGAGAAGTCGGTGGTCGGGATGCCGTTCCTGCCGGTGTACATGGCCAAGGCGGGCGGCTTCTTCTTCCTCGTCTTCGGCGTGCTGGCGGTGCTCGGCGCCGTCGCGCAGATCAACCCCGTGTGGGCCTTCGGCCCCTACCGGCCCGACCTGGTCACCACCGGCGCCCAGCCCGACTGGTACCTCGGCTTCTCCGAGGGACTGATCCGGGTGATGCCGGGATGGGAGATCCACCTGTGGGGCCACACGCTCGTGCTGGGCGTGTTCATCCCGTTCTCCCTCTTCCCGCTCATCATGATCGCCATCGGGGCGTACCCCTTCATCGAGGCGTGGATCACCGGGGACAAGCGCGAGCACCACATCCTGGACCGGCCGCGCAACGCGCCCGTGCGCACGGGGCTGGGCGTGGCCTGGCTGAGCCTGTACGTGGTGCTGCTGATCGGCGGCGGCAACGACATCATCGCCACCCACCTCAACCTCTCCATCAACGCGATCACCTGGTTCGTGCGGATCGCCGTCTTCGTCGTCCCGGTCCTCGCCTTCTACGTCACCAAGCGGATCTGCCTCGGCCTGCAACGCCGCGACCGGGACCAGGTGCTGCACGGCCGGGAGACCGGCACCATCAAACGGCTCCCGAACGGCGAGTACACCGAGGCCCACGCGCCGCTGTCACAGGCGCAGCTGTTCACCCTCACCCAGCACGAGCAGCCCCGGCCGTACGAGATCGGGCCGGTCGTCGACGCACACGGCGTCGAGCGCCGGGTCAGGCGGGCGCAGCGGCTGCGCGCCCGGCTGTCCCGGGCCATGTTCGGGCCCGGCACACAGATCGCGAAGCCGACGGCGGAGGAGTTCCGGGAGCTCACCGGGGGCGAGCACCGGCACTGACGTACGGGGCTCGGGGCGCACGGCGGAAGGCGCGTCAGCCTGACAGGCGGGCGGCGGCCTTCTGCTGCCGGTCGGTGACGACGGTCAGGAACCGGATGACGGTCTCCAGCTCGTCCGTGCTGAACTGTTCGCACACCTCGAAGACATCACGAGCCCAGTCCTCGAAGAACACCGCGAGCTCGGCGACCTTGTCCTGGTTCAGCTCGACGAGCACCCGGCGCTTGTCCGTCGGGTGCCTGGTCCTGCGGACGAAGCCCTTGGCCTCCAGGCGGTCGAGCAGGCCCGTGACGGAGGCCGGGGCCAGGCCGGTCAGCTCGGCGAGCTCCTTGGCGGTGAGCGGGCCGTTGCGCTCCAGGTAGTCGAGGGTCTTCTCCTCGGTCGCGTTCAGGCCCTGCCGGGCAGCGACCGCCGAGTGGAACATGATCGTGACCGCGCTGTGCGCCCGCCCGACGGCCATGAGCCGCTCCAGCGCCTGTGCCCGGCGCGTCTGCTGCGTGGTGCCGTCCTCGGCGTCCCTGTTTTCTGCCGCGCTCATGGACCCAGCCTAGCAATAGTTCGTTCGGTCGAACGAACTACTTGCGGAGTCGGCTGACCGGGTGCAAGTATTTCGTTAGGCCGAACGAAATACTTGCCCACTCAAGCCGACCGGGAGTCAGCCATGCCCGCTTCCCTCACCGCGCCCCCGCCCACCACCACCGGGCCCCACCCCCGCCGCTGGGCGGCCGCCGTGGTCATGATGATCGCGGCCCTCATGGACCTGCTGGACGTGACCATCGTCAACGTCGCGATCCCGTCCATCGGGCGCGATCTGCACGCCTCGGACAGCGCGTTGCAGTGGCTGGTCTCCGCCTACCTGCTGGGCTTCTCCGCCACCCTGATCGTCGCCGGGCACCTCGGGGACCGGTTCGGACGCCGGGGACTGTTCCTGGCCGGCACGGCCGGGTTCGGACTGGCCAGCCTCGCCTGCGGGATGGCCCAGTCACCCGGGCAGCTCATCGCCGCCCGGGCCGTGCAGGGCGTGACGGCGGCGGTGCTGATGCCGCAGGTCCTCGGCTCCTTCCGCACCCTGTTCCAGGGCAGGGAGCGCGGAGCCGTCTTCGGGGTGTACGGCGCGGTCGCCGGGTTCGCCTCCGCGGCCGGCCTGCTGCTGGGCGGGCTGCTCACCGACGCCGACCTGTTCGGATGGGGCTGGCGGCCGGTGTTCCTGGTGAACGTGCCGGTCGCCGCGGCGACTTTCCTCGCGGGGCTGATGCTGGTGCCCGCCACCCGGGAACGGTCGGCCGGGCGCCCCGACGTGCTCGGCAGCGCGCTGCTGGCGGCCGGCCTGGTCGCCATCGTGCTGCCGCTGGTGCAGGGCCGGGAGCACGGCTGGCCGCTGTGGGGCTGGACCTGCCTGGCCGCCGGGGTGTGCGCCGTCGCCGGGCTCGGCGTGTTCGAGGCGCGGCGGCGCAGGGCCGGAACCGTACCGCTGCTGCCCGTACGGGCCTTCCGGCTGCCGGCCTTCTCGGTGGGCGTCCTGGTCCAACTGCTGTTCTCCGTCGGCATGCAGGGCTTCTTCCTGGTCTTCGCGATCTGGCTGCAGGCCGGCCAGGGCTACACGCCGATGCAGGCAGGGGTGCTGACGGCGGCCTTCTCCGCCGGCGGATTCCTCACCGCGCCCGCCGCCGACCGGCTCGCCGTCCGGTACGGGCGTACGGTGCTCGCGGCCGGCGCCCTGCTGATGGCCGGCGGGTCGGGCTGGGTGTGGGCCGAGGTCACCCAGGCCGGCGGCACGCACACCGGCGCCTGGCCGCTCGTGCCCGGGCTGGTGACCGCCGGAGCCGGGCTGGGATTCCTCGTCGTACCGCTCGTCAACGTCGTCCTGTCCGCCGTACCCGCCGATCTGGCGGGCGGGGCGTCCGGGATCTTCTCCACCGCTCAGCAGTTCGGGGGAGCGCTGGGGGCCGCGGTCGTCGGCACGGTGTTCTTCGCGCACGCCGAGCAAGGGCTGACCGAGGCGCTGACCGCGGCGATGCCCTGGGTCACGGGCGGCTTCCTGCTCTGCGCCGCCCTGTGCGCCGCCCTGCCCCGGCGGGCGGTGGACCCGGCCGCCGCGTCCGCGCCCGGCAGCAGGACCGCTCACACCTGAGGGCGGACCCTATGTGTCGCACTCCAGCACCGTCCTGCACAGCCCGCACCGCGCGCGCACCCGCCCCCGCACCGGCACCCTGATCCGCTGATGACAGGTCGGGCACGGAAAGCTGACCCGCAGCGGACCGTGCCCGTCGGGGGTGAAGCTGTAGGGCGTGCCGGCCTCCACCGGCACGCGCGCGTGCTCCTGGGCGTGCCGCCGGTCCCGCGCGTACCGGCGGCGCCCGGCCCAGCCCGCGGCCGTCAGCGGCGGCTGCTGCTCGTCACGGCGGGCCCGCGCCAGGCCCTTGACATACGCCGTGTACGCCTGCGGGCTGGTGAACCACACCGACGGGTCCTCACCGAACAGCAGCGCCCGCTTGGCCAGCACGTACCCGAACTCCTCCGGCGTGAGATACCCGAGCTTCTGCGACGACGTGGCGTCCTCCCGGTAGGCGTCCAGCAGCAGCCAGCCCGCCCCCAGGTACGTCGTCACCGTGTCGGTGAGGATCTCGTTCTCCCGGACCCCCGGGAACGACAGGTCCAGCCGGTGGAGGTACACGTGCATGATCTCGTGCGCCAGGGCCGCGCCGATGTCCCGGCGATGCGTACGGAACCGGTCGTTCAGTTCCACGAAGTACTCCGGGCCCGCCGCGAGTTCGACGTTCGCCGCGTGCGTCATCGCCCGGAACGACACGATCAGCCGCGCGTCCGGCAACCGGTAGTGCCGCACCAGCTCGCGGGCCACCCGCTGCGCCCCCAGGTACAGGTCGTCGGTGTCGCAGAACGCCACGTCGGCCGGGGCCACACTGGCCGAGAACGTCTGGATCGTGTCGTACGACAGCCGCCGGTACAGCGCGGTGATGGCGGCCCGCACCGTCTCCAGATGCGGGTAGCCGTGCTCGACCGGCCCGTCGTTCGCCACGCCCGACCCCCAAGACGCCTGAACCCGATTCCACTGTACGGGGATGTCCCGGGCGGTGGGCCCGCGCCGAGGCCGGAAACCCGCTCGGCGTACGCGCCCCGCCGCTGCCAGAATCCCCACCGTGACCAGCGACCAGCCCTCCTCCGCCACCCTCCGGGTCGGCGGCCGGGACGACGGCCTCGAGCGGTGGCTCGACGACGAACTGACCGCCTTCAACGCCCGGGCGACCGGTGCCGGCGAGCCCGCACCGCTCACCGTCCGCGCCACCGACGGCACCGGCCGCCTGATCGGAGGCCTCACCGCCTGGGTGTGGGGCAGGCAGTGCTCCATCGACATGCTGTGGGTGCGCGAGGACCAGCGGCACGCCGGCTGGGGACGCCGGCTGGTGCGGGCCGCCGAGGAGGAGAGCGTCCGGCGCGGCTGCACCAGCATCACCGTCTCCTCGTACACCTTCCAGGCCCCCGGCTTCTACCGGAAGCTCGGCTTCCGGGAGGTGGGCCGGATCGACGGTGTCCCCGGCGGGCACGCCGACGTGTCCTTCCACAAGGTCATCACGCCCGAGCCCAAGCCGGATGATCCGCCCCGCGCACGCCCCGTAGGCTGACCACTCATGACCACCAGCAACACCGGCACCCACGACGTCGACCCCGCCGTGCGCGAGGAGCTCGCCCGGCTGCGCGAGAGCATCGACAACATCGACGCGGCCGTCATCCACATGCTCGCCGAGCGCTTCAAGTGCACCCAGCAGGTCGGCCACCTCAAGGCCCGCCACCAGCTGCCGCCCGCCGACCCGGCCCGCGAGGCCCGCCAGATCGCCCGGCTGCGCGCCCTGGCCGAGAACGCCAGACTCGACCCCGCGTTCGCCGAGAAGTTCCTGAACTTCATCATCGCCGAGGTGATCCGCCACCACGAACGCATCGCCGAGGACACCGTGCACGACGCTACGCCCACGGTGAACTGACGGATGCCACGATCCTCGTCGTCGACGATCACGAGGACACCCGGTACGCGCTGGAGAGCGCCCTCGCCCCGCTCGGCCACCGGCTCGGCCGGGCCACCAGCGGCGACGAGGCGCTCAAACAGGTGCTGCGCGGCCAGGCCGGCCTGCTCCTGCTCGACGTCCGCACGCCCGGCGTCAGCGGGCTCGACGTCGTGCGCTACATGCGCCGCCTGGAACAGACCCGGCACATCCCCGGCATCGAGGACTCCCACGCCCCGCCCTGCCCCACCCGCACACGCGCGTACCGCTCCAGCGACCCCAGGGGCGCACGCCGGGGAGCTCGAACGCGGCCGCCCGTAGACCGGACATCGGCCGCATACCGATCCGCCTCTGTGCCGTGCCGGTGCCATCAGGCAGCATGTCCTGCATGTCCGTACTGACGCGCTACGAAGCGCAGACCCGAGCAGAGCTCCTCGACGTCCACCGCTACACGATCGAACTCGATCTGACCACCGGGGACGAGACGTTCGACTCCCGCACCCTGATCAGGTTCACCACACGGGCGGACGCGGACACCTTCGTCGAGGTCAAGCCCGCCGAGCTGCGCTCCGTCACCCTCGACGGACAGCCCCTGGACCCCGAGACCCTGGACGGCAACCGGCTGCCCCTGAAGAACCTCACCGCGGGCGAACACGAACTGCGCGTCGACGCGGCCATGCGCTACTCCCGCACCGGCGAGGGCATGCACCGCTTCACCGACCCCACCGACGACGAGACCTACGTCTACACCCAGCTGTTCCTCGACGACGTGCAGCGCGTCTTCGCCGCCTTCGACCAGCCCGACCTCAAGGCCGTCTTCGACCTGTCCGTCAAGGCCCCCGAAGGCTGGACCGTCCTCGCCAACAGCCGCACCGAACACCTCGGCCAGGGCCGCTGGCAGGCCGCCCCCACCCCCCTGATCTCCACCTACCTCGTCGCCGTCGCCGCCGGCCCCTGGCACTCGGTGCGCACCGAACACCGCGGCCTGCCCTTCGGCATCCACTGCCGCCGCTCGCTCGCCCGCCACCTCGACGCCGACGCCGACGAGATCCTCGGCATCACCCGCGCCTGCTTCGACCGCTACCACGAGAAGTTCGACGAGCCCTACCCCTTCGACTCCTACGACCAGGCCTTCGTCCCCGAGTTCAACGCCGGAGCCATGGAGAACCCGGGCCTGGTCACCTTCCGCGACGAGTTCGTCTACCGCTCCGCCGTCACCGACGCCGAACGCCAGACCCGCGCCGTGGTCATCGCCCACGAGATGGCCCACATGTGGTTCGGCGACCTCGTCACCCTCAAGTGGTGGGACGACATCTGGCTCAACGAGTCCTTCGCCGAGTACATGGGCTACCAGACCCTCACCGAAGCCACCCGCTTCACCGACACCTGGACCGACTTCGGCGTGGCCCGCAAGGCCTGGGGCTACGAGGCCGACCAGCGCCCCACCACCCACCCCGTCGCCCCCGAAGCCGTCCCCGACACCGCCTCGGCGCTGCTCAACTTCGACGGCATCTCCTACGCCAAGGGCGCCTCCGCCCTGCGCCAGCTCGTCACCTGGCTCGGCGAGAAGGACTTCCTGGCCGGCATCAACACCCACTTCGCCCGCCACAAGTTCGCCAACGCCACCCTCGCCGACTTCATCGACTCCCTCGCCGCCGCCACCGACCGCGACGTGCCCGCCTGGGCCGACGCCTGGCTGCGCACCACCGGCGTCGACACCCTCACCCCCCGCCTCACCAACGGCGACAGCACCGGCACCTACACCCTCACCGTCGACCACGACGGCACCCGCCCGCACCGCATCGCCGTCGGCCTGTACGACCACGACCTCACCGACGAGGGCCGCTTCACCCTGCGCGAGCGCCTCGACCTCGACCTCCCGCAAAGCGCCCCCCAGCCCGTCGGCAAGCGGCCCGCGCTGCTCCTCCTCAACGACGGCGACCTCACCTACGCCAAGATCCGCTTCGACCCCGAGTCCTTCGCCGCGGTCCGCACCGGTCTGTCCGGACTGCCCGAACCCCTCACCCGCGCGGTCGTGTGGAACGCCCTGCGGGACGCCGTCCGCGACGGCGAACTCCCCGCCACCGCCTACCTCGACACCGCCCGCACCCACCTCCCGCACGAGAGAGACCTCTCCCTCGTCCAGGGCGTCCTCGCCTTCGCCGCCGTGCCCATCGCCGACCGTTTCCTCACCCCCGAGCAGCGGCCGGCCGCCCTGAGCACCCTGTCCGCCCTGTGCCGCGACCTCATCCGCCGCACCGAGGACGGCGACCACCCCGGGCTGCGCCTGATCGCCGTACGCCACTTCATCGACGTCGCCGCCCACCCCGACACCATCGCAGCCTGGCTCGCCGACGGCACCGTGCCCGGCGGTCCCGAGCTCGACCCCGAGCTGCGCTGGCGCATCCTCGCCCGCCTCGCCGTCCTCGGCGCCACCGACGAGGCCGCCATCGCCGCCGAACTGGACCGCGACCCCAGCGCCAGCGGCCAGGAGGGCGCCGCCCGCTGCCGCGCCGCCCTGCCCGACCCGGACGCCAAGGCGAAGGCGTGGCAGGCCATGTTCGCCACCGACGACCTGTCCAACTACCTCTTCGCCGCCACCGCCGAGGGCTTCTGGCAGCCCGAACAGGCCGACCTGGTACGGGAGTACGTCCCCCGCTACTACGAGGACGCGGTCGCCGTCGCCGCCCGCCGCGGCCCCGCCATCGCCGCCGCGGCCGGCCGGGCCTTCCCCGCCCACGCCGTCGACGCCGAGAACCTCCGCCTGGGCGAGCAGTGCCTGCGCGAGGCCGACCCGATCCCCGCGCTGCGCCGCAAACTCGCCGACCAACTGGACGACCTGGCGCGTGCGTTGCGGGTGCGGGGGGCGTCGTAGAACCGGCGTCACCGCTGCACCCGAGACGAGGGGGCGCAGGGCCCGGGCCCGGCCCCTCGGTAGGCGCCTCGAGGCCCGGTTCCTCGATGAGGGCAGGTCCCCGGACGGACCCGGCGTCTGGATGCGCGGAGCGTACTCCCCGCACCGACGTACCCCTTCCCGGTTCCGCTCGTTGGGCCCTTCGGGCGCGGCCGCGCATCCCGGCACTCGCCGGAACCACCCGGCGGACCGCGGCCCCGCGCCCGCCCGGAGGACGCCATGCCCACGCCCCCGCCCCTCGCCTCAGGCCCTCTCGGCCCCGACGCCCTGCGGCCGTTGCTCGACACCGTGCTCGACGCCCTGGACGGCGGCAGACGCGCACGCGGCGGGCCGCTGCCCTCCGGCGGGCCCGAAACGGTCGCCGCGCGCGTGCGGGACACCGCGGGCGACGTCCTGCCCGACCACGGCGACCCGCACGCCCTGCACACCCTGGTGCACCTGCTCGCCGAGGGCAGCGCCGACCCCGCCGACCCGCTGTGCGCCGCCCACCTGCACTGCCCGCCCCTGGCCGTCGCCACCGCCGCCGACCTGGCCGCCTCCGTCCTCAACCCGTCCCTCGACTCCTGGGACCAGGCCCCGGCCGCCTCCGCCCTCGAAGCCCTCGTCACCCGGGCCCTCGCCCAGCAGGCCGGCCTCGCCGACGCCCTCGTCACCACCGGCGGCACCGAAGCCAACCAGCTCGCCGTCCTCCTGGCACGGGAACAGACCCCACCGCACACCGGCGCCGGCGGCCCCGTACAGCTCGTCTGCGGCGCCAACGCCCACCACTCGCTGCCCCGCGCCGCCTGGCTGCTCGGCCTGCCCGCGCCCGTCGTGCTGCCCACCCCCGCCGGCACCCTCGACCCCGCGGCCCTCGACCAGGCCCTCACCGGCCTGCCCGGCCCCGTGCTCGTCGCCGCCACCGCCGGCACCACCGACGCCGGCCTCATCGACCCGCTGCCCGAGATCGCCGCCCGCTGCGCCGCCCACGGCGCCCGCCTCCACATCGACGCCGCCTACGGCGCCGGACTGCTCTTCAGCGACCGGCACCGCGACCGGCTCACCGGACTCGACACCGCCGACACCGTCACCCTCGACCTGCACAAACTCGGCTGGCAGCCGATCGCCGCCGGCCTCCTCGCCGTCAAGAACCCCGACGACCTGAGCGCACTCCACCAGCGCGCCGACTACCTCAACGCCGACGACGACACCGACGCCGGCCTCCCCGACCTCCTCGGCCGTTCCCCCCGCACCTCCCGCCGCCCCGACATCCTCAAGATCGCCGTCACCCTGAAGACCCTCGGCCGCACCGGCCTCGGCCGGCTCGTCGACCAGGTGTGCGCCCTCGCCGAGGAGTTCGCGGCCCTCGTCGACAGCCACCCCGCCTTCGACCTCCACGACCGGCCCACCCTCAGCACGGTCCTGTTCCGGCCCGCCGGCGCGAGCGACGACACCGTCGCCGCCGTACGCCGCACCCTGCTCACCCAGGGCCGCGCCGTCCTCGGCCGGGCCCGCCCCGACGGCCGGCTCTGGCTCAAGGCCACCCTCCTCAACCCCGCCACCCGCCCCGCCGACCTCACCACCCTGCTGACCCTCGTGGAAGCGACCCTCGCGGAAGGAAACACCCCCGCATGAACCTCCCAGCACCCCCCACGCGCCCCGCCGCGGACGCCCCCCGCGACCTCGTCGGCATCGGCATCGGACCGTTCAACCTCTCCCTCGCCGCCCTCGCCCACCCCCTCACCGAACTCGACACCGCCTTCTACGACCAGCGCCCCGCCTTCGGCTGGCACCCCGGCCTGCTCCTGGAGGGCACCACCCTCCAGGTCCCCTTCCTCGCGGACCTCGTCACCCTCGCCGACCCCGCCAGCCCCTGGACCTTCCTCAACCACCTCAAGGCCCGCGACCGGCTCTATCCCTTCTACTTCGCCGAGCGCTTCCACATCCGGCGCGCCGAGTACGACGCCTACTGCCGCTGGGTCGCCGACCACCTCCCCGGCCTGCAGTTCGGCCATCGCGTCGACGCCGTCCACTGGAACCCCGAACGCGACCTGTTCGAGATCGAGTTCACCCGGCTCGGCCTCGACGGGCAGACCGAGGCACCCGGCCGCACCTATGCCCGCACCGTCGCCCTCGGCATCGGCACCGAACCGTACGTGCCCGAACCGCTCAAACCCCTCACCGAGGACCCCGGCGTACCCGTCGTCCACGCCGCCGACTACCTGGACCACCGCGCGACGATCCTCGCCGCCGAACACGTCACCGTCGTCGGCACCGGACAGTCCGGCGCCGAGATCTTCCTCGACCTGCTGCGCCACCGCCCACCCGGCCGCGAGAAACTCCACTGGCTCGGCCGCACCGAAGCCTTCGCGCCCATGGAGTACTCCAAACTGGGCCTGGAGCACTTCACCCCCGACTACACCCGTTACTTCCACGGCCTCGCCGAACCTGTGCGCGACCGGCTCGTCACCCAGCAGTGGCAACTGCACAAAGGCATCAGCGCCGACACCATCGCCGCCATCCACGACGAGCTCTACCACCGCACCCTCGGCGGCGGCTGGCCCGACACCGTCCTCACCCCCGGCGTCCGCGTCCGCACCGCCGGCCGCATCGCCACCACCAAGGTCGAACTCCACCTGGAACACATCCAGCAGGACACCCGCTCCCGGCTCACCACCGACGCCGTGGTCCTCGCCACCGGCTACCGCGAACGCCCCCTCGATCACGTTCTGGCCGGCCTCGACCCCTACCTGCGCCGCGACAGCCGCGACCGCCCCCGCGTCGACGCCCACTTCCGGCTCGTCCTCGACCCGTCGGTCACCGGCACGGTCTACGTCCAGAACGCCGGAACCCACACCCACGGCGTCGGCGCCCCCGACCTCGGCCTCGCCGCCTGGCGCAGCGCCACCATCCTCAACCACCTCACCGGCAAGGAGACCTACCCCCTGCCCCGCCGCACCGCCTTCACCACCTTCGGCCTCGACCAGCCACCCCTGATCCCGCCCGCCCGGCAGGCCCCGGTCCTCACCCCGCTCGCAGACCACAGGTAGGGGAAGGCAAAAAAGCCGGGGCGGGGTGATGACGGCCGTCCGAAACACCTCCACGTCGACGGCGCCGGCGCCAAAGCCCCGCCGACGCCGTCGACCTCACCCGCCTGGAGCTCTAGAAGACCGGCGTACCGTCCCGCGTCAGCTTCCAGTCCACCGACGCGAACTCGGCCGGGTCCAGGGCCCCCTTCGCCTTCACCCAGGCGATCATCGTGTTGCGGATCTCGTCCGAGTTCGACCACAGCAGCGGCGCCGACGCCACATGCGGGAAGTTGCCGCCACCGTTCGCCCGGTAGTTGTTCACCGCGAACACGAACCGCGCGTCGTCCGCCAGCGGTGCACCCGCGAACCGCACGTCCCTCACACGCGACCCCGCCGGCTGCGCGATGTCGATCTCGTACGTCAGACCGCTCACCACGTCGTAGTTGTAGTCCGGCGTGCCGTTCGCGTTCGTCAGCTTCGCCGGATCCACCGCGGCACCCGCAGGCGTCTGCACGTAGTAGTTCGCCGAGTACTCCAGATACGCCTTCATCTGCGCACCCGTCATCAGGCGCGCCTCCAGCGTGTTCTCGAACACGTACAGACCCGCCACATCGCGGATCGTCACCTCACCCGCCGGGATCCGCGCGGTGCGCGAGAAACACGCCGCCTGCGACAGCACCGGCAGCGACCCGTACTCCGTCCCCGCCAGCGCCTGCCGCACCGTGTCCGCCTGGATGTGGTTGATCAGATCGATGATCGGCACGTCCTTGTACGGCGCCTCGGCGGACGTCATCTCCACGGCGTTCGTGCCGATGACCTGGTTGACGTACGCCACCACCTTCCGGTGCTCGTCCGACAGCAGCCGCACGATCTTCGGGTCCTCCTCCACCGTGTTGGAGTTGAGGACCTTCGCTCCCACCTTCTCGACCGTCCAGCGGCCCTTGTCCCACACCAGTTCGAAGTCGAACAGCGTCAGCCGCTGCCCCCACTTCAACGGCTCCGACAGCACCACCTGCTTGCCGGTCTCCTTGTTGGTGACGAAGTACTCGGGGATCTCGGTGTGCGCGTGCCCGACCAGGATCGCGTCGATCCCCGGCACCTGCTCCGCCACCAGCCCCGCCGCGTTCTCGACGTACGGCAGCTGATCACCGTACGACGACGTGCCCGAGGAGCCGCTGTGCGCCGACACGATGACGACGTCCGCCCCCATCGACCGCAGCTTCGGCACCCACTTCGCCGCCTGCTCCTCCAGACCCGGGAACGTCATCTTCCCCTGCACGTTCGCCTTGTCCCAGATCGCGATACCCGGGTTCGTCAGCCCCAGCACCGCCACCTTCACATCCCGCCCGCACGGCGTGGGCAACCGGTGCATGCTGTACGGCGGGAACGCGGGCCGCAGCGTCTTCGCGTCCAGCGCGTTCGCCCCCAGCAGCGGGAAACGGCACTGCTCCTCGAACTTCCGCAGCACCGGAATGCCGTAGTTGAACTCGTGGTTGCCCAGCGCCGCGGCGTCGTAGCCGATGGCGTTCATCGCCTGCGCCATCGGGTGCACGGGACCACCCTGCGCGGTGATCGGGTCGACCTTGGCGTAGTAGTACGACAGCTGGGTGCCCTGGATCGTGTCACCCGCGTCGATCAGCAGCGTGTTCCTCCGGCCCTTCTCGGCCCGCACCTGGTTCACCAGCGTGGAGATCTTCGCCAGACCGACGTCGTTGTGCGCCTTGTCGTCGAACTCCGCGTCCGTGAAGTAGTCCCAGTTGAAGACGTTCCCGTGCAGGTCCGTCGTGCCCATCACGGTGAACGCGTACCGCTTCACCGGCGCGGCCGCCGCCGCACCCTCCGCGGCCTCGGCCGCCGGAGCGGCCGCCGCACCCGCCAGCGCCACCCCCGCCCCCGTCACAGCGGACCTCTTCAGAAACTTCCGGCGGTTCAGCGGCATCTCTGGCTCTCCTCGGGAACGGGACAACGACGCGCGTAGATAACGCGCGTAGATTCTGACCTGAGCATGTCGTTCCGGAACAGGCCTGCGAGGTTGCGATCTGGTGACCCTGACAGAGCCGCACGCAGGACGGAGGCGACGGAGCGGGGCGTACCCGCCCACCCGGATCGCGAGGGATCGCGGATCCGCATTCTCGAAAACTCATCCGAGAGTCGCGGTCACGAACTCTCTAAATGCTCATCCGAGCACGGCGACGCGCAATTCAACGCTTGTCAATAACGCTTCATCAAAGGTCTGTTGAGCAGTCGCATACGGCCAATCAATTACCCACCGGTACGGCATAGGCTCGCCCCATGCGCCGAGCAAAGATCGTCTGTACCCTGGGCCCCGCCACCGACGCGTACGACCAGATCAAGGCCCTGGTCGACGCCGGAATGGACGTCGCCCGATTCAACCTCAGCCACGGCAGCCACGCCGAACACGAGGAGCGCTACCAGCGAGTCCGCAAGGCCGCCGACGAAACCGGCCGCAGTGTCGGAATCCTCGCCGACCTCCAGGGCCCGAAAATCCGGCTCGGCCGCTTCGCCGAAGGTCCCGTACTCCTGGAACGCGGCGACTCCTTCACCATCACCGTCGAAGAAGGAGTCGAAGGCGACCGCGACATCTGCGGCACCACCTACGCCGGCCTCGCCGACGACGTCACCCCCGGCGAACGCGTCCTCATCGACGACGGCAGGGTCTGCCTCGAGGTCACCGAGGTCGACGGCCCCCGCGTCCACACGACCGTCGTCGAGGGCGGCATGGTCTCCGACCACAAGGGCCTGAACCTCCCCGGCGTCGCCGTCTCCGTCCCCGCCCTGTCCAAGAAGGACGAGGACGACCTGCGCTGGGCCCTGCGCACCGGCTTCGACGTCATCGCCCTCTCCTTCGTCCGCAGCGGACGCGACATCAAGGACGTCCACCGCATCATGGACGAGGAGGGCCGCCGCCTCCCGGTCATCGCCAAAGTGGAGAAACCGCAGGCCGTCGACAACCTCGACGACATCGTCGCCGCGTTCGACGGCATCATGGTCGCCCGCGGAGACCTCGGCGTCGAAATGCCCCTCGAACAGGTCCCGATCGTCCAGAAACGCGCGATCAAACTCGCCAAGCGCAACGCCAAACCGGTGATCGTCGCGACCCAGATGCTCGACTCGATGATCGACCACTCACGCCCCACGCGGGCGGAGGCCTCGGACGTCGCCAACGCGGTCATCGACGGCACGGACGCGGTGATGCTGTCGGGCGAGACCAGCGTGGGCACCTACGCGGTGGAAACCGTGCGGACGATGGCCCGGATCGTCGAGGCGGCCGAGGAGGACATCCTCGCCAAGGGACTCCCGCCCCTGACCGAACGCACCAAGCCCCGCACCCAGGGCGGCGCGGTCGCCCGGGCCGCAGCGGAGATGGGTGACTTCCTCGGCGCCCGGTTCCTGGTCGCCTTCACCCAGTCGGGCGACACGGCACGCCGCCTGTCGCGCTACCGCTCCCCGATTCCCCTGCTGGCCTTCACCCCCGACCCGGCGACGCGTTCGCAGTTGAGCCTGACGTGGGGCGTGGAGACGTTCCTGGGACCGCACGTCGGCTCCACCGACGCGATGGTGGACCAGGTGGACGAACTCCTGCTGAGGTACGGCCGCTGCCGGAAGGGCGACACGGTGGTCATCACGGCCGGCTCACCTCCCGGGGTGTCCGGCTCGACGAACCTGGTCCGCGTCCACCACATCGGCGAGGACGACAGCCCCGAGTAGGGGGCGGTGGGGCAGGGTCCCTGAGGGAGGGGCCCTCTCTCAGTGTTTGGGGCCTACGTGAAGGTCCATGAGGGCTACGGAGGCTTTGCGGGCGACGGAGATGTTGAACGCGTCGCCGTTGCGGGCGTAGACGGCCCATTCGACGCCGACCTTGTCGAGGGTGTCCGTGAAGAGCTGCCGAATGTCGGCCGACTTGTTGGAGAAGAAGTACCGAGGATATTCGTAACGCTTGCGCTCACCGGCGACCATCCGCGTCGTCCAGTTGGTGATGCGGCAGCCGTCCGAGTGGATGAGCCCGCGGATGAACTCCCAGGGGTGAGCGTCGACGATCTCCTGCTGCCAGGGCTCCAGCACGATCCGCCGCTCGTGCTTCTTGCCGGGGCCGTGCTGGGGGAACAGGCAGCGCAGATGCTTCGAGTAGACCTTCACGTTGCGGCAGCCTGTCTTGCGCACACGGCAGACGGAGTTCTCGGGGAAGACCGTGCGCATGGCCTCTTCGCATCTGTCCATGAGCCCGGGCCAGGCTTCGCTGCAGGTGATCATGAGGTCGGGCACGCGGTGCTCGGAGTAGTGACTGATGTGGCCATCGCCGAGGTACAGGCCCAACAGGTAGGCATAAGCGGGCTCATCCAGGTGCCGCCCATCGCATCGCGGGCATTGCGGATCGTGCCTGCCGGAACACTCGCCGCGTTTCGCCCTGTCCACGTGTTTCCAGTAGCCGATCGTTCCCAGAGGGACGTTGAGTCTACGGGCCACCTCCGCGTTCTTTGCTCCGCCGCGCAGCAGTGTGAGGGCCTTCTGGCGTACTTCAGTGCCGTGGACGTTCATACGGTCACTGTCGGTCACCGGCTGTGACTGGGGGCATGAAAAAAGCGGAAGATCACGCGAACGTGAGCCTCCGCTTATCTGAGGTGCCGGGTACGGGATTCGAACCCGTATGTCCTCTCGGACAGATGTGTTTGAGACATCCGCGTAAGCCAGTTCCGCCAACCCGGCTGGTCAGCCCAGAGGAGTGTACCCGTTCACCGTAGGCAGACGCAGCTAGGTACGCTCTTGGGAGCAGTACCGTCCTGCCCTGCACCAAGGAGCCCACGTGAGCGCCGCCGAGTCGCCCAAGCCTGTTGACGTGCCCGACGACGACAAGTCGCACGTGCCTCCGATGACGACCCGGGTCGTGATCGCCGAGGACGAGGCCCTGATCCGGCTCGACCTCAAAGAGATGCTGGAGGAGGAGGGCTACACGGTCGTCGGTGAGGCCGGGGACGGGGAGCAGGCGGTGGAGCTGGCGCGTGAGCACCGGCCCGACCTGGTGATTCTGGACGTGAAGATGCCCAAGCTGGATGGCATCTCGGCCGCTGAGAAGATCGCCGAGGAGCGGATCGCCCCGGTGCTGATGCTGACTGCGTTCTCGCAGCGTGATCTGGTGGAGCGGGCGAGGGACGCCGGCGCGATGGCGTACCTGGTGAAGCCGTTCAGCAAGAGCGATGTGGTGCCGGCGATCGAGATGGCGGTGTCCCGGTTCACGGAGCTGAAGGAGCTGGAGAAGGAGATCGCGGACCTCAGCCAGCGGCTGGAGACCCGCAAGCTGGTCGACCGGGCGAAGTCGATTCTGCAGACCGAGTACGGGCTGACCGAGCCGGCCGCGTTCCGGTGGATCCAGAAGACGTCGATGGACCGGCGTATGTCGATGCAGCAGGTCGCGCAGGCCGTGATCGACGACGCCGAGGAGAAGAAGGCGTCCAAGGGCTGAGTCCCGCCCCGTACGTGAGGCCCGCGTCCCCGGAGCAGGGGGCGCGGGCCTCGTCGTACGGCCGGTGGCGGGGACTCAGTCCTCGCCGAGGTAGGCCTTGCGGACCGACTCGTCGTGGAGGAGGTCCTGGCCGCTGCCGGACAGGACGATCTTGCCGACCTCCATGACGTGGCCGTGGTCGGCGAGGGACAGGGCGGCCTGGGCGTTCTGTTCGACCAGGAGGATGGTCGTGCCCTGCGCCTTGAGCTCGGCGATGGTGGCCATGATCTTCTGCATCATGATCGGGGAGAGGCCCATGGAGGGTTCGTCGAGCATGAGCAGTTTGGGCTGGGACATCAGGGCGCGGCCCATGGCGAGCATCTGCTGCTCACCGCCGGAGAGGGTGCCGGCGGCCTGCTTCCTGCGTTCCCCGAGGATGGGGAAGAGGTCGTAGGCGCGCTGGATGTCCTTCTCGATGCCGGGTTTGTCGCTGCGGAGGAAGGCGCCGAGGCGGAGGTTGTCCTCGATCGTCATGCGGGGGAAGATGTGCCGCCCCTCGGGGGAGTGGGCCAGTCCCAGCGAGACGATCTGGTGGGCGGGGATCTTCTTCAGCGACTTGCCGTTGAACCTGATCTGGCCGCCGACCGGCTTGAGCAGGCCCGACAGGGTGCGCAGGGTGGTGGTCTTGCCGGCGCCGTTGGTGCCGATGAGGGTGACGACCTCGCCCGCGTCGACCTGGAAGGAGATGCCCTTGACGGCTTCGATCTTCCCGTAGGCGACGCGGAGGTCCTCGACTTCGAGCAGTGCGGTCATCGGTCGTTCTCCTTGCCGGGCGCGGCGTCCGTGGTGGCCTCGGCCTGTGCCTCCGCCGCCTCGACCTCGGCGATTTCTTCCTTGCCGGGTGCGTCTTCGAAGGGTTCGCCGAGGTAGGCGGCGACGACGCGTTCGTCGCCCTGGACGGTGGCGCTGTCGCCTTCGATGAGTTTTTCGCCCTGGACGAGGACGGCGACGCGGTCGCAGAGGTTGAAGATGAACCGCATGTCGTGCTCGATGACGAGGACGGCGGTGCCCTGGTCGCGGATGGCGAAGACGAGTTCTTCGGTGGCGCGGGTCTCCTGGGGGTTCATGCCGGCGGTCGGCTCGTCCAGGAGCAGCAGCCCCGGCTCGCTCGCGAGTGCCCGGGCGATTTCGAGCTTGCGCTGTTCGCCGTAGGGCAGGTTGCGGGCGAGGTGTTCGGCCTTGCTCGCGAGGCCGACGAACTCGAGGAGTTCCATGGCCCGTGCGCGGGAGGCGGCTTCGGCCTTGTGGAAGCCGGGGCCGCGCAGGAGGGCGGACCAGAGGCCTTCCTTGGTGCGGGTGTGGCCGCCGACGAGGACGTTCTCCAGGACCGTCATGTTGGCGAACAGCCGGATGTTCTGGAAGGTGCGGGCGATGCCGGCGGCGGTGACCTTGAACGACTTGGGGGGCAGGACCTGGCCCTTGTACCGGACTTCGCCCTCGGTGGGGATGTACAGGCCGGTCAGGCAGTTGAAGAAGGTGGTCTTGCCGGCGCCGTTGGGTCCGATGAGACCGACGATCTCGCCGCTGTTGACCTGCAGGTCGACGCCTCGGACGGCGGTGAGGCCGCCGAAGCGCATGGTGACGCCGCGTGCGTCGAGGACGGTCTGGCCGGGGGCGGTGCCCGCGGCGGCGTCCTGGGTGGTGGTGTGGGTGGTCATGGTGGTCAGACCCCTGCCTTGCTGAGGACTGTGGGCGCTTCGGCTTCTTCGTGGAATTCGAGCTGGCGGCGCTTGTTCGGGATGAGGCCTTCCGGACGGAAGCGCATGAGCAGGACCAGTGCGAGTCCGAAGGCGAAGAGCTGGTAGTCGCCGAGGAACTGGAGCTTGGCGGGGATGAGGTAGAGCAGGGAGGCGCCGACGAGGGGGCCGAGGATGGTGCCCATGCCGCCGAGGACGACTGCCGCCAGGAGGAAGGCGGAGTTGGGCGGGACGACGTGGGCGAACTGGTACTGCTCGGGAGTCACGGTGTAGGTGACGTGGGCCTGGACGGTGCCGGCGAGGCCGGCGAGGCAGGCGCCGAGGGCGAAGGCGATGAGCTTGACGCGGAAGCCGTTGATGCCCATGGCGAGTGCGGCGGTCTCGTCCTCGCGGATGGCGACCCAGGCGCGGCCGATGCGGCTGTCGCTGCTGCGCCGGAAGACGATGACGACGACCAGCGTGATGAGCAGCATCAGCAGGAAGTAGTTGGCGAACCGGGCGATGGTGAAGCCGGCGATGGTGTGTTCCTGGCCGAAGTCGAAGCCGAGGATCTCGAGGTTGGGGATGGAGGAGATGCCGTTGGATCCGTTGGTGATGTCGGGTCCGGAGGTGCCGTCCATGTTGAGGACGGTGATGCGGAAGATCTCACCGAAGCCGAGGGTGACGATGGCGAGGTAGTCGCCGCGCAGCCGGAGGGTGGGGGCGCCGATGATGACGCCGAAGACCATGGCGACGGCCGCGCCGAGGAGGGCGGAGAGCCAGAACGGCAGCTGGAGGTGGAAGGGGGAGGAGGGGGAGCCGGAGACCATGGCCGCGGTGTAGGCGCCGACGCCGAGGAAGGCGACGTATCCGAGGTCGAGGAGGCCGGCGAGGCCGACGACGATGTTCAGGCCGAGGGCGACGGTGGCGAAGATGAGGATGTAGACGCCGATGGTGGCGTACTGGTCGTCGGACTGGGTGAAGGGGAAGGCGGCGGCCGCGACGAAGGCGCCGGTCATGGTGATGACGCGGTGCTTGGCGGTGATCGCGGAGATGCGGCTGACGAGCCCGGCCTTGGCGACGGCGGCGAAGCCGAAGCCGGCGGTGATGAGGAACCCGACGAAGAGTTCGTCGTACTCGGTGCCGATGCCGTAGGTGAAGACGGTCAGGCCGACGGCGAGGGTGGCGACGATGACGAGGATCTCGGCGTAGGCGGGGAGCTTGCGGGTCACCGGGGCGACGGGGCCGGTGGCGAAGGCGGCTTTGATGAGGGCGCCCTTGGTGCGCAGTCCGTGGCGGACGTGCTCCCAGCCGGTGTCGTCCGGGTCGTGGGGTTCGGGCTCCGGGTGCTCGAACGGCAGCGCGAGGGCGCCGAGCAGGCCGGCGAGGGTGACCAGGGCGACGATCCAGCCGCCGGGTTCGAGGTTGACCAGGCCGCCGAGTTCCACGCTGATGGCGAGGACGGTGTACCAGGCGGTGGCGAAGGTGCCGAGGGCGGCGAGCTTGAGGGCGCTGTCGGCTCCGGCGGGGGTCAGCCAGCGCAGGCCCTTGACGCCGTAGGAGGCGAGTCCGAACAGGGCGGTCAGGGCGCCGCCGACGAGGACGAGTACCTGGAGGCCGCCGGGGTAGCCGTAGACGGTGAGGTCGCCGGGGAATTCGGCGGTCCAGGTCCAGGCGAGGAAGGTGGATATCACCGCGAGGACTCCGCCGCCGGTGGCGAGGGCGCGGCCGAGGTTCTCGGGGATGCCGATCAGGCCCTTGGGGGTGCCGTCGGCCGGGATGCTGGGGGTGCTGTGTGCTGTGGTCTGTGTCGTCATCGGTGTCACGCCCTGTCCGCGACGCGCTCGCCGAGCAGGCCCTGGGGCCGGAAGAGGAGCACGAGGATGAGGAGAACGAAGGCCCAGACGTCTGCCCAGGACTGGCTGCCGAACTTGTCCATGCCGGGGATGTCGGCGATGTAGGCCGTGGACAGTGCTTCGGCGATGCCGAGGACGACGCCGCCGATCATGGCTCCGTAGATGTTGCCGATGCCGCCGAGGACGGCTGCGGTGAAGGCCTTCAGGCCGAGGATGAAGCCCATGCGGAACTGGACTTCGCCGTACTTCAGGCCGTAGGCGACGGCTCCGACGGCGGCGAAGGCGGCGCCGAGGGCGAACGCGATCACGATGATGCGGTCGGTGTTGATGCCCATGAGCTTGGCGGTGTCGGGGTCCTGGGCGGTGGCCTGCATGCCGCGTCCGGTGCGGGTCTTCATGACGAACCAGGCGAGGACGGCCATGCTGATGGGGGCGGCGATGAGCAGGAAGATGTCACCGGTCTGGATGGTGACGCTGCCGATGTTGAAGGGGCCGCCCTCGATCTGCGGGAAGGTGACCGCGGAGCGTGCGTTGGGGTACCAGGCCCACACCGCCTGCTGGAGGGCGAGGGAGAGACCGATGGCGGTGATGAGGGGGGCGAGGCGTGGTGCGTCTCGCAGGGGGCGGTAGGCGAATCGTTCCGCTCCCACGGCGACGAGGACGGCGACGATGATGCCTCCGATGAGCATCAGGGGGAGTGCTACCCACATGGAGGTGCCGTCGGGCAGTACGTACAGGTAGACGGTGAGGGCGCCGAAGCCTCCCACCATGAAGATCTCGCCGTGGGCGAAGTTGATGAGCTGGACGATGCCATAGACCATCGTGTAGCCGATGGCGACCAGCCCGTACATGGATCCCAGTAGCAGGCCGTTGACCAGCTGCTGCGGCAGTTCGTTCACCGCATGTCCTCCGAGACGTTTCGGATATGTTCGACGGATGGGGCCGGATGCGAGTCCGCGCGGGGCGCCAGTGGAACAGCGCCCCGCGCGGCTCTGGTGGTGCGCGGTGGGTCAGCCGGTGTAGGTACCGGACTTGACCGGCTTCCAGGCACCGTCCTTGACGGCGTACACGGTGAGCTGCTTGTTGGTGGCGTCGCCGTACTCGTCGAAGGAGACCTTGCCGGTCACACCGTCGAAGGAGACGTTCTGCATGGCCTCGGTGACCTTGGCGCGGGCGTCGTCGGGCAGCTTGCCGCCGTTGTCGTCGACGACCTTCTTGACGGCCTCGATGATCGCCCAGCCGGAGTCGTAGGAGTAGCCGCCGTAGGCCTCGTAGGCCTCCTTGTAGCCCTGGGCCTTGTAGTTGGCGACGAACTCCTTGGCGGAGGCGAGCTCCTCGACCGGGGCGCCCACGGAGGTGGCGAGGTCGCCCGTGCCGCCGGCACCGGCGAGCTTGATGAAGTCGGCGCTGTAGATGCCGTCGCCGCCGACCAGCGGGACCTTGGCGCCGGCGGCCTTGATCTGCTTGCTGAGCGGGCCGGCCTGCGGGTATTCACCGCCGTAGTAGACGACGTCGGCGCCGGAGTTCTTGACCTTGGTGGCGACCGCGGAGAAGTCCTTGGTGTCGGGGTTGATGTGCTCGGTGCCGACGACCTTGCCGCCGAGCTTCTTGAACTCGGCGCTGAAGGTCGCGGCGAGGCCGGCGCCGTAGGTCTTCTTGTCGTCGATGACGAAGACCTTCTTCTTCTTGGCGTCGTTGTAGAGGTACTGCGCGGCGAACGGGCCCTGGATGGCGTCCGTGGTCGCGGTGCGGAAGTATGACTTGTACGTGCGGACCTTCTTGGTCTGCCAGTCCGGGCCCTGGGTGAGGGCCGGGTTGGTGTTGGCGGGCGAGACCTGGACCAGCTTGGCGTCGTCGAAGACCTTCTGCATGGACTCGGCGACGGAGGAGTTCAGCGGGCCGACGACACCGAGGACGTCCTTGTTGGCGACGAGCTTGGTGGCGTTCTGCTGGCCGGAGGAGGGCTGGGCCTGGTCGTCGAGGGCCTGGACCTCGAACTTGACGCCCTTGACGTAGTTCTGCTTGTTGGCGGTCTTGGCCGCGAGGTCCACCGAGTTCTTGATGCCGAGGCCCAGCGCGGACAGGTCGCCGGTCAGCGGCGCGTCGACGCCGATGACGACGGTGGTGCCGCCACCGTTGCCCTTGTCCGAGCCGCCGCCGCTCTCGTCGCGCGAGCCGCAGGCGGTGAGGGTCAGTGCTCCCGCCGCCAGCGCGGCGGTGATGGCGATGAGCGAACGTTGACGCACGATCAGTCCTTTCCCGTGGCAGCCGGTTTCCGGACGGAAACAGCCGAGTCGAGCGCTGGGCCGACGTGACTATCGGACGGCGCGGTGACTGGGCGTGACTCTAAGCGTGTGTGGGGAACGTGGAGGAGGGTCTGACGAAGGCTGTGACGCTCTTGTTATGACACGACGTATTGCAGAGCGGTACTGAGTGGGGGGAACGGCAGAATTCTTGCCGATTCGCCCGGTCCACATAGTGAGAACTCGCAGGATTCACCGGGGCGTATTCAGGTGCGTCCGGGGTTTTGGTGATGACGCGGAATCGTTGCTACAGGCGACTTCCAGGGCCTTGGAGAGGTGCTGTGCGTAGCGCGGGCCCAGGATGAAACTGTGTACTTGTATTGCGCGCGCATTACGTAGAGTCACGTCCAGGAATGGCAGTCCGGCATCGCCCGGTACTTTTCCGCATTCCGTCACCTGCGCGGTGACGGTGATCCTGCGGGGGCTGCCGGCCGTGGTCCGGAAGGGCGCGGGCGGCGTAGAGGTCATCCGGACGCCGGCGTACGGCTGGTCGATCCGGGTCACGGTGACGGGCGGGCCGGAGGCCACGCTGACGAGCACGTCGAAGCGGAAGCTGCGTGCCGGGGCGTCTCGAGGCGTGGACCGGGCGGCCAGGTAGGTGAGGGTGACGACCTGGGAGGGGTACGGCGGGGGCGGCGGGGGCGGTTCCTGGGGCCTGGTCGCGTACAGGTAGGCGCCGCCCGCCAGCAGGGCGGCGGCCGTCGCGGCGCCGAGGACGGCCCGGCGGTGCCCGGTGTACACACGCGCGAGGCGGCCGTGCCGGGGGCCGGACAGCGGTGGGGTGTGCCGGGCCGGAGTGTCCCACGCGTGCGTGCCCTCGCCCGGCTCGACGGGCCCGACGCCGCTCACTGCCAGGGGCCCTTGCCCGGTCCGCCGTCGCGGTGCCGGCCGGCGCAGCGCTCCCGCGCCTCACGGCCCACCAGAGCGTCGGCGGCCTGGGGGCCCTGGCGTTCGCGTTCGGCCCGGGCGGCCTCCACGACCTCGCGGAGGATCTCGTACTGGCGGTTGGACAGCCCCATCGACTGGTAGTCCCCGTAGGTGCCGCTGTCCAGGGTCCTGCGGGACCAGTAGGCGACGACGCGGGCGCACAGGTCCGCCGGGGAGGTGGTGCGGGGCGCGGGGGCGGCGGGGGCCGTGGCGGGGGTCCGTGCCGTGTCCGGCGGTCCGCATCCGGTGGCCGGCGCCGCGAGCAGCAGGCTCGCGAGCAGTACGGGACCCAGGGCCGCCCGCGGCCGGAGAGCTCCTCCCGTTGCCATGCCCTGACGGTAGGCGCTGGACGGTGGTTCAGGCCAGGGTGAGGAGCTCTCCGGTGGCGGTCTCCCGCTACGGCAGGGCGACGAACGGGGCCAGGAAGGCCCGGGCGCCCGGGGTGTCCAGACGGTAGGTCACGTTGGTGGCGTAGCACGGGGTGTCGCCGGTGATGGTGGTCGAGGCGAGGATCCGCTTGCCGCCGATCACCGCGAAGTTCGGTCCGCCCGAATCGCCGTAGCAGGCACCGCCGTTGCCCTGGGGCGCGGTCATGGCCAGGCGCACCCAGGAGTCGTTCAGGGCGTCGAAGGTGACGGGTGCCTTCATCCGGACGCCGCCGCCCGGGTGGGTCTGGCCGCCGGGGCCGTTGGCCGCTTCCTGCGTGCCGTATCCGGCGACGGTCCAGTCGGTGGTGTTCAGGCCCCGCGGGCCGAGCCGGCCGAGCTGGTCGGCGGTGGGCAGGGTGGCCGGGGTGAAGGTCCAGCGGGCCTTCATCTTCGCGGCGGGCAGTTCGATCACCGAGATGTCGTGGGTGTCGGACGCGGGCCCGGGGTAGTCCGGGTGGCTGTGGGCGGTGCCCTGGACGGCGACGGCGTTCGCCTGCGCGGCCGGGTCGCCCGGGTACTTCTTCGCGGCGGCGTCCAGACCGGCCTGCACGTCCTGGTCGAGCGACACGTAGAACCTGACGTTGTCGGGCCAGTCGGTGGTGCAGTGCGCCGCGGTCAGGAAGGTGTCCGCGTCGATCATGGTGCCCGAGCAGACCCAGTCGACCCGGTCCGGGGTGGCGGGGTTCGCGTCGTTGTCCCAGGTGGCCACGAGCGCGCCGACCTCGGTGCGTTCGGGCGCCGGGGTGGCGTTGTAGGAGTTGATCGCCGAGGACGGCAGCGCGCCGGCGAGCACGGCGGCGCAGGCCGCGGCGGTGACGGCGGTGGCGCGGAGCGCGGTGGCGCGGGGGGCGGGGCGGCGTGAGGCGGTGGTGCGGGCGGCGAGGCCGCGTACGGCGGTGGCGCGTAGGGCGGTCAAGAGAAACCCTTCTCGGATGTGGGACGGGGGTTCTCCTGTGGGGGGTGAGCAGCGCCAGTGAAGCGCCTGGGGGCGGCCGCGACAAGAGCGCGCCCGCCCTCCAGGGTTTTCCCTCTGTGCGGCCGCCGCGCCGCACGTCTGCCCGGCTCGCCCGGTCAGCTCGCGCGGACGGGCTCCTCGTCGCCGGGCCGCACGTCCCGCAGCAGGCAGGTCAGGCGGGCGGTGCAGACCCTCTTGTCGTCCTCGCCGGTGATGACGATCTCGTACGTGGCGGTCGTGCGGCCCCGGTGCACGGGGGTGGCCACGCCCGTCACCAGTCCGGAGCGCACGCCCCGGTGGTGGGTGCAGTTCAGGTCGACGCCCACGGCGATCTTGGAGCTGCCGCCGTGCAGCATGGCGCCGACCGAGCCGAGGGTCTCCGCCAGGACGGCGGACGCCCCGCCGTGCAGCAGCCCGTACGGCTGGGTGTTGCCCTCGACGGGCATGGTGCCGACGACGCGGTCGGGCGAGGCCTCCACTATCTGCACGCCCATGCGGGTGCCGAGGTGCCCGGCGGAGAACAGGGCGACCAGGTCGACGCCGAGCGCCGCGTACTCGTCGATCACCTCTTGCGGGAACTTCACGGTCTGCTGTTCGCCCATCGGGCCCGGCTCCGTTCGTCGTCGGTCACACAGCGATCACTCAGGCTGAGCAAACGCTCAGTCGGTCGCCGATTGTTCCAGACGGACGACGACGGACTTGCTGGCCGGGGTGTTGCTGGTGTCGGCGGTGGCGTCCAGCGGGACCAGGACATTGGTCTCCGGGTAGTAGGCGGCGGCGCAGCCACGGGCCGTCGGGTAATGCACCACCCGGAAGCCGGGGGCACGCCGCTCCACGCCGTCCTTCCACTCGCTGACCAGGTCGACGTACGCACCGTCGGCCAGACGCAGGGCGGCGGCGTCCTCGGGGTTGACCAGCACCACCCGGCGGCCGTTCCTGATGCCCCGGTAACGGTCGTCCAGGCCGTAGATGGTGGTGTTGTACTGGTCGTGCGAGCGCAGCGTCTGCAGCAGCAGCCGCCCCTCGGGCAGCTGCGGATACTCCACGGGTTCGGCGGTGAAGTTGGCCTTGCCGGTGGCGGTCGGGAAGCGGCGTTCGTCGCGCGGTGCGTGGGGGAGGGCGAAGCCGCCGGGGCGGGCCACGCGCGCGTTGAAGTCCTCGAAGCCGGGGATCACCCGCGCGATGCGGTCCCGGATCGTCGCGTAGTCCTTCTCGAACGCCTCCCACGGCACCGTGCTGCGCTCGCCGAGCACTCGGCGCGCCAGCCGGCAGACGATGGCCGGCTCGGACAGCAGGTGCTCACTCGCCGGCTCCAGGCGGCCGCGCGAGGCGTGCACCATCCCCATGGAGTCCTCGACCGTCACGAACTGCTCGCCGCTGTCCTGCAGGTCGCGCTCGGTACGGCCGAGCGTGGGCAGGATCAGCGCACGCGCGCCCGTGACGGCGTGCGAGCGGTTCAGCTTCGTCGACACGTGCACGGTCAGCCGGGCGCGGCGCATGGCGGCCTCGGTGACGTCCGTGTCGGGGGAGGCGGAGACGAAGTTGCCGCCCAGGGCGAAGAAGACCTTCGCCTCGCCGTCGCGCAGCGCGCGGATGGCGCGGACGACGTCGTAGCCGTGCTCGCGCGGCGGCGCGAAGCCGAACTCCTTCTCCAGGGCGTCCAGGAAGGCGGGGGCGGGCCGCTCGAAGATGCCCATGGTGCGGTCGCCCTGCACGTTGGAGTGACCGCGCACCGGGCACACACCGGCGCCCGGGCGGCCGATGTTGCCGCGCAGCAGGAGGAAGTTGACCACTTCCTTGATGGTCGGCACGGCGTGCTTGTGCTGGGTCAGGCCCATCGCCCAGCACACGATGGTGCGCTTGGACGCCAGCACCATGCGCAGGGCTTGTCCGATCTCCGCGCGGGTCAGTCCGGTCGCCGTGAGCGTCTCGTCCCAGTCGGCGGCGCGGGCGGCCTTCGCGAACTCCTCGTAGCCGTGGGTGTGCTCGCGCACGAACTCCTCGTCGACCGCGCCCTCCGTCTCGATGATCAGCTTGTTGAGGAGACGGAAGAGGGCCTGGTCGCCGCCGATGCGGATCTGCAGGAACAGGTCGGCCAGGGCGGAGCCGGTGGTCAGGCCCTTGGGGGTCTGCGGGTTCTTGAACCGCTCCAGGCCCGCCTCGGGCAGCGGGTTGACGCTGATGATCCGCGCGCCGTTCGCCTTGGCCCTCTCCAGGGCGGACAGCATGCGCGGGTGGTTGGTGCCGGGGTTCTGGCCGGCGACGATGATCAGGTCGGCCTTGTACAGGTCCTCCAGCAGGACGCTGCCCTTGCCGATGCCGATCGTCTCGGACAGGGCCGAGCCGGACGACTCGTGGCACATGTTCGAGCAGTCGGGCAGGTTGTTCGTGCCGAACTCGCGGGCGAAGAGCTGGTAGAGGAAGGCGGCCTCGTTGCTGGTGCGCCCGGAGGTGTAGAAGACGGCCTGGTCGGGGGAGTCCAGGGCGGCGATCTCCTCGGCGATGATGTCGAAGGCGCGCTCCCAGGTGACCGGCTCGTAGTGCTCACCGCCCTCGGGGAGGTACACGGGGTGCGTGAGCCGGCCCTGCTGGCCGAGCCAGTAGCCGCTCCTGGTCGCCAGGTCGGCGACGGGGTGGGCGGCGAAGAACTCGGGGGTGACCCGGCGCAGCGTGGCCTCCTCGGCCACCGCCTTCGCGCCGTTCTCGCAGAACTCCGCCCTGTGCCGGTGCTCCGGCTCGGGCCAGGCGCAGCCCGGGCAGTCGAAGCCGTCCTTCTGGTTCACGCTCAGCAGCGTCAGCGCGGTGCGCTTGACGCCCATCTGCCGCTGGGCGACGCGCAGGCTGTGCCCGATGGCCGGGAGCCCCGCCGCCGCGTGCTTCGGCCCGGCGACCTGCGGCGCGTCCTGCACCGGGTCACCCTTGGGCGGCTTGGTCGCCATCACACACTCCCCTTCGACCGCGTATGTGAGGTACATCTCCGATCCTCGCACGGAGCGGTGACAACGAGGGGGTCGGGCTGGGGTGGGGGTGCCGGGCGGCTGGCTTTGGCTGGAGGCGAGGGGGGTGAGTCGGGGGCTGGGTGCCCGGCGCGGGTGTCTGGAGCTGGGGTCGGTGTGGGGTTTGGGGGAGCGGGTCGGGTGCCGGGGGTGAGGCTGGTGGGCGAGGGGTGGGGCCGGTGAGCCTGGGGCTGGGGCTGGGGCTGGGGCTGGGGCGGGTGTCGGAAGTCGGGCGGGGGCCAGGGGTCGAAGGCCGGATACCGAGGCTGGAGGCACCGGGACGCGGGTTGGGCGTCGGTGCCGGGTGCCGGGGCGGGTGCTGAGGGTGCGGGGCCGGGGGCCGGGGGCCGAGGGTCGGGTACCGGGGTTGGGGGCGCCAGGCCGCGGGTTGGGCGTCGGTGCCGAATGCCGGGTGGCGGGGCGGCTGAGGCCGGGGTGGGTGCCGGAAGTCGGGCGGGGCCAGGAGCCGAGGGTCGGGTACCGGGGTTGGGGCGCCAGGCCGCGGGCTGCGCGGGGGTGCCAGATGCCGGGTGCTGGGGCTTGGGTGGCGGGGGTGGCTGAGGCCGGGGTGGGTGCCGGAAGTCGGGCGGGGGCCAAGGGCCGAAAGCCGGATACCGGGGCTGGGGGCACCGGGCCGCGGGTTGGGCGTCGGTGCCAGATCCGCGTGCCGGGGCAGGGTGCTGGGAGCTGGTGGCGAGGGGTGAGGCCGGGCGCCCGGGGCGCTCACGAGGGTGCCGTGCAGGGCCGGCGGCGGCTCCTCGCGTACGGCCCGGCGCGGACGTCCGGGCGGCCGTACGCCCCAGCACTCCATCTATCAGCCATGTACTCCATCCATCAGCGCACCAGCACCATGCCCGGGCCGCCCACCAGTGGCGCGCGGGCCCCGGCCGGTGCACGCGTACGTGACGCGGACCACGGCCGGAGTCCCGCCGTCGCGGCCAGGGAGGCCCGCGTCGTACGCCCCCGCCGCCTGATCGCCACCGGCCGGCCGGTGCGGCACGCGGGGGCGGGGCGGGCTGTCAGTGGGGCGTGGCAGGATCGGGGGCGTGGCAGAGACAGCATCGAAGACGACCGACAAGACCTCCGGCGGCAGCCGCCCGCGCCTGATGCTCATGGACGGGCACTCGCTGGCCTACCGCGCGTTCTTCGCGCTGCCCGCGGAGAACTTCACCACCGCGACGGGCCAGCCGACGAACGCGATCTACGGCTTCGCGTCGATGCTCGCCAACACGCTGCGCGACGAGGCGCCCACCCACTTCGCGGTCGCCTTCGACGTCTCCCGCAAGACCTGGCGGTCGGAGGAGTTCACGGAGTACAAGGCGAACCGCTCCAAGACCCCCGACGAGTTCAAGGGCCAGGTCGAGCTGATCTGCGAGCTGCTCGACGCGATGAACGCCGCCCGCTTCGCCGTCGAGGGCTACGAGGCCGACGACGTCATCGCCACCCTCGCCACCCAGGCGGAGGCCGAGGGCTTCGAGGTGCTGATCGTCACCGGCGACCGGGACTCCTTCCAGCTGGTCAGCGAGCACACCACGGTGCTGTACCCGACCAAGGGCGTCTCGGAGCTGACCCGGTTCACCCCGGAGAAGGTCTTCGAGAAGTACGGGTTGACGCCCGCGCAGTACCCGGACTTCGCGGCGCTGCGCGGCGACCCGTCGGACAACCTGCCGGGCATCCCCGGCGTCGGCGAGAAGACGGCCGCGAAGTGGATCAACCAGTTCGGCTCCTTCGCCGAACTCGTGGAGCGCGTCGACGAGGTCAAGGGCAAGGCCGGGCAGAACCTGCGCGACCACCTGGAGTCCGTGAAGCTCAACCGCCGCCTCACCGAGCTGGAGCGGAACGTGGAGCTGCCCAAGGGGGTCGCCGACCTGGCGCGCACGCCGTACGACCGCAAGGCCGTGGCGATGGTCCTGGACACCCTGGAGATCAGGAACCCCTCGCTGCGCGAGCGGCTCTTCGCCGTGGACCCGGGCGCCGAGCAGGCCGAGACCACCCCGATCGCGACGGACGGCGTGGAGCTGGACGGCACCGTGCTCGGCACCGGCGAGCTGGCTCCCTGGCTCGCCGAGCACGGCACGGAGGTGCTCGGTGTCGCCACGGTCGACGCCTGGGCGCTGGGCACCGGCTCGGTCGCCGAGGTCGCGCTCGCCGCGCCGGGCGGGGCCGCCGCCTGGTTCGACCCGTCCCAGCTGGACGAGGCCGACGAGACGGCCTTCGCGGCCTGGCTCGCCGACGCGGACCGGCCCAAGATCCTCCATGACGCCAAGGGCGCGATGCGCGTCTTCGCCGAGCACGGCTGGAGCGTCGAGGGCGTCACCATGGACACCGCACTGGCCGCCTACCTGGTCAAGCCGGGCCGCCGCTCCTTCGACCTCGACGCACTGTCCCTGGAGTACCTGCACCGCGAGCTTGCCCCGGCCGCCACGGCCGACGGCCAGCTCGCCTTCGGCACGGACGAGGGCGCCGAGGCCGAGGCCCTGATGGTCCAGGCCCGGGCCGTCCTGGACCTCGGCCAGGTCTTCGAGGACCGCCTGGCGGAGGTGGGAGCGGCCGACCTGCTGCGCGACATGGAGCTGCCCACGTCCGCGCTGCTGGCCCGTATGGAGCGGCACGGCATCGCCGCCGACCGGGCCCATCTGGAGGCCATGGAGCAGATGTTCGCCGGAGCCGTGCAGCAGGCGGTGAAGGAGGCGCACGCGGCGGCCGGGCACGAGTTCAACCTCGGTTCGCCCAAGCAACTGCAGGAGGTCCTCTTCGGCGAGCTGGGCCTGCCCAGGACCAAGAAGACCAAGACGGGCTACACCACGGACGCCGACGCGCTCGCGTGGCTCGCCACCCAGACCGACAACGAGCTGCCGGTGATCATGCTCCGGCACCGTGAGCAGGCCAAGCTGCGGGTCACCGTGGAGGGCCTGATCAAGACGATCGCCGGGGACGGCCGTATCCACACCACGTTCAACCAGACCGTGGCCGCCACCGGCCGCCTGTCGTCGACCGACCCGAACCTGCAGAACATCCCCGTCCGCACCGACGAGGGCCGGGCCATCCGCCGCGGGTTCGTGGTCGGCGACGGCTTCGAGTCCCTCATGACCGCCGACTACAGCCAGATCGAGCTGCGGGTGATGGCCCACCTGTCCGAGGACGCGGGCCTGATCGAGGCGTTCACCTCCGGGGAGGACCTGCACACCACGGCGGCGGCGCAGGTGTTCTCCGTCGACCCCTCGGGGGTGGACGCCGAGATGCGCCGCAAGATCAAGGCCATGTCGTACGGCCTGGCCTACGGCCTGTCCGCGTTCGGCCTGTCCCAGCAGCTGAACATCGAGGCGGCCGAGGCGCGCGCCCTGATGGACGCCTACTTCGAGCGGTTCGGCGGCGTACGGGACTATCTGCGCCGCGCGGTCGACGAGGCCCGGGCGACCGGCTACACGGCGACCCTCTTCGGGCGCCGCCGCTACCTGCCCGACCTCAACAGCGACAACCGCCAGCGCCGTGAGGCGGCGGAGCGGATGGCCCTCAACGCGCCCATCCAAGGCACGGCGGCCGACATCGTGAAGATCGCCATGCTCAAGGTGGACCAGGCCCTGCGCACGGCGGGCCTCAAATCCCGCATGCTCCTCCAGGTCCACGACGAGATCGTCCTGGAGATCGCCCCCGGCGAGCGGGAGGCGGCAGAGGAACTCGTCCGCCGCGAGATGGCGAACGCGGTCCAGCTGCGCGTGCCGCTGGGCGTGTCGGTGGGGGTGGGGCCGGACTGGGAGTCGGCGGCGCACTAGCCGTTCGCGGGGCGGGGGCGCTGCGGCGGCGTACGTCGGGCAGTCCCGTCCCGGGGACGGCCTCCCGCTCGGCAGGGCGGCCGGCCGGTGCCCCGGCCGACGCGCACTCGCGTGCGGCGGCCGGCCCCCTCAGCGCAGGGCCGGCCGGCTCGGCTCCGCGTCGGCGCCCGAAGGGCCTTCGGGTGGTGCGGGAGCCGGAGCCGGGCGCCACACCCGGACCGCCACCGCGTACAGCGGCACCCCCAGGACGAGGCCCGCGCCGGCCCCGAAGCACACCGTCGGGATCAGCTCCCACGGCTTCGCGGACGCCCCCCAGTACTCCCACCAGCCCGCCGCCCGCCGCGCCGCCGCCAGAAGCGCGCAGCCGCCGATCAGCACACCGGCCCCCCACCTGTCCCGCACCGACAGCGCCGCGACCCCGGCGGGCTCCACCCGGGGCGCCCGCCGCAGCGCGTACGTCACGAACCCTGCGATGACCACGGCGGCCACCGCCGAACCGCCGTACTGCAGGTACCAGTAGAGCGGTGAGCCCGCCACCTCCCGCCCCAGAACGGGAAAAAGCCGCATTCCCCACCGGTCGAGGTGGGTGAACGCGTCCCAGACGACATGCGTCAGCGCCCCCAGCGCGGCGGACACGTACCAGCGTGCGACCAGCGACGGGCGGAGGCGCGCGCGTGGCGTACCGCAGCGCAGCCACCACGCCACCCGTCCCTGCCGGTTACGCGGCAGCAGGGCCACCAGCGGCTCGCGCACCAGCAGCCACAGTCCCACCAGTGCCCAGGCGACGAGCACATCGACCGTGAACACCCCCGGGAAGGAGTGCGTGACGTCGCCGAACTCCATCGCTCCGGACAGGACACTCGCCGCGTAGTAGGTCATGTCGGGCGAGAAGGACCCGGCTACGAGCACGGCCGGCACCAGCGCGCCCCGGCCGGTCCCGTCGGCGCGCACGGCGGGCAGGACGGCTGCCGCATGACTCAGTGTGAACGGCAACTCGGCTCCTCGCGACGGTCATTGACGGGCCGTCCCGCCCGGGGCGGAACACCCGGCCCAGTATGCGCGACACCGCCCTCCCGCGGTCCGCGCCGGCCGAGCGTGACCCACGGGTGAAATCCGGGCCCGAACGGGTGCCCGAGCAAAGAAAGTTGTCGTAGGGTCGCGAGGATCGATGTGCCGGCCGGCGCCGTGCTGTCCCGGCATATCGCGGGAACACCACGCAACAGAACAAAGACGTGCCCGCCGAGGGCAACCCCACCGGCGGGTCGATCGTCACAACAGGTCGGAACAGCAGACGGAGACGGACGCCCGGGCGTCCACGGGAGGGGTTCACTCTATGGCGGCGCATTTCGGCAGGAGGCTGCGCAAGGGGGCGGCTACCACCGCCGTGGCAGCGGTCGCGGTGGCGGCCCTGTCCGCGTCCCAGGCTCCGGAGGTGACGGCCGACAGTCACGGCAGACAGGCCGCCTCGGACGCCACGCCCGCACCCGAGACCGACGCCGACGGCAGCGCCACCGGCAACTCGCCGTACTACACGGACCTGCCGCCACTGAACAGCCCGAACCCGTCACCCACGACCGGCGCCACCCCCACGTCCCCGGGCGCCTCGGAGGCGGGCATCCCGGCGACCGTGCTCGACGCCTACAAGAAGGCCGAGGCCGAACTGCGCTCCTCCAAGCCCGGCTGCAACCTGCCCTGGCAACTCCTCGCCGCCATCGGCAAGGTGGAGTCCGGTCAGGCCCGCGGCGGCCGGGTCGACGCCGAGGGCAGGACGCTCTCCCCGATCCTCGGCCCGCAGCTCAACGGCAACGGCTTCGCGAGCATCAGGGACACCGACGGCGGCGCCTACGACGGGGACAGCCGGTACGACCGTGCCGTGGGGCCGATGCAGTTCATCCCGTCCACCTGGGAGTGGGCGGGCCGCGACGGCAACGGCGACGGCAAGGACGACCCCAACAACATCTACGACGCCGCGCTCGCCGCCGGCCACTACCTGTGCCGCAACGGCTGGGACCTGTCCGTCCAGGCCGACCTCAACCGCGCGATCCTCAGCTACAACAACTCCCAGGACTACCTGCACACGGTCCTGTCGTGGCTGGAGTTCTACCGCAAGGGCTCCCACGAGATCCCGGACGGCACCGGCAGCATCCCCGTGGGGCGCAGCGACGGCAGGGGCGACACGGACAGGGCCAACCCCAGGCCGTCGCCGCAGGCGCCCAGGACACCGGGCAGCAAGCCGCCGAGCAGCGACAAGCCCAAGGACCCGGGCGGCAGCTCCCCGAGCCCCAGGCCCACGCCGCCCGGGACCGGCTCGCCGAGCCCCGAGCCGCCCACCCCGGCGCCCTCCACCCCGACCGACACGGTCCACCACCTCGAGGACGCGGGCACCGCCAAGCTCACCGCCATGGCGGGCGACGCCTTCACCTCCAAGATCAGCACCCGGGCGGAGACGGAGGCCGGCAAGGCGGTCGGGAAGGTGCGGATCCGCTTCACCATCGTCGGCCCCACCGACGCCACCTTCACCGGCGGCGAGAAGGTGGCCACGGCCCTCACCAACGCCTCCGGCGTGGCCGTCGCGCCCGCCCTGCAAGCGGGGGAGAAGACGGGCGAGTTCGTCGTCCGCGCCACCGTGGTGGGCCGTACGGTGCGGGGCCTGGACTACACGGCCACCGTCACCGAACGCGCCGCCGACACCCTCGTCCGCACCGGCGACGCCCCGCTGACCTGCGTCCCGGGCGGCCAGTTCGCCACCGCCGTCGAGGTGAAGGCCACGTACAAGGGCGCCGTCGCGGACAAGGTCGCCGCCACCGCCACCCTCGTCAAGTCGGCCGAGGACGCGACCGCCAACGACAAGGGCCCCTACTTCAAGGACGCCGACGGCAAGCCCCTGCGCACCCTGACGGGCCTGCGGACCGACGCGAACGGCCTGCTGAAGCTGCCGCAGCTGTACGCGGACGACACCACCGGCACGTTCCTGCTCCGCATCACCACCGAGGGCGGCGCGGTGCTCACCCTGGAACTGACCGTGGCGGCGGCCGGGACCTCCTCGCCCAGCCCGTCCACCACCCCGTCCCCCAGCACCAGCCCCAGCCCCAGCGCCTAGTCCGTCGTACGACAGCGGCGGGGGCCCCCCCCCCCCCCGCGGGGGGGCGCCGCCGCGTGAACGGCCGGTTCTCGCCGCCGGGGACGGGCTCCCGCGCAGACCGCCGCACCGACGCCGGTCACCGTCTGAGCCGGGCGTTGGTGTGCCGGGTCGGCTCCGCGCCGGCCGCGTCCTCGGGCCAGGGGTGCTTCGGATAACGGCCCCGCAGCTCCGCCCGTACGGCCCGGTAGCCGTCCTTCCAGAAAGAGGCGAGGTCGGCGGTGACCGCGGCCGGACGCCCGGCGGGGGAGAGGAGGTGGACGAGCACCGGCACCCCGGCGATCCGCGGCGACTCCTGCAGGCCGAACATCTCCTGGAGCTTCACCGCCAGCACGGGCTGCTCCGGGGCGGCGTAGTCGACCCGGATCCGTGACCCGCTGGGCACAATGATCCGCTCCGGGGCGAGCTCGTCGAGCCGCGCGGCCTGACCCGAGGCCCAGGGCAGCAGCCGCCCCAGCGCCTGACCGGCATCGATCCGCCCGAGGTCGGCGCGCCGCCGGGCCCTGCCGAGCTCCGGCTCCAGCCACTCCTCCACGCGCGCGTACAGGGCGCCGTCGGAAACGTCCGGCCAGGGCTCGCCCAGGTGGAGGTGCAGGAAGGCGAGCCGCTGCCGCAGCCCCACCGCCTCCGGCGTCCAGCGCAGCAGTCCCAGCCCCTCCTGCCGGAGCCCGTCGAGCAGCGCGGCGCGTACGAGCTCGGGGTCGGCATCCTTCAGCGGACGCACCGCGAGCTCGACGGCGCCCAGCCGTTCGACGCGCCGGGCCACCACGTCCCCGTCACTCCAGCGCACCTCGTCCCGCTGCTCCAGCAGCGTCCCCGCCGCGAGCCGGGCCACCTCCTCGTCGACGACCGCCCCGAGCTGCACACGCGCGTGCCCCCTGCCGACGGGCCGGTCGGCCACGGCGACCGCGACCCAGGGCGCCCCGCGCAGCCCGCTCCCCTCCCCGAGCTCGGCCCGGGTCCCGGACACCATGAGGTACGACCCGCCGTCGCCCTTGGCGAGCCGCTCGGGGAAGGCGAGCGCGGCGACGAGCCCGGCCAGCCGGTCATCGGAGCCGCCGCCCGCCCCTGCGGCCTCGGCCTGCGCCGGAACGGAGGCGCGGGCGGACGCATCGGACACCTCCGATGCGGCGGCCCGCAGCCGCCGCGCCTCCGCCCGCCACCGCCCGGCGTAGGCGTCACCCCCGCGCCGCGCCGCCCGCAGAGCAGCCGCCAGGTCGTCCCCGTACTCCCGCGGGGGCTCCTCACTGAGCAGGGCGACCACGTCGGCGGCCGCACCGGAGGCATCGAGCAGTGCCCGCCCCAACCGCGGGTGCACCCCCAGCCGAGCCAGCCGCGCGCCCCGCTCCGTGACCCGCCCGGCGGGGTCCACCGCCCCGATCGCCGTCAGCACGCTCCTGGCCGCCGCCATCGCCCCGGCCGGCGGCGGATCCAGCAACGCCAGCCCCGACGCGTCCGGATCCCCCCAGCAGGCCACCTGGAGGGCGAACGCCGTCAGGTCGGCCACCTTGATCTCCGGGGAGGGGAACCGCGGCAGACGCGCGTCCTCGGCCTCCGCCCAGCACCGGTACACCGCCCCCGGCGCCTCACGCCCGGCCCGCCCCGCCCGCTGCCGCCCGGCCGCCTGCGACGCCCGCACCGTGGTCAGGGCGCTCAGCCCGCGCGCGTGATCGACCCGCGGCTCACGGGCCAGCCCCGAGTCCACCACGACCCGCACCCCGGGCACGGTCAGCGACGACTCGGCCACGGAGGTGGCCAGCACCACCCGGCGCCGCTCCCCGGGAGCCAGCACGGCGTCCTGCACGGCCGCCGGGGCCCGCCCGTGCACCTGGAGGACCTCGACGCCGTCCGGTTCCCCGAGCTGCCCCGCGACACGGCCGATCTCGCCCACCCCGGGCAGGAAGCACAGCACGTCACCGTCCCGCTCGGCCAGGGCCCGCCGCACCACCGACGCCACATGCGCCAGCAGCGCAGGATCGACCCGCATCCCGTGCGGTGGCCGCACCGGGCGCGCCGGCGGCGCCCACACCACCTCCACGGGGTACGAGGCCCCCCGCGCCTCGACCACCGGCGCCCCGCCCAGCAGCCGTGCCCAGCCCTCCGCGTCCGTCGTCGCCGAGGCGGCCACCAGCCGCAGCTCCGGCCGCAGCGCCTGCCGCACGTCCCACAGGAACGCCGCCGCGGTGTCCGCGTCCAGATGCCGTTCATGGCACTCGTCGAGGAGGACGACGTCCACCCCGCTCAGCTCCTCATCGCGCTGCAGGCGCTGCACCAGGACACCGGTCGTGACGACCTCCACGCGCGTGTGCCGCCCGACGACCCGCTCGCCGCGCACGGTGTAGCCGACGCTCTCGCCGGGCTTCTCACCCAGCAGCCACGCCATCCGCCGGGCCGCCGCCCGCGCGGCGATCCTGCGCGGCTCGGCGACCACCACCCGCCGCTTCGGCCCGTCCCCGAGCAGACCGGCGAGCGCCGGGGGCACCAGGGTCGTCTTGCCGGTGCCGGGCGGCGCCACGAGCACGGCGGTGCCGTGAGCCTCCAGGGCGTCGTTCAGCGCCGGCAGAGCACCGCGTACGGGCAGGGCGTCCAGAGCGTCGTAACGGATCACGCCCCCAGTGTCGTACGCCCCTTCGTGTGCCTCAGTCCCGCCGGTTCAGTCCCGCCCGCGTCAGTCCCGCCCGCGTCAGTCCCGCTCGCACACGAAGATGGCGGTCCCCGGGATCAGGTTCCCGCGCAGCGGCGACCAGCCGCCCCACTCGGAGGTGTTCCACTCCGGCCACTCCGGCTCCACCAGGTCCACCAGCCGGAACCCCGAGGCCACGATGTCGCGGACGCGGTCGCCGAGGGTCCTGTGGTGCTCCACGTACACCGCCCGGCCCTGCTCGTCCTGCTCGACGTACGGCGTGCGGTCGAAGTAGGAGGAGGAGACGCTCAGTCCCTCCGGGCCCGGCTCGTCCGGGAACGCCCAGCGGATCGGATGGGTCACCGAGAAGACGAAACGGCCGCCCGGGCGCAGCACCCGGCGCACCTCCCGCAGCACCAGGCGCGGGTCGGCGACGAAGGGCAGCGCCCCGTAGGCCGAGCAGGCCACGTCGAAGGAGCCGTCCGCGAAGGGCAGCGCGCCCGCGTCTGCACACACCAGAGGGAAGGATCCGCCGATGCGCAGCGCGTGCTGCAGCTGCCGGTGCGAGATGTCGAGGGCGACCGGGCGGGCACCCTGGGCGGCCAGCCAGCGCGCGCACTGGGCGGCGCCGGCGCCGATCTCCAGCACGTCCCGGCCCTTCAGTTCCTCCGGCGGGCCGAGCAGCTCGGCCTCCACCTCGTCCAGGCCCTCCGGGCCCCACACGAAGCGGTCGTCGCCGAGGAACGTGCCGTGTTCGACCTGGTACTCGTCGGCGTTGCGGTCCCACCAGCCCCGGTTGGCCCGGGCGCTCTCCGCGACGTCCGCGGCACGGCGGGTGGCCTCCGGTTCGGGCGCTTCGGGCTCTTGGATGATCGGCTCCTTCGTCGTACTCTTCCGTCCATCCGACGCGGGGGAAGAAACTCCTGTGCCGGGATTGCGGTGATCCGTCCCGGGTGTGCGGCTTCGCGCATTGACCATGCCCGGCTGCCCCCGTATGCTACAAGTTGCGCTGCGGGCCTGCGCACCTCAGACGTAGCAGGCTGCGCTCGCATCTGTTGTATGTCCCCTCGGTTGTCGAGGCGCCATCACCGGTTCGCTGGTGGGGCGCTTCCTTGGCTGTCCGGCTTCTGCAGAGCGAAACGGGCTCCAGCGTGAGCAGTACCTACGACTCAATGTCCGTACCGGAGCCCTTTTCCACATGACGAGCAGCACCGAGACCACCGCTTCCACCCCGCAGGTAGCGGTCAACGACATCGGTAACGAGGAAGCGTTCCTCGCAGCGATCGACGAGACGATCAAGTACTTCAACGACGGCGACATCGTCGACGGCGTCATCGTGAAGGTCGACCGGGACGAGGTCCTGCTCGACATCGGTTACAAGACCGAAGGTGTCATCCCGAGCCGCGAGCTCTCGATCAAGCACGACGTCGACCCGAACGAGGTCGTCGCCGTCGGCGACGAGATCGAGGCCCTGGTCCTCCAGAAGGAGGACAAGGAAGGCCGCCTGATCCTCTCGAAGAAGCGCGCCCAGTACGAGCGTGCCTGGGGCACCATCGAGAAGATCAAGGAAGAGGACGGCATCGTCACCGGCACCGTCATCGAGGTCGTCAAGGGTGGTCTCATCCTCGACATCGGCCTCCGTGGCTTCCTGCCGGCCTCCCTCGTCGAGATGCGCCGCGTCCGCGACCTCCAGCCGTACGTCGGCAAGGAGCTCGAGGCGAAGATCATCGAGCTGGACAAGAACCGCAACAACGTGGTCCTGTCCCGCCGCGCCTGGCTCGAGCAGACCCAGTCCGAGGTCCGTCAGACCTTCCTCACCACCCTGCAGAAGGGTCAGGTCCGCTCCGGCGTCGTCTCCTCGATCGTCAACTTCGGTGCGTTCGTGGACCTGGGTGGCGTCGACGGTCTGGTCCACGTCTCCGAGCTCTCCTGGAAGCACATCGACCACCCGTCCGAGGTCGTCGAGGTGGGCCAGGAGGTCACCGTCGAGGTTCTCGACGTCGACATGGACCGTGAGCGTGTCTCCCTGTCGCTGAAGGCGACGCAGGAAGACCCGTGGCAGCAGTTCGCCCGCACCCACCAGATCGGCCAGGTCGTGCCCGGCAAGGTCACGAAGCTGGTTCCGTTCGGTGCGTTCGTCCGCGTGGACGAGGGCATCGAGGGTCTGGTCCACATCTCCGAGCTGGCCGAGCGCCACGTGGAGATCCCGGAGCAGGTCGTCCAGGTCAACGACGAGATCTTCGTCAAGGTCATCGACATCGACCTCGAGCGCCGCCGCATCAGCCTCTCGCTGAAGCAGGCCAACGAGTCCTTCGGTGCCGACCCGACCGCCGTCGAGTTCGACCCGACCCTGTACGGCATGGCCGCGTCCTACGACGACCAGGGCAACTACATCTACCCCGAGGGCTTCGACCCGGAGACCAACGACTGGCTGCCGGGCTACGAGAAGCAGCGCGAGGAGTGGGAGCGCCAGTACGCCGAGGCGCAGGCCCGCTTCGAGCAGCACCAGCAGCAGGTCATCAAGTCCCGCGAGGCGGACGCCCAGGCCGCTGCCGAGGGTGGCGAGGCCGCCGCTCCGGCCGCGTCCGGTGGTTCGTACTCCTCCGAGGGCCCGGACAACTCCGGTGCGCTGGCCTCGGACGAGGCGCTGGCCGCCCTGCGCGAGAAGCTGGCCGGCGGCCAGAGCTGAACGCTCACCGCTAGGCACTAGCTGACAACTGTGGGCCCACCCCCTGGGGTGGGCCCACAGTCGCGTTCCCGGCCCCCTCGCTCGACGCCGCGGACGGACGAAGATCACGTCGGCCGGGAATGCGGGTGCCCTGCATCACGTTGTGACGTACGGACACAAGGAGGAGCGGTCACTGTGCTTGATCCGCAGGGTTTGTACGCATGGGAGCCGAAGGGCCTGGCCGTGGTGGACATGGCACTCGCCCAGGAGTCGGCCGGCCTTGTCATGCTCTACCACTTCGACGGATACATCGACGCGGGTGAGACCGGCGACCAGATCGTCGACCGGCTGCTCGACTCGCTGCCCCACCAACTCGTCGCCCGTTTCGACCACGACCGGCTCGTCGACTACCGCGCCCGCCGCCCGCTGCTGACCTTCCAGCGCGACCGCTGGACCGACTACGAGGAGCCCGCCATCGAGGTGCGGCTCGTCCAGGACACCACCGGCGCGCCCTTCCTGCTGCTGTCCGGCCCCGAGCCGGACGTGGAGTGGGAGCGCTTCGCCGCCGCCGTCCAGCAGATCGTGGAGCGGCTCGGCGTGCGCCTGTCCGTGAACTTCCACGGCATCCCCATGGGCGTCCCGCACACCCGCCCGGTCGGCCTCACCCCGCACGGCAACCGCACCGACCTCGTCCCGGGCCACCGCAGCCCCTTCGAGGAGGCGCAGGTGCCGGGCAGCGCCGAGGCCCTAGTCGAGTACCGGCTGATGCAGGCCGGGCACGACGTGCTGGGCGTCGCCGCGCACGTCCCGCACTACATCGCCCGCTCCCCGTACCCGGACGCGGCCCTGACCGTCCTGGAGGCCATCACGGCGGCGACCGGGCTGGTACTGCCTGGGATCGCGCACGCCCTGCGCACCGACGCCCACCGCACCCAGACCGAGATCGACCGGCAGATCCGGGAGGGCGACGAGGAGCTCACCGCGCTCGTGCAGGGCCTGGAGCACCAGTACGACGCCGCCGCCGGGGCCGAGACCCGCGGCAACATGCTCGCCGAACCCGTGGAGATCCCGTCGGCCGACGAGATCGGGCGGGAGTTCGAGAAGTTCCTGGCGGAGCGGGAGGGCGACGGCTGAGCCGGGAGGCCGGGCCGTCGCGCGTCAGAGGCAGGGCATAGGCTTCGGGCCATGCTGAAGGTGGGCCTGACCGGCGGGATCGGCGCCGGCAAGAGCGAGGTGTCGCGGCTGCTCGTCGAGTGCGGGGCCGTACTGATCGACGCGGACCGGATCGCGCGCGAGGTCGTGGCGCCCGGCACCCCCGGGCTCGCGGCGGTCGTGGACGCGTTCGGCGAAGACGTGCTCGCCGAGGACGGCAGTCTGAACCGGCCCAAGCTCGGCTCCCTCGTCTTCTCCGACCCGGAGAAGCTGGCCGTCCTCAACGGGATCGTGCACCCCCTGGTGGGTGCCCGTTCCCGCGAGCTGGAACAGGCCGCCGCCGAGGACGCCGTCGTCGTCCACGACGTCCCGCTCCTCACGGAGAACGGCCTGGCACCGCTGTACGACGTGGTGATCGTCGTCGAGGCGCGCCCCGAGACCCAGCTCGACCGGCTCGTCCGGCTGCGCGGCATGACCGAGCAGGACGCCCGCGCGCGGATGGCCGCCCAGGCGACCCGTGAGCAGCGCCGGGAGATCGCCGACATCGTCATCGACAACGACGTTCCCCTGGCCGACCTCGAGCGCCGCGTCAAGGAGGTCTGGGCCGAACTCCTCCGCCGGGCCCACGCCACGTCTCAGCCGCCCCGGGAATAGCGCGCCCTTTGCGGGGCGTTGAACGGCTCCAGCGAGGGAAGGACTGTGCCGTGCCCGAGACCAGCGGATGGAACGCACGTACTCCGGAGACGCACGTCATCGACTTCCGTGCCGCTGAGCAGCTGCTCGCCGCGCGGGATCCGCGGGGGGCGGTGAAGCTGCTCGACGGGGTCATCGCGGCCCACCCCGAGAACACCGCCGCACGGCTGTTGCGCGCGCGTGCCTTCTTCGCGGCGGCGCAGCTGCGCCCCGCCGAACTGGAGTTCTCGATCGTGCTGGAGCGCGAGCCGGACAACGCCTTCGCGCACTTCGCGCTCGCCCGTACCTATCAGCGCCAGGGGCGTCCCGACCAGGCCAGACGCCACTTCCGCCTGGCCGCGGCCCTCGATCCGAACCCCCAGTACCTCGAGGCGGCCCGGTTCGACTCCTGAGCTCGGCTACGGCTGATCCGGCGGGCGGTACGGGGGTGTGCCCCGGGTGTCCGGTGGGCGGTACGGCGGGATGTCGGGGCCCGGCTGGTAGTGCGGGCCCTGCCGGATGTGCCTGAGGACCACCGCCATGTCGACGGTGACGACCAGCCACAGCACGCCGCAAGCGATCGCCCACCCGGGCCGGCCGACGAGCGCGAACGCCACCGTTCCGAAGACCGCCCAGACCAGTCCCCAGACGCTCAGCCAGAAACGCGTCCGCAGCGCGCTGCGGGCGGTCACCGGTTCACTGCCTGTACGCCTCGGCACGGGAATCACACTCCTGTGGGAAACGTACTCCTCGCCGCGCACGTTCCTCAAAGGCGCGGGCACTCCCTGAGAGGGCCCAGACTGATCGCTGCGACCAAGGGGGACGATCCGTGGTTCCGGACGCCGAGGAGTTGCCCGAGGTCCTGCTCGACCTCGCGGTGCCCCACGAGGACATCAACGATCTGGTCGCCCTGCGGCGCACACTCGTCGCGGACCCCGGTGCCCTGCGGTTGCTGCGCGCGTGCGTCGACGCGTTGCTGGACGGCGGCGGGGAGACCGGCGGGGACGGGCGCGAGGGCGGTGGCCGTGGCCAGCGCCTGGTGGAGCTCCTTGCCGAGGCGCCGGCGGCCTTGGGTCCCTGCTTTCCCGTGTACGTGTTCGTCGCCGCGCTGCCGCACACGCGCGCGTACCACCGCGAGCGTGGCATCCCGGCCGACGTCACCCGGCGCACCCTGGCCGACCTCGGGCGGAACATGGCGGGCCACCGCCGGCGGCACGGCAGGGCCGGGGTCCAGGCCCCGCGGTGGCTCGCGCAGCACTTCCGTGGGGAGCTGTACCAGCTGGGCCGGCTGCAGTTCGAACGGGCACGGCTCGGGCAGCGCACCGGGCAGGCGGTCGCGGCGGCCGGGCTGGACGCGGCCCCGGGCGATCCGTGCCTGAACCTGCACATCCCCGACTTCCACGGACCGCTGACCCCGCAGGCCTGCGACCGGTCGCTGACCCTGGCCCGCGCGTTCTTCGCCCGGCACTTCCCGCAGGAGCCCTACCGGATCGCCGCGTGCCACTCCTGGCTGCTCGACCCGCAACTGCAGCGGTACCTCGCCGCCGACTCCAACATCCTCCGGTTCCAGGAGCGCTTCCGGGTCGCCTACGAGGCCCCGGAGCCGGCCGACACCGAACCCGTCCGGTTCGTCTTCGGGGATCCCTACCGGCCGGTGGCGACCCTGCCGAGGCGGACCATGCTGGAACGGGCCGTGGGGGACCACCTGCGGGCGGGCGGCCACTGGTACCTGGGCCACGGCTGGTTTCCGCTGTAGCAGGCCGAGACCGGTTCACTCGGTCGGGTGAATACCCGGCGCAGGGGAACGGGCGTGCGGGAACGGGCCGTTGGACGGGCATGGAGCTGAAAATGCGTGCGGGGTACGAAGGAACGGGACCCGGGGCGATCACCCCGGACGGCTGCGCGGTGGAGCTGTACGCGCGGCTGCCTGTGGGAGACGAACCGGACATCATCGCCGCGGCCGTTCCGGCCGGGGCACGGATTCTGGAACTGGGCTGCGGCGTCGGCCGCATGACACACGCGCTGCTGGAACGCGGATTCACGGTCACGGCGGTCGACGAGTCCGCCGAGATGCTGGAACGGGTGCACGCAGCGCGCACGGTGTGCAGTCCGATCGAGGACCTGGAGCTCGACGAGACGTTCGACGTGGTGCTGCTCGCGTCGTTCCTCGTGCACGCGGGGGACGTGGAGGTGCGGCGCGGGCTGCTGCGCACCTGCGTGCGGCACGTCGCCGACGGCGGCTGCGTCCTGATCCAGCGGGAGGGGGAGGACTACCACACGAACGTGCCGCGCGAGCGGGTCGACCCCAGCGGCTTCACCGTGCGGGTCCGGTCGGCGGAACCCGCCGGCGACGGGGTCAACTCGGTGCACGTGGAGTACGAGTTCCCGGACGCGACGTGGACGCAGACGTTCCGCTCCCGGCCGTTGACGAAGGGGCAGTTCGAGGAGGCCCTCGCGGAGACGGGGCTGAGAGTGGACCGCTATCTGACGGAGGACCGGATATGGGTGCGCGCGGTGGCCACGGACGGCTAGGCCGGTGGATGCGGTCAGGTGAGGAAACCTGTCGGCGAGCGATGAGTTCCACGGCGGAGGCCGGTCTTCCTGTGTGACCGCATCACGGATCACATCGCACAGGAGAACGCCATGTCCGAGACCACCGCTCACGTCGCCTCCGTCGCGTCCACGGCCGCTGTCTCCTCTCCGGTCGGCTCGCCGCCGTCCGTCTCGTCCGCCTCCTCCGGCAGTGCCGCCGCCGGGGCGGTGAGCGTGCGCGGGCGGTGGGCCCGGATCGCGCTGCGGGGGCTTCAGGTGCTGCTCGCCTTGTTCTTCGGCCTCGCCAGCGCCCTGCCCAAGCTGATCGCGCACGCGTCAGCCGTGGAGTCCTTCGACAAGATCGGCTGGGGCAGCGCGGGGATGTACGCCATCGGGGGGCTCGAACTGGCCGGAGCGGTCGCCCTGTTGGTTCCCGTGCTCCAGTCGGTGGCGGCCCTGGGGCTGAGCGCGCTGATGGTGGGGGCGTTCGTCGTCCAGGTCACCGTCTTCGACGGGCAGTACGCGGCGACGCCGCTGATCCTCATGGTGCCGCTCGCCCTCATCGCCTGGGCGCGGCGGGGGCACAACACGGACCTGCTGCGGCTGGTGCGACGACGGGGGTGATGGCTTGCGCGGGGCCGACGGTGTTCGCCACTGCCTCATATGGCGGAGCGGTGGCACGGCAGCACGGCGGCGCTGCGGCGTCGGCGGCGTCCGGGCGGGCCGAGGGGCCGTCCCGGACGCGGCCCTGCGCACGTCTCGTGTGTCAGGCGGGGGCCCGGGGACTGCGGGGCACGGGGTCAGGGCCTTGGCTTGCCGGCGCCTCCGCCGGGGCCGATACCGGGTCCGGGTCCGGCCAGGCCGCGCAGGCGTTCCAGTTCGCGGCGGTCCCGCTTGGTGGGGCGGCCCGCGCCGCGGTCCCGGATGGCCACGGGGGCGACGGCCTCGCGCGGCGGGGGCGGCGGGGAGTTGTCGATGTAGCACTGGGCGGCCACCGGGGCACCGACCCGCTTGCGGATCAGGCGGGTGACGACGACGATCCGCTCCCGGCCCTCGTGCCGCAGGCGCACCTCGTCGCCGACGCGCACGGCGTGCGCGGGCTTCACGCGCTCGCCGTTGATCCGCACATGGCCGCCGCGGCAGGCGGCGGCGCCGAGGGACCGGGTCTTGACCAGGCGCACGGACCAGATCCAACTGTCGATGCGGACGGTTTCGCCGTTCTGGGGACCGGCCGCCTCGGCGGCGGCAACGGCAGCGGCGATCTTCGGATCCAGGGGCTGTTCGCCGGTGGCGCTCCCGTCGCCCCCGGGACCGGTCCCGTTCCCCTGTGTCTCCTCGTGCTCGGCACCCTCAGCAGCCATGCCTCCGACCTTAGTCCTCCCCGGCGGCAGGACTCCGCAAAAAATATTCTGCAAAAACTCTTTTGCGGAATCGGTCGGCTGTCTACGCTCCCCGCATGGACAGCGACGACTCCAGGCGCGTGCTCGACCCCGAGCGGGACACCGCCGCCCTGAAGGCCCTCACCCACCCGTTGCGTATCCAGCTTCTCGGTCTGCTGCGGCAGGACGGTCCCGCCACCGCCAGTGAACTCGCCGTCCGGACGGGGGAGTCCTCGGCCTCGACCAGCTACCACCTGCGGGTGCTGGCCAAGTACGGGTTCCTCACCGAGGCCGAGCACCGCGACGGGCGGGAGCGGCGCTGGCGGGCGGTGCACGCGGTGACGTCCTGGAGCAACGAGGCCATGGAGTCCTCGGCTGCGGGGCGCGCCTGGGTCACCCTGTCGCGGCGGCGCCAGATCGAGCACCTGGAGGAGTCCCTCGCCCGGCACGAGGAGGACCTCGCCGCCGGGCGGCTGGGCCGGGAGTGGGTGGAGCCGTCCGGCATCAGTGACCACATGGCCCGTCTGACGCCCGAGTCGCTCGCGGAGCTGTGGGACGCGTTCGCCGGGAAGCTGGCGGACCTCACCGCCCGGGACGCCGGGGACCGGCGCGCCGAGCGGGTCGTCCTCGTCTGGGCCGGTCTTCCCGTCGCCGCCCGTTCCTCAGAGGCATGTGTGACCGACGTGACCGGAGCGACGGGAAGCCGGATGACTGCCGAAGCGACAGGAAGCCGGATGACTGAGGAGACCGATGTGGCCGGTGGCGCGGCCGACGGCGGCGACCGCCCGTGAGCGAGTCCCCGCAGGTGCGGGCCGCCCGCCGTCGCTATGTCACCGTCTGCGTCCTGTTCTGGCTCCCGCCGGGGCTGGGACTGGCGCCGATGATCCCCCTGTGCACCGACCGCGGAATGTCCCTCGCCGCCGTCGCCGGCTTCTTCGCGGCCCACTCGCTCACCGCTGCCGCGCTGGAGCTGCCCACGGGCGGGCTCTCCGACGTCCTGGGCCGCCGTGCCGTCCTGGCGGCGGGGGGCGCGCTGAGCACGGTGGCCCTGATCATGGTCGGCCTGGGCACCACCGCCTGGGTGCTGACGCTCGGCATGGTCCTCAAGGGGGCGGGCCGGGCCCTGGCCAGCGGCCCCGCCGAGGCCTGGTACGTCGACACGGTCCATGCCCACGCCGGTCCCGGCGCCGAGCTGCGTACCGGCCTGGCCCGCGGCAGCACCGCGACCTCCGGCGCGCTCGCGGCCGGCATCCTGCTCGGCGGTGCCCTGCCGTGGCTGCTGGGCGTGGTCCCCGGCCTCGGTGCCGGTCTGCGCGAGGCGACATCCGGGGCGGTGCCGCCGCTGGCCGTACCTGTGCTGCTGGGTGCGGTGGTCGAGGCCGTCTTCGTCGGCTACGTCCTGGCCGCCCTCCGCGAGCCGCCCCGGCCGCGGACCGGACGGCGCTCGGTACTGCGGGGTATTCCGGCCACCGTCGCGGGCGGGCTGCGCCTGGGCACGCGCGACGCGCTGGTGCGCCGGGTCCTGCTCAGTGCGGCCGCCACCGGCAGCGCCCTCGCCGCGCTCGAACTGCTCACCCCCGCCCGGGCCGTGGCCCTGACCGGCACCTCGGAGTCGGGAGCGGTGCTCTACGCCGCGCTCGCCTGCGCGGGCTTCGTCTGCGCCGGGGCCGGCAGCCACCTGGGGTCGTTCGCCGCCCGGGCCGCGGGCAGCGGTGAGCGGGCGGTCCTGGCCGGGCTCGGCGCGGGCGCGGCCGGCCTGCTGCTGCTCGGCGTCACCGCGCAGGCCGCGCAGCCGTACGTCATGGTGCTCGCGGGTGCCGGTTTCTGCCTGGTGTACCTCGGGCTCGGCGTGGCGGGCCCGAGCGAGAACGAGCTGCTGCACCGCAGGGTGCCGAGCGGCGGCCGCGCCACCGCCCTGTCCGTGCAGTCCCTCGCTCTGCAACTGGCCGGAGCGCTCACCGGCCTGGTGCTCGGTGGACTGCGGTCCGGCCCCGTGCCCTGGCTGGCGGCAGCCGCCGTACTGCTGTCGGGGGCCCTGCTGTGGCTGCGCAGGCCCGCGGCGGACGCCGAGCCGGAGCTCACCGGGCCGGGGGTCACCGGCCGCGTTCCCGAGGTCCGTTGACGAACGCACCGGGGCCGGGCCCTACCGTGGAGGCATGGACTCCACCGGCCTGACCGGTCTCGACCGGCGCATCGCGGACTGCCGGGCCTGCCCGCGGCTGGTCGCCTGGCGGGAGGAGGTGGCCAGGACCAGGCGCGCCGCCTTCGCCGACTGGACGTACTGGGGCAGGCCGGTGCCGGGCTTCGGGCCGCCCGACGCCCGGCTGCTGATCGTCGGGCTCGCCCCGGCCGCCCACGGCGGCAACCGTACCGGCCGGATGTTCACCGGGGACCGCTCCGGCGACGTGCTCTACCAGGCGCTGTACGACGTCGGCCTCGCCTCCCAGCCCACCTCCGTGCACGCGGGCGACGGTCTGGAGCTGTACGGCGTGCGCGTCACCGCGCCCGTGCACTGTGCCCCGCCCGCCAACAAACCCACCCCCGCAGAGCGGGACACCTGCCGTTCCTGGCTCGTGCGGGAACTGCGGCTGCTGCGGCCGACGTTGCGGGCCGCGGTGGTGCTCGGCGCCTTCGGCTGGCAGGCCGCGCTGCCCGCGTTCACGGAGGCCGGCTGGACCGTCCCGCGCCCTCGACCGCCCTTCGCGCACGGCACGCACGTGCACCTCACCGGCACCGAAGGAGCGGACGGCACGGACGGTACGGACAGCACGGGCGGCACGGAGGGCACCCACGGCAAGAACGGCCTGGACGGCACCCACGGCCTGGACCTCTTCGGCTGTTTCCACGTCAGCCAGCGCAACACCTTCACCGGCCGCCTCACCCCCGCCATGCTCCGAGAGGTCCTGCGCACGGCGGCGCGGGCGGCGGGGCTGCCACCCACGCCCGCCGCCCGCGAAATGAGGTGAGCGGACCGCCGAACCGCCGCTACGGTGCCCGGATGGCCCTGTATCCGGAGATCGAACCGTACGACCACGGCATGCTCGAGGCCGGTGACGGCAACCGCGTGTACTGGGAGACCTGCGGCAACCCGCACGGCAAGCCCGCGCTGGTGCTGCACGGCGGGCCGGGCTCCGGCTGCACCCCGTACTTCCGGCGCCTCTTCGATCCGGCCGCCTACCGGATCGTGCTGCTCGACCAGCGCGGCTGCGGGCGGTCCACCCCGCACGCGAGCGCGTACGACACCGACATGAGCGTCAACACGACCGCCCACCTCATGGCCGACCTGGAGCGGCTGCGTGCGCAGCTGGGGATCGAACGGTGGCTGGTGTGGGGCGTGTCGTGGGGGTCGGTGCTCGGGCTGCGCTACGCGCAGACGCATCCGGAGGTGGTGTCCGAGCTGGTGCTGACCGGCGTGGCCACCGGGTCGAACGCCGAAGTGGCCCTGCTGACCAGGGGCCTGGGGCGGATCTTCCCGGAGGCCTTCCGGCGGTTCCTCGCCGAACTCCCGGACGGCGAGCGGGAGGGCAATCTCGCCGCCGCGTACCACCGGCTGCTGGAGTCGCCCGACCCGGAGGTGCGGGAGCGGGCCGCGCGGGCCTGGACCGACTGGGAGACGGCGACCATCCCGGCGCCGCCGCGCTCGGTGGAGCGGTTCGAGGACCCGGTCTTCCGGATGGGCTTCGCCCGCACCGTCACGCACTACTGGGACCAGGACCATTTCCTCGGCGAGGGCAACGACGAGGGCGTCGTGCTGCGCGACGCGCACCTGCTCCGGGGCATCCCGGGGACGCTGGTGCAGGGCAGCCTCGACTTCGGCAACCTCCTCGGCATCGTCTGGCGGCTCCACCACGCCTGGCCCGGCAGTGAGCTGGTCGTCGTCGACGACGCCGGGCACGACGCGGGGGCGCCCGGGGTGACCGAGGCGCTGGTGGCGGCCACGGACCGGTACGCACAACGCCGGGCGGGCAGGAGCTAGGGGAGTTCGGCGGCCTCCTCGCCGAACAGGTGCCGCACCGTCGAGCGGTAGTTGGTCCGTACGTGCGTGCGCGCGTGCGCGCGGGCCCGCTCCGGGTCGCCCGAGGCGATCGCCTCGAACAACTCCCGGTGCTCCACCAGTAGGTGGGGCCACTCCTCGTTCCGCCGGGTCATCCAGCGCAGGCGGCCGGCGACCGGTTCCAGGGCGGCCGTCAGCAGGCTGTTGCCCGCCATGGCCATGATCCGGTCGTGCAGACGGCTGTTGACGTCCGTGATCACCTCCGCGTCTCCCGCCCGGGTCGCGGCGGCCGCCTGGTCGAGCAGGTCCGCGGCCTCCGCCAGGTCCTGCGGCGTCGCACGGGACGCGGCCAGCCCCGCCGCGTACACCTCCAACGCCTCGCGCAGCTCGAAGAGTTCCTTCACGTCCGTCGGCGTCAGACGGCGTACGACCGTCCTGCGCGGGGTCTCGAAGTGGACGAAGCCCTCGGCGACCAGGGCGCGGATCGCCTCCCGGACCGGCACGCGGGAGACCTGGAAGCGGTCCGCCAGTTCCCGTTCGACCAGGCGGTCGCCGGGACGGAGGCGGCCCGCGATGATCTCCTGGCGCAGGGCGGCCAGGACCCGTTCGCGTACCGCTCCGAGGGGTTCGCTCTTCGCCGAGGGGCTCATGGGGCCATCTTCGCCGACTCCGGGAGTCTTTTACCGAGCGTTAACAGCGGCGATATCGGCCGGAACGGTTGACGGCGGGACCATGTCGGCAGTTTGGTATACCAAACCCCTGCCAGCCCCTGCCGCCCCCCACCGAGCACTCCTCCGTCGTCCCCTTGCTCATGGAGGCCCCCGTGTCCCTCGCCGACCGCGCCGAAGTCACCGGCGTCCCCGTCCTCGCCCCCGATCCCCGGCTCACCAACGAGGACCTCGCGCCCGCCGAGAAGCGCAACTGGAAGGTCTTCGACCTCTTCGCCATGTGGATGTCCGACGTCCACAACCTCGGCAACTACACCTTCGCCGCCGGGTTGCTCTTCCTTGGTATGAACGTCTGGCAGATCTTCACCTCCCTGCTCGCCGGCTTCGTGCTCATCTACGTCGGGATGAACTGGATGGGCAGGATCGGGCAGCGCCACGGGGTGCCCTTCCCGGTCGTCAGCCGCATCAGCTTCGGCGTCTGGGGCGCCAACATCCCCGCGCTGATCAGGGCCGTCATCGCCATCATGTGGTACGGCATCCAGACCTACCTGGCCTCCGTCGCCGTGAACGTTATGCTGCTGGCGGCCTGGCCGGGCCTTGAGTCGTGGACGCACAGCTCCTTCCTGGGCCTCGACACGCTCGGCTGGGTCTCCTTCGTCGCGCTGTGGCTGGTCCAGGCGGCGATCATCAGCCGGGGCATGGAGTCGGTCCGCAAGTTCCAGGACTTCTGCGGCCCGGCCATCTGGCTCGTCATGATCGCGCTGGCCGTCTGGATCCTCGCCAAGGCCGGCTGGACCATCTCCCTGACCAGCACCCCGCACCCGGTCTCCGTGGGCGAGCAGTGGCGCCAGTGGTTCGGCGCGATCGGCCTGGTGCTGGCCACGTACGGCACGCTGATGCTCAACTTCTGCGACTTCTCCCGCTTCGCGCCCGACTACCGCAGCGTCAGGCGCGGCAACTTCTGGGGCCTGCCCGTCAACTCCACGGCCTTCGTCATCGTGTCGGTCATCGTGACCGCCGGGGCGTACGAGGTGTTCGGCAAGGAGATCACCGACCCCGCCTACCTCGTCGCCGAGACCGGCAACACCTGGGTTCTGGTGCTGAGCGCGCTGACCTTCGCCATCGCCACCATGGGCGTCAACATCGTCGCCAACTTCGTCTCCCCGGCGTACGACCTCGCCAACGTCTGGCCGCAGAAGATCAGCTTCCGGGTCGGCGGCATGATCAGCACGGTGGCGGCGCTGGTGGTGACGCCCTGGAACCTCTTCTCCAACCCCACCGTCGTCAACTACTTCCTCGGCGGCCTCGGCGCCTTCCTGGGCCCGCTGTTCGGCGTGATCATGGTCGACTACTTCCTGATCAAGCGCGGCCGGATCGACGTCGGCCAGCTGTTCAACGCCGAGCCCGGCTCCCGCTACCACTACCGCAAGGGCGTCAACCCGAAGGCCCTGTGGGCGTTCCTGCCGGCGGCGGGGGTCGCGGCGGTGCTCGCGCTGGTGAAGACCTTCAGCGACGTGGCGCCGTACTCCTGGTTCATCGGCACGGCCCTGGCGGCCGGCCTCTACCTGGTCCTGTGCCGGGGCGAGCGCACCGCCACGGAGGGCTGAGCAGCGTGCGGATCGTCGTCACCAACTGCAACACCACGCGGGAGATGACCGAGGAGATCGTGCGAGGTGCCCGGGCCGCCGCAGGCCCGGGCACCACCGTGACCGGGCTGACCCCGAAGTGGGGCCCCGAGTCTGCGGAGGGCTGGCTGGACAGCTACCTGTCCGCGGCGGCGGTGCTGGACGTGCTGCGGACGTACCAGGGGCCGCCGTACGACGCCGTGGTCCTGGCCGGTTTCGGGGAGCACGGGCGCGAGGGCGTCCGGGAGCTGGTGGACGTACCGGTCGTCGACATCACGGAGGCCGCCGCCCATCTGGCCTGCCTGCTCGGGCGGCGCTACGGGGTCGTCACCACGCTGGAGCGGTCCCGCGGGCAGATCGAGGACAGCCTGGAGACGGCCGGGGTCGGCCGCAACTGTGCCGCCGTCGTCGGCACGGGGCTGGGCGTGCTCGACCTGGGGGACGACGAGCGCACCGAGGCGGCGTTCCTGGCCGCCGCCGAACGGGCCCGCGCGGCCGGGGCAGAGGTGCTGGTGCTGGGCTGCGCCGGGATGACCGGCATGCGGCGGGCGGTGGGGGAGAAGCTGGGGCTGCCGGTCGTCGACGGGGTCGCGGCGGCCGTACGGCTCGCCGAGTCGCTGGTGGCGCTGGGCCTGACCACCAGCCGCGCCGGGAGTTACGCCAAGCCGCTGCCCAAGCGCCGGATGTGGGGGCCGCCGTCCGCCGGGTGATCCGGACGCCACAGGTACCGGACGTCCGGCTCGCGCTCCTCGTTGCGGCTGCCGTCCGTCCACTCGGCGGCGGCGAAGCCGTGCCGCTCGTAGAAGCGGCGGGCCGGCCCGTTGACCTGGAAGGTCCACAGGCTCAGCCCGTGCGGGCGGCGGTCCTTGGCGAGGGCGACGAACCGGTCACCGAGGCCGCGCCCGCGCCACTCGGGGGCGAGATACAGCTGGGACAGCTCCTCGCCATCGAGCACCAGCACGCCCACGACGCCGCCCGCCGCGTCCGCGACCCACGTCTCGCGCAGCGGCACCAGCACCTGACGGAAGTAGGCCCGCACCTCGTCGTCCGGCCGGGGCCGGACCACGCCCGGCAGGGCGGCGGCGAAGGACCGCAGCCAGACGTCCGCCGCGGCGTCGGCGTCGGCCTCGCCGGCGGCCCGGCGCAGCCCGGCCTCCGGGGTGCCGACGGTCACGTGCCCTCCGGTACGACGGCCGTCGCCGTGATCTCCACCAGCTGGCCGGTGTAGCCGAGGCAGGCCACGCCGATCAGCGTCGAGGAGTGCGGGCCGGTACTCAGGCCGGAGGCCTCCACCACCTCCCAGACGGCCGACAGCACCGCCGGCTCATCGCTCACCACGTACACGTCCGTCGCCACGACATGGGTGAAGTCGCTGCCGGCCGCGCGCAGTTGCGCACCGAGGTTGGCGAGCACCTGCTCGGCCTGCCGGACGGGATCGCCCGGTCCGACCAGGTTTCCGTCGGCGTCGAGCGGGACGGACCCGGCGAGGAAGGCGAGCTTCGTGCCCGCCTCGACCACCGACGCGTGCGAGTAGGTGGGCGGCGGGAAGAGACCCGGGACGGTGACGCGCTGCACCACGAACGGCTCCGATCTGCGGGGAGGCACAACCCACTGATCATGCGGGCCACGGCCCGCTCGCGCACCCGAATAACAGGGGCCGCCGGTTAATGCCTCGCGAGGGCCGGGCCCGTCCACGTACCCTGCCGACGACCCCCGACCACCAGGAGCCCCACCCGTGCCCGTGCCCTCGGACCAGGCCTTCCTCGACCGCACCGCCGACCGTCTCGCCGCGCTCCCCGCCGTACGGGCCGTCACCCTCGGCGGATCACGGGCGCAGGGCACCGAACGGCCCGACAGCGACTGGGATCTGGCGGTCTACTACCGGGGCGCCTTCGACCCGGACGACCTGCGCGCCGTCGGCTGGGAGGGCGAGGTCTGCGAGATCGGGGCCTGGGGCGGCGGGGTCTTCAACGGCGGCGCGTGGCTGACGATCGAGGGGCGGCGCGTGGACGTCCACTACCGCGACCTCGACGTCGTCGAGCACGAGCTGGCCGAGGCGGAACAGGGGCGCTTCCGGGTCGAGCCGCTGATGTTCCACATGGCCGGCATACCCAGCTACCTGGTCGTCGCCGAACTCGCCGTCAACAAGGTGCTGCGGGGCCACCTGCCGCGCCCCACCGCCTATCCGCCGGCGCTGCGCCGGACCGCCCCCGGGCACTGGCACGGCATGGCCGCCGCCACCCTCGCCTACGCCAGGGCCGGGCACGCCCCGAAGGGCGCCCTCACCCAGGTCGCGGGCGCGATCGCGCTGGCCACGACCCAGACCGCACACGCGGTGCTGGCGGCACGTGGGGAGTGGGTCACCAACGAGAAGGGGATCGTCGCGCGGGCCGGGCTGAGCGACATGGACGCCGTGCCGGCCACGCTGACGCCGGACCCGAGCGTTCTCGCCCGGGCGGTCACGCACAGCGAGGCACTCCTCGCGCGGGCGGTCGCGGAAGCCCGCCGGTGACCGGCTCATCCGCCGCTGGCGGCTGAAGCCCAGCACATTCTCGGGGCCCCGGAGCACCTGCCGGGCCGGCATCGCCGGTGTGACGCAGTGATCACCGCGGGGCGGCATTCCAGCCATATGGCATGGGCATGCATCGGGCGTTCGGCGACGGCCCCCGACAAGGAGGATGCGCGCCATGAGCGCTCTCGCGACACCGTCCACCCCCACCGCCCCCGGAGGTCTCCCGCTGATCGGGCACGGTCTCCAGCTCGCCCGCAACCCGCTGCCGTTCATCGACTCCCTGCGCGCCCACGGCAGCGTGGTGTGCATACGCATCGGCCCCACCCCCGCCTACGTCGTCACCGACCCGGCCCTGACCCGCAAGGTCCTGGTCACCGACGCCGCGCACTACGCCAAGGGCGGCAAGATCATCGACGCGTTGCGGGTGTTCTTCGGGGACGGCCTCGCCACCATCGCCGACGGCGAGGCCCACCTGCGCAACCGGCGGCTGATGCAGCCGATGTTCAACAAGGCGCACATCGCCGAACGCGGCGACGCGATGATCGACCAGGTGCGGACGCTGGTCGGCGCCTGGACCGAGGGGCAGCCCCGGGACGTGTACGCGGACATGAACGAGGTCACCCTCGCGGCCTTCCTCGTCGCGCTGTTCGGCGCGGACCTGCCCGAGCACCTCGCCGGCGAGTTCACCTCGCTCATGCCGGACATCATGAAGGGCACGATCCGGCAGACCATCCTGCCGCCGTGGGTCACCCGCCTGCCGCTGCCCGCCAACCGGGCCCACGCCCAGCGCGTCGCCCGGCTGCGCTCCCTCATCGACGAGGCCATCGACCACCGGCTGAGCCGGGTGACCCGCCCCCAGGCGCCCGGCACGGAAGCGGCCGCCGCCGGATGCCCGCACGCCGCGGGGCAGGAGCGGCAGGCCGGCCTTTTCGACACCCTGCTCACCGCCGAGGACCCGCTGACCCGCCAGCAGCTCCAGGACGAGGCGATCACCCTGCTGACCGGGGCCATCGAGACCACCGGCACCACCCTGGCCTGGACGCTGTGCGAGATCGCCCGCCACCCGCAGATCAGACGGCGGCTGCTGGAGGAGCTCGACTCCGTGTGCGGCGACCGCCCGCTGCGCTACGCCGACCTGGAGCACCTGCCGTACGCGCGCAAGGTGCTGCAGGAGGCCATCCGCAAGTACGGCCCGGCCTGGCTGGTGACCCGTACCGCCACCCGCGACATGGACCTCGGCGGACACCGCATTCCGCGGGGTGCCGACGTGGTCTGGAGCCCCTACCTCCACCAGCACGACCCCGAGGTGTTCACCGACCCGGACGCCTTCGATCCGGACCGCTGGACCCCCGAGACCGTCTCGGCCGCCCGCGGATCCTTCCTCGCCTTCGGTGACGGGCGTCGCAAGTGCATCGGTGAGAACTTCGCCTGGGCCGAGCTGCAGATCATCCTCGCGACCGTGCTGCGGACCTGGCCGGTGTTCACCCCCGTCTCGTCCCGCCCGCCGCGCCCGCAGGCCGTGGTCACCGTCAAACCCGACGCCCTGACCATGACGTTCCACCAGGCCCGACCCGCCGGCTGAGCCCTCCCGGTGCACGGGCAGGACCCTGAGCCTGCCCGTGCACCGATTGCGTTCATAAAGAACGCGGTTCTCAGGCCAGTTCGTCACATCCCGGCAACACAGCCGTTCCCGTCCCGGGCCCTGCGCGCCCTACCGTGGACACACCCCAGCCCGGCCACCGTCGCCCGAAGGCTCACCCTGCCCCAGACGACAGGAGCCCCGTGTCCCGCCGCGTCACCCTCGCACCGCCGCCCTGGCTCGCCCACGCGCTCCGCGCCCAGCGCGGACCGGTGCCCTGGAACGCGGTCACCCGAGGGGCCCTCGCCGCCGGACCGCTGCTGCTCGCCGCCGTGCTCGCCGGCCGCACCTCCCTCGGGGTCGTCGCCGCCATCGCCGCCATGCTCGCCGGGATCAACGACCGGCCGGGCAGCCGCCGGGTCTCCGTCAAGCGGCTCGGCGCCCCCGCGCTGGCCGGGGCCGCGGGACTGCTCGTCGGGACGTACGCCGGGCAGAGCATGGGGCCCCTCGCGCTGACGGTCCTGTGCACCGCGCTCGGTCTCGTCGCCGGCGGCATCAGCGCCATCGGGCCCGTCTCCTCCAGCGCCGGGACGCACCTGCTGGTCGCCACCGCCGTCGGCGCCGGGATGCCGCTGCCGGAGAGCGGATGGCAGCGCGCCCTCGCCTTCCTCGCCGGGGCCGGCTGGCTGCTCGTGCTGCGGCTGGTGCTGCCCACGCCCGGCTCCCTCGCCGGAGACTTCCGGTTCGACGGGGAGCGGGAGGCCGTCGCCGGTGTCTACGACGCCGTCGCCGCGCTGCTCGACGCGGCCGGCGGGCCCGACGCCACCGCCCGCCGCGCCGCGCTCACCGCCGCCCTCGACCACGCCCAGGACGCGCTCGCCGGTCCCCGGCTGCGGCGGTACGCCTCTTCTGCCGCCGAGCGGCGCCTGCACGCCCAGTACGCCGCCGCACTGCCCCTCGCCGAGGCCGCCACCGCCCTGGCCTGGGCCGGCGAGGCCGTCTCCGCCCGGGCGTCGGAAGGCCCCCGCCGGCTCGCCGCCGCCGTACGGGAGAACGGTCACACCGGTCCGCTGCCCGCACCCTCCCGGTCCGCGCCCGCCCTGCGGGCCCTGGACGACGCCCTGCTGCACGCCGCCGAGGTCTTCGACCGGGGCAGGGGCGGCGACCTGCACACCCGGCGGCGCACCGCCCGCGACCTGCTGCGCACCGCCTTCGGCAGCGCCGGGCGCGAGTACGGGCTGCGGGTCGCCCTGTGCTTCGGCGCCAGCGCGGCCGCCGCCCAGGCCCTGCACCGGGCCCAGTGGTACGGGCAGCACGAGCACTGGTACTGGTTGCCCGCCACCGCCGTGTTCCTGGTCAAGCCCGACCTCGGGCCGCTGGCCTCACGGGTGCTGAGCCGGGCCGCCGGGACCGTGCTGGGCGCGCTGCTCTTCGCGGCCTTCGCCGCGGTGCTGCCCCGGCCCGAGGGGCTGATCGCGCTGGTCGCCGTGTGCGGAGCGCTCATCCCGGTCGCCACCCGGCACTTCGCCGCCCAGACCGCCGTCGTCACCGTCCTCGTCCTCGCCCTGGTGATGGTCGGCGGTGAACCGCAGGCCTCCGCCAGCCGCATCGGCGAGACCCTGCTGGCCTGCGCGATCGTCCTGGTCGTCGGGCACCTGCCGATACCCGGACAGCGCGGCGGGGGCGTCCGGGCCCGGCTCGTGGCGGCGGGCACCGCGGCGCACGCCTACCTGGTCCACGTCCTCGACGAGGCCCAGGCTCCGCGCATCGGCACCTCCGGCACCCCCTCCGACCACCGTGCCACCCGCTGGACCCTGCGCCGCGAGGCCTACCGCACCCTCGCCGAGGCCCGCACGGCCATCTCCCTCACCGCGCACGAACTGCCCGCCCTCGCCCGGCACGCCGAGGGCGCGGACGAGGTCGCCGCCCTCCTGGAACGGCTCGTGGACACCACGACCGCCTGCGCGGTGCACCTCGACGACACAGGACAGCTCTCGCCCCAGCAGAGGGAACGGCTCACCGCCCTCCTCGGCGAACTCGCCGGCCACCAGCGGCGCATCGGCCTGCCCGCGCTGCCGGACCTCCCGCGCGCCGTCTGACCGGGGGCCGTCTGACCGGGAGCCGGCACCATGACGCCGTCCCCGGCCTCAGCAGTGGGACCTGTGGGACGTGAGTGCATGCGTTATCACGGTGAGTACGGGGATTGACGCCGTCCGTCACGCGAACGGCCGAATGGCCGAGAGATCGATCACACTTGGCGGTGAACGGGTGTCAACTACGTCTCAGTACCGTCACCGGGCGAGGCCTTTTCCCCATGATTGGCGTTTAACTCTACGAGTACAGCGCTACATGGAGGTGCAGGGTGAACGGGCGAACGGTGCTCGAACGCTTTCCCGCCGGTGGGCCGCGTGGCTCGTGGCCGGCGGAGGAGTTCGCGCAGGCGCGGCGTCTGGAGGGCCTGCCTGCCGAGGTTGTCATGGACCTCGCGACGGACATGTTCCTGGTGATCGTGCGAAGCGGTGACGGCGCCGACGCCACCGCCTGACCCCACCCCGGCTTCGGCGCCTGGGCGGGCGGCCGGGTGAACTGTTCCGCCTGGAGCGCGTACAGCTCCGCGCAGAGATCGCAGAACGGTGGCGCGGGGCGGGTGCGCGGGCAGCGCGGGCGGCGGCGTTGTGCGGTGGCGCACGGGCAGCGCGGTCGGCAGCGCGCCGGGGAACGGCGAATCCGTCGGCCGAGCGCGCGCCCGAACGGTCTGTGCCCCTACGCGCTCACCGGCCGTGACCAGGTGGGACTCGTCCCGGTCAGCCGGCACAGCGCCAGGTAGAGCGGGATCGGCGGCGTGTACGGAAGGGTGCCCTCCGGCCGGTGGATCAGCCCGGGCATGCAGGGGGCGTCCGGCACGACCGCGCCGGTGGCGTACCGCGCGGGGGCGGGCCACTGAAGGGCGTAGTCGGAGTCGGAGGGAACCAGCCACCACCAGTGCGCCTCGTCGGCGTAGACACACCCGACGCGCGGCAGCCGGGGGATGAGCAGCGGTCCGAGGCGGGCGGGCACGGCCACCGCGTCGCAGCCCAGCGGCGCGGTCATGCCGTCGGGTACGGGCAGTCGCAGGGGGGCGCCGGCCGGGGACTGTCCACGCCGCAGACGGACCAGTGAGTCCAGGCTGAGCACCCGGCCGGGCCCGCTGCTCACCCGCTGCCCCTGTCCGGGGGCGGCTCTGCTGCTCCGGAGTCGCGTGCGGTACGGCTGCCGTGGGTGCCCGCGCCGTTCGAGCCGCCGGACGTGCCCGGCTTCGGGCGGGTCCCCCAGCCCAGGTCGCCCCGGGGCCCGGCGGGGTGGCTGATGGGCGCGGTGGGGTGGCGCGGGGTCTCGCCCCCGCGCGGCAGCTCGGCCCAGACGAGCAGCCCGGGGCCGTGCTCATGGGCGCCCCAGGCCCGGCACAGGGCGTCGACCAGCAGCAGTCCCCTCCCGTGCTCGTCCTCGGGGCGCTGCCGGGTGTCCGCGTGGGGCTGGCCCGGGGCGCAGCCCTCGTCCCGCACGGCGATGCGCAGCAGATCGTCGCCGTCGTGCAGTTCGCAGACTATGTGCGTGCTCGCGGTGTGCACGATGGCGTTGGTGACCAGCTCGGAGACGACCAGGGCCGCGGTGTCGCAGGTGTCCTCGCACACCGACCAGCCGGTCAGCCGGGCGCGCGTCAGGCGCCTGGCCTGCGCGGGAGAGCCCGGGTGCGCGGCCAGCTCGAAGCGGAACCGGCGCTCGGCAGCGGCCTGGTCGGGGCCTGCCGCCGTGACTGCGCCGAGGCCGGGGGGACCTGCGACGGCGTCTGTTCCTAAGGGCGCGGGCGGAATCACGCTTGCCACTATCGCCCCGCCAGGAACAGGTTGGCAAGTGTCACTGTGAAAATTGCAGAGTGCTGTGTGACGGTCTGGACCGGCGTGGCACACTGCTCGCACCAGCACCTCGAGCGGCGCCAGTTGGGATCGTCGACGATCCGTCCCCTTTCAGTCCTTCACATGAAGGGCGGGAAGTGTCCGGGTCCCGGCCGGTCTTCGCATGGCGCCGCCGGGCTGTCGGGAACTTTTCGAACGGCTCCCCGTGGGCGCCGGTGTAATTGCGGTGGGAGGTGGAACGTGAGCGAACCGCGGTCCGCGCCGACGGTCGGCCAGGTCGTCCTCGGCCGGCGCCTTCAGGACCTGCGCGAGCGCGCCGGGCTCAAGCGGGAGGAGGCCGCCCGCGTCCTGCGGGTGGCGCCCGCCACCGTCCGCCGTATGGAGACGGCCGAGGTCGCGCTGAAGATCCCGTACCTCCAGATGCTCCTGCAGGCCTACGGCGTCTCCGGCGAGGAGGCCGACGCCTTCGTCCGGCTGGCCGAGGAGGCCAACAAGCCCGGCTGGTGGCAGCGGTTCCACGACATCCTGCCCTCCTGGTTCTCGATGTACGTCAGCCTCGAGGGTGCCGCCAGCCTCATCCGCTCCTACGAACCCCACTTCGTCCCCGGCCTGTTGCAGACCGAGGAGTACGCGCGCGGAGTGCTGCGCTCGGGTGCCATCGGCCAGACCCGGCCGGAGGACATCGAGCGCCATGTCGCCCTGCGCATGCAGCGCCAGGAGCTGCTCACCCGTGACAACGCGCCCCGGCTGTGGGTCGTGATGGAGGAGACCGCGCTGCGCCGCCCGGTCGGCCCGGCGGAGGTGATGCGTGCCCAGATCGACAGACTGCTCGAGGCCACGAAGCTGCCCAACGTCACGTTGCAGGTCGCCACGTTCGCCGGCGGGCCGCACCCCGGGACGTACGGGCCGTTCGTGCTGTTCCGGTTCGCCATGCCCGAACTGCCGGACATGGTCTACAGCGAGTACCTGACCGGCGCCGTCTACCTCGACGCGCGCGCCGAGGTGGCGACCCACCTCGAGGTCATGGACCGCATGGCGGCGCAGGCCGCCACGGCACATCGCACGAAGGAGATCCTGGAGGATCTCCGCAAGGAGCTGTGAATGGATCGCATCAAGTCCCAGCCCAAGCCGCGGGTCCGCGCCGAGCGGATCTACAACGGCATGCCCGCCCGGGAGCTGGGCAGCGAAGGCTGGCACAAGCCGTGGAGCGGCGGCAACGGGGGCAACTGCCTGGAGGCCATGAAGCTCGCCGACGGCCGGATCGCCGTACGGCAGTCCACCGACCCGGACGGGCCGGCGCTGATCTACACCTCCGACGAGATGACGGCCTTCATCGAGGGGGCCAAGGCGGGGGAGGCGGACTTCCTGCTGTCCTGACGCGTACTCGCGTCAAGTCCCGTATGGTGGCCCCGAGTTGATCATCAACCGCAGACCTATGGAGCAGGCCATGACCGGGCAGCCCCCCGTCGAGATCGACACGAGCAGGCCGCATCCCGCCCGGATGTACGACTGGTACCTCGGCGGCAAGGACAACTACCCGGTCGACGAGGCGATGGGCCGGCAGATGCTGGCCCTCGACCCCAGGGTGCCGGTGATGGCGCGGGTCAACCGCGCCTTCATGCACCGGGCCACCCGCTGGCTGGCGGGCCGGGGCGTACGGCAGTTCCTCGACATCGGCACCGGCATCCCCACCGAGCCCAACCTCCACCAGGTCGCCCAGCGGATCGCACCCGACGCGCGCGTGGTCTACTGCGACAACGACCCCATCGTGCTGGCCCACGCGGCGGCCCTGCTGCGCGGCACCGAGGAGGGGGTCACCGAGTACCTCCAGGCCGACGTGCGCGAGCCGGACGCCATCGTCGAGGGCGCGAGGAAGGTCCTGGACCTCACCCGGCCCGTCGCGCTGTCGCTCGTCGCGCTGCTGCACTTCGTCCCCGACGAGGACGGCGCCCACGACCTGGTCCGGCGGCTGCTGGCCGAGGTGCCCTCCGGCAGCTACCTGGTGATGACCCACGCGACGGCCGACTTCACCCCGCAGGAGTCGGCGGCCGCCACCGAGAAGCTCAAGGCCGCCGGGGTCACCCTGGCCCTGCGCTCCAAGGAGGAGTTCACCCGCTTCTTCGCCGGGCTCGACCTCGTCGAGCCCGGCGTCGAGGTGCCCCACCGCTGGCACCCGGAACTGGGTGAGCCGGTGCCCGGCCAGGACGACGGGGTGGTCCCCGGCTACGGGGCGGTGGGCCGCAAGCCCTGACCAGCCCTACGGAGCGGCTCAGTCGCCGCCCGGTGCGGCGCTGGCCTCCCCGTCCGGGGGCAGTGCGCCGATCAGCGCCTCCAGTGCCGCTCCGTAGGCGTGCTCGGAGGGCGTCGCGTAGCCGACCACCAGCCCGTCGCGCGCGGGCATGTCCGTCTCCGGGTGCCGGAACTCGGCCAGGCCGTCCAGCGCGATGCCCTGCCAGGCGGCCGCCTTCACCGCCGACCGCTCGGTGCCCGGCGGCAGCCGCAGCACCGCGTGCAGCCCGGCGGCGACACCGGTGACCTCGATGTGCGGGGCGTGCTCGGCGAGGGCCGCCACGAGCCGGTCCCGCCGGCGCCGGTAGCGCTGCCGCATCCGGCGTACGTGACGGTCGTACGACCCGGAGGCGAGGAAGTCGGCGAGGCTCAGCTGGTCCAGGACGCTCGCCCAGGCCTCCCGGTCGCCCTTGGCCGCGAGCACCCCGTCGACGTACCGCTCCGGCAGCACCATCCAGCCCAGCCGCACCGCCGGGGACAGGCTCTTGCTGACCGAACCGATGAAGACCACCCGCTCCGGGTCGAGTCCCTGGACGGCGCCCACGGGCTTGCGGTCGTAGCGGAACTCCCCGTCGTAGTCGTCCTCGATCACCAGCCCGTCACGCGCGCGTGCCCAGTCGATCACGGCGGCCCGGCGCGAGGGATGCAGCGGGCCGCCGGTCGGGAACTGGTGCGCCGGGGTGAGCAGCACGGCGCGCTCGCGCCCCAGCCGTTCCACCCGCGCGCCGTGCTCGTCCAGGGGCAGGGGCACGGTCCGCGCCCCGGCGGTCGCCAGCAGCTGCCGGTGGAACCCCAGCCCGTACGCCTCGACGGCCAGCGGGCCGCGCAGCACCCCTCCCGCGCCCTGCCCGAACAGCAGCCGCAGGGCGTGCGCGAAACCGGAGCAGATCACGATCCGGCCCGGTTCGGTCCGCACCCCGCGCGCGCGTGCCAGGTACTCGGTGAGCGCCTCCCGCAGCTCGATCCGGCCGGCCGGATCGCCGGGGCCGAACACCTCGCTCGGGGCCTGCTGGAGGGCCCGCCGGTAGGAGGCGAGCCAGGCCGCGCGGGGGAAGGCCGACGCGTCGGGAGTGCCCTGGCGCAGATCGTGCCGGGGGCCACGCGCGCGTGGCGGCGCCTTCTTGGGGACCCGGGGCGTCTTCCGCAGCGGCTCGGCCCGCTCGGCGACCCGGGTGCCCGAGCCCTGGCGCGCTGTCAGCCAGCCCTCCGCCACCAGCTCCGCGTACGCGTCGGCCACGGTGTTGCGGGCGACGCCGAGGTCGGCGGCGAGCGAACGGTACGGCGGCAGTCTGGTGCCAGGGGCGAGCCGCCCGCTGCGCACGGCCTCCCGCAGCGCCCGGGTGAGCGCGGCCCGGCGCCCGCCCGGCCCGGACAGGTCCAGATGCAGGTCGGCGCCGATCCGCTCCGCGTCATTGACCCATGATTCCGGCATGCCAATGCACCCTACAACCGGTCTATGCAGTACGTAAGTTGAGGCACATGACGACGCACACCCCCTCTGCGGCACAGACGCCCCGCCTCGACTTCGCCCGGTCCGCCCCGAAGGTCTTCCGCGCCCTCATCGCCCTCGACGCCGCCGCCACCGAGGGCCTCGACCCCGCCCTCGTCGATTCACGGGCGGCACGGCCGCCGTGGGCTGCGCGGCACCTCCGCCGCCCTACACCGCCATCGGCCGGTCGTACGGTCCGATCGGCGCCGGGAGTCGCGTGCCGCCCGTCAGGTAGCGGTCGACCGCCGCCGCCACGGCCCGCCCCTCGGCGATCGCCCACACGATGAGCGACTGCCCCCGGGCGGCGTCCCCGGCCGCGAACACTCCGGGCACGTTGGTGGCGAACCCGGCGTCGCGCGCGATGGTGCCGCGAGGCTCCAGCTCCAGCCCGAGCTGGTCGATCAGCCCGTCCCCGCGGTCGGGCCCGGAGAAGCCGAGGGCGAGCAGCACCAGGTCGGCCGGCAGCGTCCGCTCGGTGCCGGGCACCGGGCGGCGCCGCGCGTCCACCTCCACCAGGTGCAGGGCCCGCACACGGCCGTCCGCGTCCCCGGTGAAGCGCAGCGTGGACGCGGCGAACAGCCGCGCGTCGGCGTCCGCCGCCGGAGCCGTGCGCAGGTCGCGGGCCTCCTCGTGCGCGGCCGACAGCCGGTAGACCCGCACCGGGTACGTCGGCCAGGGCTCGGCCTCCTCGTCGCGCTCCGTCCCCGGCTGGGCGTAGATGTCCAGCTGGGTCACCGACGCGGCCCCCTCCCGGACGGCCGTACCCAGGCAGTCGGCGCCGGTGTCACCGCCGCCGACGATGACGACGTGCTTCCCGGCGGCGGACAGCGGGGAGACCTCCAGGTCGCCCTCGCACACCCGGTTGGCCAGCGGCAGGTACTCCATCGCCTGGTGGATCCCCGCCAGCTCCCGGCCCGCAGCCGGCAGCTCGCGCCAGGCGGTGGCGCCCGTGGCGATCACCACGGCGTCGTAGCGGCCCCGCAGCTCCGCCGCGTCGACGTCCCGCCCGACCGCCGTCGACGGACGGAACTTCGTCCCCTCGGCCCGCATCTGCTCCAGCCGCCGCTCCAGATGGTGCTTCTCCATCTTGAACTCGGGGATGCCGTACCGCATCAGCCCGCCGATCCGGTCGTCCTTCTCGTACACGGCGACCGTGTGCCCGGCCCGGGTCAGCTGCTGCGCCGCGGCCAGCCCGGTGGGCCCCGAGCCGATCACCGCGACCGTCCTGCCGGACAGCCGCTCCGGGGGGCTCGGCGGCGCGAAACCCTCCTCCCAGGCCTTGTCGGCGATCGCGCACTCGACGTTCTTGATGGTGACGGCCGGCTGGTTGATCGCCAGCACACAGCCCGCCTCGCACGGCGCCGGGCACAACCGGCCGGTGAACTCGGGGAAGTTGTTGGTCGCGTGCAGCCGCTCCGCCGCCGCCCGCCAGTCCTCCCTGGACACCAGGTCGTTCCACTCGGGGATCAGGTTGCCCAGCGGGCAGGCGTCGTGACAGAAGGGGATGCCGCAGTCCATGCAGCGGTCCGCCTGCTTGCTGATGAGGGGCAACAGCGCCCCGGGGACGTAGACCTCGTTCCAGTCCCGGACCCGTTCCTCGACGGGCCGGCGGGGCCAGTCCTGACGAGGGGTGGTCATGAATCCCTTGGGATCGGCCATGGCCGTCTTTCCTTGCGCACGCGGGTGGCGGGCCGTACGTCGTCGGGCGGCACTCTTCCGGCCACGATACGTGCCCCGGGGCCCTTGTGCAGAGCCTGGGACAGCGCTTTCCCGCGGGTTTGCCATGACCTGCCTGGCGCTTCTTCTGGCCACGGCACGAAGGCCACGAGGGTCCCGGCCCTCAGGCGCACCGGTCCGGTGCTGTCCGCCACCCCCTCAGCACCGCCTCCACGGCCGCCGTGATCCGCCGGCGCGCCTCGTGCCGGGGTACGCCGCTCATCAGCAGCCGGTCGTAGGGCGTGTCCAGATGCCGTACGGACGCCACGACCGCCGAGGTCACCGCGCCCTCCGTCAGTGCCCGGCCCGCAGCGCTGCGGCCCACCCGTCCGCTGCCCCGCACCGAGGCGTGCCCGGCGATGTCCCGCGCGCGCCCGGCGGGACACCCGGGGAACAGCCGCCGTATCTCCGCCGCGAACGCCTCCGCGAACCGCGCGTCCTGCGCCGCCCGCCGCCGCGCGTCACGTGCCCGGCGCCGTCGCCGGGCGTCGGCGTCCGCGAGGCACCGCTGCTCGGCGCGGGCGAGCGCCGCCTCCTCGACCAGCACGCCCTGCCGCTCGTACCGGCTTGCGCGCCGGTCGAACCGCACGACCACCGCCGACAGCCCGCTCTCCTCCCGTGCCCGGCGCGTCAGGGCCGTGTCGCCGCGCGGCAGGAACACCAGGTGCCCGAGGTCGGCGCAGTCCAGGCAGCGCGGGGCGCCGTCCTCCATGACGAGCAGCGGCAGCGGCCCGCGGTGGCACACGGCGCAGTGCCGCCTCCTGACGGGCTGGAAGACGAGAAGTCCGGGGTGGGGCAGGGGAGTTGCGCGGGGGCCCATACGGGGTTTCTTCCCCTTGCCGGGGGGCGGCGCACCGCCTCACCCCTGTGGGCGGGGGACGCATTCTGCTCGCTCCCTGACGCATCATGGGCCGTGTGCGACTGGAAGCGATCACCTGGGACCGGCTCGGCGAGCAGCTCGCCGAGCGCCTGCTCGATGTGGAGCCCGCCGACGGCAGTCCCTGGCCGCGTGTCGCCTTCGACGGTGCTCCGGCCGCCCGCCCCGCAGACCTCGCCGAACGCGTCGGCGAAGCGCTGCGCGTCCACGGCCGCTCCTGCCTCGTCGTCGGGGCGCAGGGCTTCCTGCGTCCCGCCTCGCTCCGCCTGGAGCACGGCCGCCGGGACGTCGAGTCCTACTACAGCGGCTGGTACGACACCGGTGCCCTGTGGCGCGAGGTCTTCGGCCCGCTGGAACCCGGCGGCGACGGACGCGTCCTGCCCGACCTTTGGGACCCGGTCACCGACCGCGCCACCCGCAGCCCCTACGTGCGGCTCCCGCCCGGTGGCCTGCTGCTCCTCCACGGCCCCTTCCTCCTGCGCCACTGGTTCCCCTTCGACCTGAGCGTCCACGTCCTCCTCTCACCGGGCGCCCTGCGCCGCCGCACCCCCGAGGCAGAGCACTGGACGCTTCCCGCCTTCGAGCGGTACGAGCACGAGACCGACCCGGCCGGCACGGCCGACGTCCTGGTGCGGGCCGACGACCCCCGCCATCCGGCGTGGAGCGGCCTGCCCGCCTGACCCGGCCGCCGAGGAGCCCTGGGGGAACCCCGTCAGCAGGCGCGCGTCAGAGCCAGCCGTTGCGCCGGAAGCCCCGGTACAGCACCAGGCAGGCGACGGATATGACGCCGATGACCATGCCGTAGCCGTACCGCCAGTGCAGTTCCGGCATGTGATCGAAGTTCATGCCGTACACCCCGCAGACCATCGTCGGCACGGCGACGATGGCCGCCCAGGCCGTGATCTTCCGCATGTCCTCGTTCTGCGCGACCGTGACCTGCGCGAGGTGTGCCTGGAGGATGGAGTTGAGCAGTTCGTCGAAGGCGGCGATCTGCTCCTTGGCGCGCAGCAGGTGGTCGGAGACGTCACGGAAGTAGGCCTGTATCTCCGGCGCGACCACCCGGATCGGCCGGGTGGCGAGCTCCTCCAGCGGGCGGCTGAGCGGCACCACCGCCCGCTTCAGTTCGAGCAGTTCGCGCTTGAGCTGGTAGATACGGCCCGGGTCGGCCCCAGCGCCGTCCTGGGCGAACACGTCCGTCTCGACCTGGTCGATGTCGGCGTGCACGGCCTCGATGACGTTCAGATAGTCGTCGACCACGTGGTCCGCGACCGCGTGCAGCACCGCGGCCGGGCCCTTGGCGAGCTGCTCGGGGTCGGACTCCAGCTCCTCGCGCAGCGGACCCAGCGAGCCGTGCCGGCCGTGCCGCACCGTGATGACGAAGTCCTGGCCGACGAACACCATGATCTCGCCGGTGTTCACCACCTCGCTGGTGGCCGTGAGTTCCTCGTGCTCGACATAGCAGACCGTTTTGAACACCGCGAAGAGCGTCTCGCCGTACCGCTCCAGCTTGGGGCGCTGGTGGGCCTCGACGGCGTCCTCGACCGCCAGCGGGTGCAGGTCGAAGAGGTCGGCGATGCCCGCGAACTCCTGGTCGGTCGGCTCGTGCAGGCCGAGCCAGACGAAGCCCTCACCGCTCTTGCGTACCCGCTCCACCGCGTGCACCAGGTCGCCGCGCGCGGCCGTGCGGACACCCTCCCGGTAGGTCACGCAGTTCACGACCGAGGAGCCCAGCGGGGACCGGGCCGGGTGACTCAGGTCGACGCGCGGACGCCGCCGGGCCAGTCGAGCCACCTTGCGGAGGCCGCCGACCCCACCCAGGCTCGTGACCTTCCGCAGATTCCCTGCCATGGACATGTGGATCTCCTCGCGCCGTGCCGGTGCGCCTTGGCGCGCCAGTCTGCCAGGCCTGCGTGAGCTGCGGGTAAGCCTGTGGAAACGGCGGATTCCGCTTGGTTCCCGCCTGTGGACGACTAATCCGCGGCCACGACGCCGTCGCACGGACTTCGATGCGCGGACCTCGCGCGCAGACTTCGGCGCGCGGATTGTGGCGCGCAGAGGTCGACGCACGACGTGGCCGCGCAGCCGTGGCCGCACGAATGTGGCCGCGCAGCCGTGGCCGTCCAGCCGTGGCCGCACAGAAGTGGCCGCGCAGGAATGGACGCGCGCCGCCGCCGCACGGTTCGCCGCATCGGAGCGTCGATCATCGCGGACAAGCCGGACAACCAGGATGATCGGATCATGATGCGAACCGACGAGTATCTCCTCGACGAGCGGCACACCGGCACGGCGGAAGGCTGCGACGCCTTCGCCGCCCTCTTCGATCCGACGACGTTCCGGCATCTCGAAGCGCTCGGTGTCGGACCGGGCTGGCGCTGCTGGGAGGTCGGTGCAGGCGGCGACAGTTCGGTGGTGTCCTGGCTGGCCAGGAAGGTCGGCCCCACCGGACGGGTCGTCGCGACCGCCAGCGACATCTCGCGGGTCGCACCGGCCGCCCGTCCGCCGGTCGAGACCCGCGTCCACGACCTCGGCACGCAGGAGCCGCCGGGGGAGGGCTTCGACCTGGTGCACGCCCGGCTCGTCCCCGTCCACACGCCCGACCTGGGACGCGCGTTGCGGACGATGGCCAGGGCGCTGCGCCCCGGCGGGCGCCTGCTCGTGGAGGACACGGACCCCGAACTGCAGCCCCTGCTCTGCCCGGACGAGTACGGGCCCGAGCAGCGGCTCGCGAACCGGCTGCGGCACGCCGTGCGCCGGCTGCTCGCCGACCGCGGGGCCGGCCTCGCCCAGGGCCGCCGGCTCCCTCGTCTGCTGCGGGAGGCGGGGCTGAGCCGCGTCCAGGCCGATGCCCGCTTCCCGATCGCCTCGCCCGCCTGCGCGGCCCTGGAGGCCGCGACGATCCGCCGGTTCCGCGGCCCGCTCGTCGCCGCGGGCCTCGCCGGCGACCAGGACATCGACGACCACCTGGCGAACATCGCCTCCGGCGCCATGGACCTGGCGGCGCCACCTCTGATCTCCGCGTGGGGGCGCAAGCCGTAGGCGGGGCATGGCCGAGTCGACGCGCCGTCAGCCACACGCGGGCGGCCGGCCGCCCACCCGCTCCACCGCCAGCGCCCCCGCCGCGCAGCCCCGCGCCGCCGCCTCCTCGGGGCCGGCACCGGCGAGCAGGGCGGCCAGGAACGCGCCCGTGAACGCGTCACCGGCGCCCGTGGTGTCCCGGGGCACCGCCGGTACGGCGGGCACGCGGGCCCGTATCGCGCCGGACCGGGCCACCAGCGCGCCGTCCGCGCCCTGCTTGGCGACCACGAGGGGAATGTGCCGGCTCAGTTCGGCCGCCGCGTCCGCCGGATCGGTCAGCCCCGTCAGCAGGCACGCCTCGTCACGGCTGGGCAGCAGCACGTCCACGCCGTCGATCAGCGTCAGAAAACGCTCGATGCCGAGCTCCACCAGGAAGCCGGCCGAGGCCGGATCGAGGCTCACGGGGACGCCACGCGCGTGTGCCGCCCGCAGGGCCACCGCCACCAGGGCCCGGCTCGGGGCGGAGAACAGCAGGTAGCCCGACAGATGCAGCCGGGCGACCGAGTCGAGCAGCGCGTCCGACCAGTCGCCGGGGTCCAGGAGCAGCGAGGCGCCGCTGTCGGTGAGGAACGTCCGCTCCGCCGCGGCACCCTCGTCGACGAGGCAGACCACCGTCCCGGTCGGGGCCCGCTCGTCGACGACGAGACGGGCACGCACCCCGCAGGAGGCCAGCTCCCGCTCGTGCCAGGCGGCGGCGTCCCTGCCCACCCGGCCGAGCAGTCGCACCTCCGCCGCACCCTGATGCGCCGCCCAGCAGGCCACATTGGCACCCGCGCCGCCCGGCAGCGTCCGGATGACGGCCGCCGTGTCCGTACCGGCGGCGAGCGGCCCCCGATGGCGTGCCACGACGTCCGTGACCACGTCGCCGACGACCAGCAGGGCACCACCTGTCCGCCCCTCCCGCGGCGCCGTCACGGTCATTCCCGGGTCCACGCCGTCGCGATCCGCGCCGCCAGGCGCACATTGCCGCGCACCGCCGCCAGGTTGGCGCTCAGCGAGGCGCCGTCGGTGTGGCGCACCAGGTAGTCGAGCAGGAACGGCGTGACCGCCTGACCGGTGATCCCCTCCGCCTCGCACGCCTCCAGCGCGTCGGCCAGCACACGCGCGTGCAGCTCCGGATCCAGCTGTTCCTCCCCGGGGACCGGGTTGGCGACGATCAGCGCCGACTCCGGCCCGCCGAGCGCGTCCTGCGCCCGCATGACGGCCGCGACCTGCTCCGGCGTGGACAGTGTCCAGTCCACCGGATGGCCCGAGTCCGACAGGTAGAAGCCGGGGAAGCGGTCCGTGCCGTACCCGGCCACCGCGACCCCCAGGGTCTCCAGCCGCTGAAGCGTGGCCGGCACGTCCAGGATCGACTTCACTCCCGCGCACACCACGGTGATCCGCGTCCGCGCCAGCAGACCCAGGTCGGCCGACTCGTCCTGTGTCACCGTCCACTCCCGGTGCACCCCGCCGAGCCCTCCGGTCGCGAACACACGCACGCCCGCCAGCGACGCCAGCGCAGCGGTCGCCGACACCGTGGTCGCCCCGCTCGCCCGGGCAGCCACCGCGAGCGGCAGATCGCGGTGCCCCAGCTTGCGGATCCCTTCCTCGTTCGCGACCCGCTCCAGCTGCTCCTTGTCCAGGCCGACATGGGGCCGCCCGTCCAGCACGGCGATCGTCGCGGGCACCGCGCCCTCCCGCCGCACGGCCGCCTCCAGCTCCAGGGCCACGTGGAGGTTGCGCGGCCGCGGCAGCCCGTGCGCGATGATCGTCGACTCCAGGGCCACCACGGCGCGACCCGTGTCCATCGCCTCGCGCACCTCGTCGGACACCACCAGCACCACGGGCCTGCCTCCTGTCAGTCGGTCTCCCCTGATCTCTGGCGGGCAGCGCCCCGGATCAAACCCGCGCGGGCCGTCGCGGACGCACCGGCCTGGAGTACAGGACGGACGGCACGCCCGCGGCGGGACGGCTGCCCGGCCCGGCGGACCGCCCGAGCCGTCAGAACAGCGGCTCGGGCAGCACCCCCTCGAGGGCCAGCAGCTTCCGTTTGGTCTCCAGACCGCCCCCGAACCCGCCGATGCCCCCGCCGCTCTCGACGACCCGGTGGCAGGGCACCACCACCGGCAGCGGATTGGACCCCATCGCCACCCCCACGGCCTGCGCCGCGCCCGGCTGCCCGACCCGCCCGGCCAGATCGCCGTAGCCCACCACCGTTCCGTACGGCACACCCGACGCCAGCTCGCGCAGCACCTGACGGTGGAAACCCGAGATCAGCGACCAGTCCAGCGGCAGCTCGAAGTCACGCCGCTGTCCGGCGAAGTAGGCCCGCACCTGGCGCATCGCCTCGGCCAGCAGTGGAGAGCCGGGCGCCTCGACGGGCTCGGCGCCGAGCCGGGACGCGAGCCTGCCGAGCGCCTTGTCGCGCACCGCGTCCGTCGCGTGGAAGACGACGTTGACCAGGCCGTCGCGGGTCGCGGCCAGCAGCAGCGGACCGATGCCGGTGCCGACCACGGTCCACACGACCTGCTGCTCGTTCTGCCCAGGGCTGTCCATGCGCCCCACCGTACGACCCGCCACTGACAACGCCCCGCGGCGGTGGGACGGTCAGCGGTGCACCGCGCCGCGCACCACGTCCGGCCGGTTGCTGATGATGCCGTCCACGCCGTAGCCGGCGACCCGCTGGGCGGTGGCCGCGTCGTCGACGGTCCAGGTGAAGACCTTCATCGGCCTGCCGTGCGGCCCCGTGAACGCCTGGACCGCGGCGACGTAGGGGAGGGACAAGGACCCGTACGAGGGATTGATCTGGTCCGTGAAGGCCGCGTACGCGGGCAGGTCCGTCACCGGGGGTGTCCCGAGCAGAGCGGTCTTGACGCCCGGCTTGAGCTGGTGGACGGTGCGGATGCTGTCCGCGCTGAAGCTCTGCACGATCAGACGGCGCGCCAGGTGCCGCCGGTCGAGCCACCCCTCGTTGCTGAGGACCTTCAGCGTCTGCCGCTCGATGCCGGGGTAGAGCTCCGGGTTCTTGATCTCCAGCAGGAGCTTCTGGTGGTGCAGCTCGACCCGGTGCACGAACTGCTCCAGCGTCGGCACGCGCGTGCCCGCGTACGCCGGGCCGAACCAGCTTCCCGCGTCCAGACGGGCGATCTCGGCGGCGGTGAAGTCCTTGACCTTCCACGGCGCCCGGTCGGGGAACACCTCCTCGACGTCGGTGGTACGCCGCAGGCTGTCGTCGTGGAGGACGACCAGATGGCCGTCCTTGGTGCGCTGGACGTCGTTCTCCACCCAGCCGATGCGCAGCGCGGCGGCCTTGTCGACGGCGGCGAGGGTGTTCTCGGGTGCGTGGGCGGAGGCGCCCCGGTGCGCGATGACCAGCGGCCGCGTGCCGCCGTCGACGGCCCGGGCGGGGGAGGCGGGGAACAGGAGGGCGGCGGTTCCCAGGAGCGCGGTGGTGGAGGCGGCGACAGCGCGCGCGTACATGCGTAATCCTCACGTTGAGCAATCGGGCAGTCACAGTGAGTTCAACTGTGACAGCACCGAGTCAACGGGAGGGGGGTACAGGATGGACACAGATGGAACGGAGGCGTCCAACTCCGGTCACCGATGGCCCACAACTGCGGCAAGGCCGTGTTTCTTTGCCGGGACATCGTTCGACCATTCCGGGGGAGTCATACTCTCTGCGTCAACCCTGGCCGCGCACGCGGGCCCGGGAGTGGGCGGACATCAGGTATGCAGGGGACGCACAGGGCGGAAAGGGCAGCCGCGCATGCAGGGCACGGTCGACGGATTCAGCTACGGCCTGGTCACACCGCTGGTGGCCTATCTGATGGCCTGCCTCGGTGGTGCCCTGGGCCTGCGCTGCACCACCAGGGCGATGCTCGTGACGCAGTCCTGGCGGGCCGGCTGGCTCGCCCTCGGCTCGGCCGCCATCGGGTCCGGCATATGGACCATGCACTTCGTCGCGATGATGGGCTTCACCGTCAAGGAGACGCCCGTCCACTACGACATGGCGATGACCTTCGCGAGCCTGGCGGTGGCCATCGTCATGGTGGGCATCGGGATCTTCATCGTCGGCTACCGGGGCACGCGCGGCACGGCCCTGTTCACCGGGGGAACCATCACCGGCCTGGGCATCGCCTCGATGCACTACCTGGGCATGGCCGGCATGCGCCTGGACGGGAATCTCGAGTACAACACCGCCACCGTCGCCGCGTCCGTCGTCATCGCCATGGTCGCCGCCACCGCCGCGCTGTGGGCGGCCGGACAGGTCAGGGGCTTCCTGTGGAGCGTCGGCGCCAGCCTCGTCATGGGACTCGCCGTCAGCGGCATGCACTACACGGGCATGGCCGCCCTCAGCGTCCACCTGCACGGCACGGGTGAGCCCGCCTCGGGAGACTCGCCCGCGGCCCTGCTCGCGCCCATGCTGGTCGGCCCGCTCGCCTTCCTGCTCCTCGCCGGAGTCGTGGTGCTGCGCGACCCGATGGCGGTCATGGGCAGGCCCGCCGTGCTGCCCGCCGAGCACAAGCCGGGCGTCCCCGCCCACCCGGCCGGACACCACGACTCCGCGCACCGCCTCCAGGTCCGCCCCCGCCCGGCGGGACACCGCCCCCGCACCCCGCAGAACCGCTGACCCGAGCCGGTTGTCAGTGGCGGGTCGTACGGTGGATGGCATGCGGCCCGTTTCCCACATCGAACGCACGGTGGCGCCCTTCGAGGTCGTCAGCCCCTACCGGCCCAGCGGCGACCAGCCGCAGGCCATCGAAGAGCTCGCCCGGCGCATCCGGGCAGGCGAGAAGGACGTCGTCCTGCTCGGCGCGACCGGCACCGGCAAGTCCGCCACCACCGCGTGGATGATCGAGAAGCTCCAGCGCCCCACCCTGGTGATGGCACCGAACAAGACACTGGCCGCCCAGCTGGCCAACGAGTTCCGCGAGCTGCTGCCGAACAACGCCGTCGAGTACTTCGTCTCGTACTACGACTACTACCAGCCCGAGGCGTACGTCCCGCAGTCGGACACCTACATCGAGAAGGACTCCTCGATCAACGAGGAGGTCGAGCGCCTGCGCCACTCCGCGACGAACTCGCTGCTCACCCGCCGCGACGTCGTCGTGGTCGCCTCGGTCTCCTGCATCTACGGCCTGGGCACGCCGCAGGAGTACGTGGACCGCATGGTCACCCTGCGGGTCGGCGACGAGATCGACCGGGACGAGCTGCTGCGCCGCTTCGTGGACATCCAGTACACGCGCAACGACATGGCGTTCACCCGCGGCACCTTCCGGGTGCGCGGCGATACCATCGAGATCTTCCCGGTCTACGAGGAGCTCGCCGTCCGCATCGAGATGTTCGGCGACGAGATCGAGGCGCTCTCCACGCTGCACCCGCTCACCGGCGAGATCCTCAGCGACGACCAGCAGCTGTACGTCTTCCCGGCCTCCCACTACATCGCCGGCCCCGAGCGCATGGAGCGCGCGATCAACGGCATCGAGAAGGAGCTGGAGGCGCGGCTCGCCGAGCTGGAGAGGCAGGGCAAGCTTCTGGAGGCCCAGCGTCTGCGCATGCGCACCACGTACGACATCGAGATGCTCCGCCAGATCGGCACCTGCTCCGGCGTGGAGAACTACTCGATGCACTTCGACCAGCGCGAGCCCGGCTCCCCGCCCAACACCCTGCTCGACTACTTCCCGGACGACTTCCTGCTGGTCATCGACGAGTCGCACGTCACCGTGCCGCAGATCGGCGCCATGTACGAGGGCGACGCCTCCCGCAAGCGCACCCTCGTCGAGCACGGCTTCCGGCTGCCCTCCGCCCTCGACAACCGCCCGCTGAAGTGGGAGGAGTTCCAGGAGCGCATCGGGCAGACCGTCTACCTGTCGGCGACCCCCGGCCCCTACGAGCTGTCCCGCTCGGACGGAGTGGTGGAGCAGATCATCCGCCCGACCGGCCTCGTCGACCCGGAGGTCGTCGTCAAGCCCACCGAGGGCCAGATCGACGACCTGGTGCACGAGATCCGCACGCGCGTGGAGAAGGACGAGCGCGTCCTGGTCACCACGCTCACCAAGAAGATGGCCGAGGACCTCACCGACTACTTCCTGGAACTCGGCATCCAGGTGCGCTACCTGCACAGCGACGTCGACACCCTGCGCCGCGTCGAGCTGCTGCGCGAGCTGCGCTCCGGCGAGTTCGACGTGCTGGTCGGCATCAACCTCCTCCGGGAGGGCCTCGACCTGCCCGAGGTGTCCCTGGTGGCGATCCTCGACGCCGACAAGGAGGGCTTCCTGCGCTCCGGCACGTCCCTGATCCAGACCATCGGCCGCGCGGCGCGCAACGTCTCCGGCCAGGTCCACATGTACGCCGACAAGATCACCCCGGCGATGGAGAAGGCCATCGAGGAGACCAACCGCCGCCGGGACAAGCAGATCGCGTACAACAAGGAACGGGGCATCGACCCCCAGCCGCTGCGCAAGAAGATCAACGACATCGTCGCGCAGATCGCCCGCGAGGACATCGACACCGAGCAGCTGCTCGGCTCGGGCTACCGCAAGGCCAGGAAGGACGGCGGCGGCACCAAGGCCCCGGTGCCCTCCCTCGGCGGCAAGGCCGCGAAGAGCACCAAGGCCGCCAAGGGCAAGGCCGCCGGGACGGTCCCGACCGACCGGCCTGCGGCCGAACTCGCCGAGCAGATCGAGGAGCTGACCGCCCGTATGCGGGCCGCCGCCGCGGACCTGCAGTTCGAGATCGCGGCCCGGCTGCGCGACGAGGTCTCCGAGATGAAGAAGGAACTGCGCCAGATGCAGGAGGCGGGCCTGTCGTGACGGCCGGGCCGGGGGGCCGGTGCGGACCGCACCGGCACCCCGCCCGCCCCGCGCGCCCCACCTCGTACGCGCAGTGTTGCAAGACCGACACAAAGTGCCGACCTGGGTACGGCACTGTCAGTGCCCCTGCGTAGGGTTCTCGTCAACCGCGGGTCTCGCGGCAACAGGGGACGTTCGAGAGGGGAATCAGCGCGTGACCGTCAACATGACCAAGGGTCAGGCCATCAGTCTTCAGAAGAACGACGGCGGCAGCCTGACCGCGGTGCGCATGGGTCTCGGCTGGCAGGCGGCCCCCCGGCGCGGCCTGTTCGGGTCGCGTACACGGGAGATCGACCTGGACGCCTCCGCCGTCCTGTTCGCGGACAAGCAGCCGGTCGACGTCGTGTTCTTCCGCCACCTGGTGAGCGACGACGGCTCGGTGCGGCACACCGGCGACAACCTCGTCGGCGGTGTCGGCCAGGGCGGCGACGACGAGGCGATCCTGGTCGACCTCGCGCGCGTGCCGGTCCACATCGACCAGATCGTCTTCACCGTGAACTCCTTCACGGGCCAGACGTTCCAGGAGGTGCAGAACGCGTTCTGCCGTCTGGTCGACGAGACCAACGGCCAGGAGCTGGCCCGCTACACCCTGGCCGGCGGCGGCCAGTACACGGCTCAGATCATGGCGAAGGTGCACCGCTCGGGCCCGGCCTGGACGATGACGGCCCTCGGTACGCCGGCCAACGGCCGCACCTTCCAGGACCTGATGCCGGCCATCCTGCCGCTCCTCTGAGAGGGCAGGGACACACCGGCACGGGCGGGGCCGGCGCAACGCACACGACAGATCAACAGCGACACAGGGGGAGAAGGCGATGACGGCCGAGCTGGTGCGGGGGCAGAACCACCCGCTCTCCCAGACCCGTCTCGAGATACGGGTCTCGGCCGGCACGCCGGTCGTGGCCGCGGCCACGCTCAGCGACGCCGACGGCAGGATCTCCGGCGTCGAGTGGGTGGCCCACCCGGGCACCCCCACCCTGCCGGGCCTCGAGGTGTCCCGGCAGGCGGCCGCCGACCATCGCCTCGCGGTCGACCTGGACGCGATGGCGGAGGCCGTGCACCGCGTCAACGTGCTGCTCGCCCTGCCCGCCGGGAGCGGCCCGGTGCGCTTCGGCGCGGTGGCCGCCCCGTTCGTCGCCGTCACCGGGCTGGACGGCACCGAGCTCGCCAGCTTCACCCTCACCGGCCTGGACGCCGAGTCGGCCGTCGTCGCCCTGGAGCTCTACCGCCGGCAGGGCGCCTGGAAGGTGCGCGCCGTCGGCCAGGGCTACGCCGGCGGTCTCGCCGAACTCCTCGCCGACCAAGGGCTGCGCGAGGCGCAGCAGCTCGCGGCCGGCATCGGCGAGGCGGTGGCCCGAGGCCTGGCCCGCTCGGTGCAGACGGCCCCGCCCCGCACACCGGAGGGCGACCGCACCCGGCAGACGGCCACCCCGGCGCTGGGCGCCCCGGACCAGGGCGGCACCGCACCCCAGGGCGCTCCCGTCCCGCCCTATGCGCCGCAGGGCTCCTACAGCGGTCAGGCACCCGGCGGTCCGGCACAGCCCGCCCCGCAGCCGCCCTACCCCGCAGGTGCCGCTGACCCCTCGTCGGTCACCCAGCCGTCCGCGCCCACCTCCGGCGGTCCGATCGACTACAGCCACCCGCGCCGTCAGAACGCCGCGCCGCCCCCGCCCCCGCCGACCGCGCCGCCGGCCCCGCCCGGGCAGCCCGCCCGGCCCGTCGCGGGCGACGCGACCGGCTGGTCCATGGACGAACGGCTCTACAACCAGGTGTGGGGCATGTTCGAGGACCTGGCCCGCACCACCGCCGCCTACCGCAGCGCCGTGGACTTCGCCGAGTCCCGCATGGACAAGGAGCTCGAACAGGTCCTGTCCGACCCGCGCAGCAGGATCGGCGGACAGGGCGACGCCGCGCGTGAGGCGGCCCGCGCCAAGCACGCCCAGCTCGTCGCGCAGGCCCGGGAGGCCCTCGACCGCGACCTCGCCCAGCTCGCCGCGGAGGCCGAGGTCGTCGAGCCGGCGCTGCCGCCTGCCTACGCGGGCTGGGACAACCCCGTCTGGCACGGCTACCGGGTGCCGATGGAGATGCCCATGGCCCTGCGGCTGGGCGACCTCCACCTGCCCGAGGCCGCTCAGGTCCGCATACCCATGCTGGTGAGGCTGCCGCTGGAGCGCGGCCTGTGGATCGACAGCGGACGGGCCGGATCGCTCGACGGCTCGTTCACCGACTCCGACGAGCTGCGGCGCCTGGCCATGGAGGCGGCGGTCGCGCACGCGGCACGGCTGCTCGCCGTCTACCCCGCGGGCGAGTTCACCGTCCACGTCATCGACCCGGCCGGGTCCGGGGCGCTTCCTCTGGTGCCGCTGGTGCAGACGGGTGTGCTCGCCGCCCCGCCGGCGCTCGGTGCGGCCGGGGTGGCCGATGTGCTGGGCCGGCTCACCCAGCGCGTCGACCTGGTCCAGATGGCGCTGCGCGGCGGTGCGGCCGACGCGCTGCCCCCCGGCTTCGACACCTCACATCAGCTGCTGATCGTCAACGACTTCCCGCACGGCTTCGACGACCGTGCCGTCAACCAGCTGCGCTACCTCGCGGACGAGGGCCCGGACGTCGGGGTGCACCTGATGATGGTCGCCGACCGCGAGGAGTCCTCGGGCTACGGTCCGCTGCTCGACCCGCTGTGGCGTTCGCTGCTGCGCCTGACGCCGGTGCCCGACGACCACCTCGCCGACCCGTGGGTGGGACACGCGTGGACGTACGAGCCGTCGCTCGTGCCGCCCGGCAGCCAGATCCTCCAGCAGGTTCTCAGCCAGGTCGCCGCGGCCCGCCGGGCCTGGAACCGCTGACCGCCCGACCCTTCACCAAGACCGTGTAAAGCCGTCTGACCAGGTAATTTGATCCTTCCTTTGCCAAGCTCTTTACCTGTCCTTGGTGATTGGGGTACTGTTTTCCGTACGGAGGGGAGTACTCCCTGTCTGTGCGGCGTTCCCGTCAATACGGATCTGGCCAGGTCCCGGGGCGTCGGCCCGTGGGTTGTCCACGCGCTCCGCGCGGGGGAAGCCCGGGGTGGAAGAGACCTCCGGCAGCGAAGTCGCTGACTGACCATGCCGTGGGACGACTGCCGGAGGCGCAGTGGATGTTTCGATGACCCTGTGGGTCCTGACCGTAGTGGGCCTCATCGCCCTGATCACCGTCGACTTCTTCATCGGCCGCAAGCCGCATGACGTGTCGATCAAGGAAGCCGGCATCTGGACGGTCGTCTGGGTCGTGCTGGCCGTGCTCTTCGGGATCGGGCTGCTGGTGTTCGGCGGTGGCCGGCCCGCCGGTGAGTTCTTCGCCGGTTACATCACCGAGAAGTCGCTGAGCGTCGACAACCTGTTCGTCTTCGTCCTGATCATGGCGAAGTTCGCGGTGCCGTCCCAGTACCAGCAGCGGGTGCTGCTGGTCGGTGTCCTGGTCGCCCTGGTCCTGCGCGCGATATTCATCGCCGCGGGCGCCGCGATCATCGCCAGCTTCTCGTGGGTGTTCTACCTCTTCGGCGCCTTCCTGATCTGGACCGCCTGGAAGCTCATCCAGGAGGCCCGGTCCGAGGAGCAGGACGAGGAGTACGAGGAGAACAAGCTGCTCAAGGCCGCCGAGCGCAGGTTCGGTGTCGCCGACCGCTACCACGGCACCAAGCTGTGGATCCAGCAGAACGGCAAGCGGGTCATGACGCCCATGCTGGTCGTGATGCTCGCGATCGGCACCACCGACGTCCTGTTCGCGCTCGACTCGATCCCCGCGATCTTCGGCCTGACGCAGGACCCGTACATCGTGTTCACCGCGAACGCGTTCGCCCTGATGGGGCTGCGGCAGCTGTACTTCCTCATCGGCGGCCTGCTGAAGAAGCTGGTCCACCTCTCCTACGGCCTGTCGATCATCCTGGGCTTCATCGGCGTGAAGCTCGTGCTGCACGCGCTGCACGAGTCGGGTGTCCACGTCCCCGAGATCAGCATCCCGGTCTCGCTCGGCGTGATCTGCTCGGTCCTGATCGTCACGACGATCACCAGCCTGCGGGCTTCCAGGAAGCAGGCGGCGGCCGAGCGTGGTGCAGGCGCCGCGAAGGACAGCGTCGACGTCTGATTCCACCGGACGCGAGAGCGACCACCCCGGGAGCGGTGAGCGGCGCATGGCCGGTCACCGCTCCCGGTGCTCGGTGCCGAGCGCGTCCCCCCTCCTGGGAAGCCCTGGCCGGGCGGAGGGGGCCCGCTCGACGCGCTCGCCGCGGCCAGCCAGGTGGACGGGCTCCCCGGGCCACGAGCGGTGCCGACGATCAACCCCTGAAGCCGGCTGGGGCCTCAGCCGGACGCCGGCTCCGCCGCCGCAACCGGCACCGGCCGGGTCTCCGGCAGCAGCGCGAAGCACCCCAGGCTGAGCAGCGCGGTCCCGGTGAGGTACGCGCCCACGCCCCAGGGCACCCGGCCGCCCTGCTCCGCGAGCGCCGTCGCCGCGATCGGGGTCAGCGCGCCCCCGAGCACACCGCCGAGGTTGTAGCCGACAGCGGCACCCGTGCAGCGCACCCGGGGCGGGTACAGCTCCGGCAGATACGCGGCGATCACCGCGAACATGGTGATGAACGCGACCATCGCGCCGAGGAACCCGAGGAACATCGGCAGCGGTGCGCCGGTCGCCAGCAGCGCGACCATCGGGAACATCCACAGGGCGGCCGCCGCGCAGCCGACGAGGCACAGGGGCCGCCGGCCGTACCGGTCGCCGAACAGGGCCGCCACCGGCGTGAGCGCGCCCTTCACCACGACCGCGGCCATGATGCAGGTCAGCATGACGCCGCGGCTCACGCCGAGCCGTTCCGTCGCGTACGCGAGGGACCAGGTCGTCACGGCGTAGAAGATCGCGTACCCCACCGTGAGCGCCCCGCCGGCCAGCAGGAGGAGCCGCCAGTGGCCGCGAACCACCTCGGCGAGCGGCACGCGCGCGTGGTCGTCGATCTCGAGGAACCGGGGGCTCTCGGCGAGCGACGACCGCAGCCACAGCCCGGCCACGGCCAGGATGCCCGCCGCCCAGAAGGGCACCCGCCACCCCCACTGCGTGAACTGCGCCTCGGACAGTCCGGCCGACAGCCCCAGCACCACCCCGTTGGCGAGCAGAAACCCCAGCGCGGGCCCGACCTGCGGAAAGCTCGACCACAGCCCGCGTCGCCCGGCGGGCGCGTGCTCGGTGGTCAGCAGCACGGCCCCGCCCCACTCCCCGCCGAGCCCCAGCCCCTGCAGGAAGCGCAGGACCAGCAGCAGGACGGGCGCGGCCACCCCGATCGCGTCGTACGTCGGCACACAGCCGACCGCGACCGTCGAGGCGCCGGTCAGCAGCAGGGAGGCGACGAGGACGGGCCGTCGCCCCCGCCGGTCCCCGATGTGCCCGAACAGCACCGACCCCAGGGGCCGCGCGACGAAGCCCACCCCGAACGTCGCGAACGCGGCCAGCGTCCCCGCCACCGGCGAGAACGCCGGGAAGAACAGCGGGCCCAGGACCAGCGCCGCCGCCGTGCCGTAGACGAAGAAGTCGTAGAACTCGATGGCCGTTCCGGCGAGCGAGGCGGCCGCGAGCCGCAGCATGGAGGGGGCTCTTACGGTGCGTACGTCGTGCATGCTGCGTCAACTACCCACCGTGATCGCGGGTTACGGGGGCGCGCAGCCGCCTCAGTACGTGACGGTGATGCGCCGGGCGGGTCCGTCGACGCGGACGACACCGCCGTAGGGGATCACCAGCTGGGGATCGGTGTGGCCGAAGTCCACGTCGAAGACGATCGTGGTGTCGGGGGCATACATCCGCATCGCGCGCAGCACCGCCTCCCGCTGCTCGGCCGCGTACCGGGCGCCCTCCTCGGGGCTGTGGGGACGTTCGAAGGACCAGGTCTTCGGACGGCCCACCAGCAGCGCGGCGAACCGCTGCAGCAGTCCGCGCTCGCCCATGGCGCGCATCGTGCAGAAGACCTCACGGGCGCTCGGCATGCCCTCGGAGGTCTCCAGGAGCAGCACACCGCCGTCGTACTCCGACAGGTCGTGCGCGACCTCGCGGTCGGCCATCAGCAGCCAGCCGACGATCTCCAGGCAGCCGCCCCAGCTGCGGCCCTCCACCACCCGGTCGGCGTGGTGCCAGGTCCAGCCGGTGCCGGGCCGGGTCTCCGGTTCCGCGTCGAACGTCGCCGGGTCCGCCCAGTCGCGGTCGACGTCACGCCACCGCTCGGCGGGCCGCAGCTCGTACGGGCCCGAGGTGAACAGGGCCGCCCGGAGGGACTCGGCGGTCTGCGGGTGCATCGCTCCGGGCCGGCCGAGTTCGCACATCACGGTCGCTCCGTGGTAGGCGACCATGCCGCTCGCCCGCAGGAACGCGAGCAGGTTGGTGTTGTCGCTCATCCCGAAGAACGGCTTGGGGTTGGCCCGGATCAGCTCCCGGTCCAGCAGCGGCAGGACGGTGATCTGGTCGTCGCCGCCGATCGAGGCCATGACCGCCTTGATGCCCGGGTCGGCGAAGGCGGCGTGCAGGTCGTCGGCCCGTTCCCGGGGCGTCGCACCCATCTTCCGGGTCGCCGGATACTCGACAGGCTCCAGCCCGAACTCCTCGCGCAGCCGCTTCAGCCCGAGCTCGTAGGGGCGCGGGAAGAGCCCCGGCAGGCCGGCGGAGGGCGAGACGACGGCGACACGGTCGCCGGGCACGGGCTTGGGCGGGTACGAGGGGGGCGTCATGGCGTGAGGCTACGGCCCGCCGCGGTGTCGGCGCACCGTGATAAACCGGGTCTGAGCAGTGGTCCCCGGCGGACCGCCCGACCCCAGAACGGACCGGAGGAACCGTGCCCCGCACCCTGGCCCACGCCCCGATCATGATCCTCAACGGCCCCAACCTGAACCTGCTCGGACAGCGCCAGCCGGAGATCTACGGCAAGGACACCCTCGCCGACGTCGAGGCGATGTGCGCCGAGGCGGCGGCCGCGCACGGCGGCACGGTCGACTTCCGCCAGTCCAACCACGAGGGTCAACTCGTGGACTGGATCCAGGAGGCACGGCTGAACCACTGCGGAATCGTCATCAACCCGGGCGCCTACTCGCACACCTCCGTGGCGATCCTGGATGCCCTCAACACCTGCGACGGGCTTCCAGTGGTGGAGGTCCACATCTCCAACATCCACCGGCGCGAGTCGTTCCGGCACCACTCCTACGTCTCGCTGCGCGCCGACGGAGTCATCGCGGGGTGCGGGGTGCAGGGGTACGTGTTCGGGGTGGAACGGATCGCGGCGCTGGCCGGGGCAGGCCACGCCGCGGCCTGAGTCCCCTACAGCCGCCCCGCCTCCACGATCCGCCGCAGGAAACGCCGCGTGCGCTCCTGCTGCGGGTCCCCGAACACCTGCTCGGCGGTGCCGCGCTCCAGCACCACGCCGCCGTCCAGGAAGCACACCTGGTCGGCGACCTCCCGGGCGAAGCCCATCTCGTGCGTGGCCAGCACCATGGTCATGCCCTCCTCCTTCAGGTCACGGACCACGGCCAGGACCTCACCGACCAGTTCCGGGTCGAGGGCGGCGGTGATCTCGTCGAGGAGCAGCAGCCGGGGCCGTACGGCCAGCGCCCGCACGATCGCCACGCGCTGCTGCTGGCCGCCGCTGAGCCGGTCCGGGTACTCGCCCGCCTTGTCACCGAGCCCGAGCCGCTCCAGCAATTCCCGCGCGCGCTCCTCCGCCTCGGCCCGGGTGACGCCGTGCACCCGGCGCGGGGCGAGGGTGATGTTCTCCAACACCGTCATGTGCGGGAAGAGGTTGTAGGCCTGGAAGACCACGCCGATCCGGCGGCGCACCGCGTCCTGGTCGACGCGCGGGTCGGTGATCTCCTCCCCGTCCAGCCAGATCGCCCCGTCGTCGATCTCCTCCAGCAGGTTGGCGCAGCGCAGCAGCGTCGACTTGCCGGACCCGGAGGCTCCGATCAGGGCGGTGACCGTGTGCGGGGTGACCTGGAGGTCCACGTCCCGCAGCACCACCGCACCGCCGAAGGTCTTGCGGACGGCCTCCATCCGCAGCACCGGCGCGTCGCTCATGTCGTCCCTCCCTGGGCGCGCCGGCGGTCCATCCGGGCCGTCACCCAGTCCGTGAAGCGGGTCATCGGAATCGTCAGCGCGACGAACACCAGACCCGCGACGATGTACGGCGTGTAGTTCAGGCTGCGCCCGACGATGAGGTCGGCGGCCCGCACGGCGTCCACGGCACCCCCGATCGACACGAGCCCGGTGTCCTTCTGCAGCGACACCAGGTCGTTCAGCAGCGGCGGCACCTGACGCCGTACGGCCTGCGGCAGCACCACGTACCGCAGCGCCTGACGGTTGCTGAGCCCGAGCGAGCGGGCCGCCGCGCGCTGCGAGGGGTGCACGGACTCGATGCCCGCGCGGAACACCTCGGCGACGTAGGCCGAGTACGTCAGCGTGAGCGCCGTACCGCCGAGCAGCACCGGGTCCACGGTCACGCCCTGCAGCCGCAGCGCGGGAACGCCGAGGACCACGATCATCAGGTTGATGATCAGTGGCAGGCCGCGGAAGAAGTCCGTGTACGCGGCGGCGAGCACGCGCAGCGGGAAGAACACCGGGCCGCGCAGGGTGCGGGCGACGGCGATGAGCATGCCGAGGACCAGCACCGCCGCGCCGCAGACCAGCAGCAGCCGGACGTTGAGCCACAGCCCTTCCAGCACCTTGGGGAACGCCTCGCGCGCGTAGCCCCAGTCGAAGAAGGTCTCCTTGGTGCGCGGCCAGCCCGGCGCGTTGACCACGACCAGGTACAGCACGGCGGCGGTGACAAGGGTCGACAGCGCGGCGATCGCCGTGGCGCGGCGGGCCCGGGCGCGCTTGAAGCGCTCCCGGTCCAGCCGCCGCTGGGAGGGGACGTACGCGTCCTCCGTGCCCTCCTGGCCGGACACGCCCTTGACGACGGTCACTTGAGCACCGGGGCGTCGACGGCGTGCGACAGCCACTGCTGCTCGATCCTCGCGAGCGTGCCGTCCTGGCGCAGGGCGTCCACGGCCTTGCTGACGCAGGAGGTGAGCGGGCTGCCCTTGTCGAGCACCAGCCCGAACTGCTCCGGCGTGCCGCCCTGGTTCTCGAACTGGCCGACGATCGTGGCGTCGGTGACCTCGGCCGCCGTGATGTAGAAGGCGGTGGGCAGGTCGGTGACGATGGCGTCGACCTGGCCGTTCTTCAGCGCGGACTTGGCCTGGTCGTTCTTGCCGTACACGGCCGGCGCCTGCTTCGGCTTCACCACGTCGTTGATGTAGTTCAGGCTGGTGGTGCCGACCTGGGCGCCGAGCTTGACGTCCTTCAGGTCCGCGATGCCCTTGGCCTTCGCGGCCTTGGAGCCCTTCAGTGCGATGACGGCCTGGCGCACGTCGTAGTAGCCGGACGAGAAGTCCACGGCCTTCCTGCGCTCGGCGCTGATGGACACCTGGTTGATGTCGAAGTCGAAGGTCTTCTCGCCGGGCGCGAACGCCTTGTTGAAGGGGACGCTCTGCCAGACGACCGCGCCCTTGCCGTAGCCGAGCTCGCGGGCCACGGCGTAGGCGACGGCCGACTCGAAACCCTTGCCGTTGGCGGGGTCGTCGTCCTTGAACCAGGGCTCGTAGGCGGGCTGGTCCGTGGCGATGGTCAGCTTGCCCGCAGTCTTGGTGGCCAACTCGCCCTTGGCGCAGCTGGTCTTGGCCGAGCCGGACGACGTGCCGGCCGCCGGCTCCTCGGGCTGCGGAGCACAGGCGGCGGCGGTGGCGAGGAGGGCGACGGTGACGGCGGCGACAGCACGGCGCGACGTGCGCGGAGCAGCAGGATGCATGGCGGGAGACTGGCAGCCGATCGGCCCGTTTGTCGAGGTCACGGCGGCAAAGTCCGCATGGTGGGAACGTGTGTTGCATTCTTGTGAACGTTCCCTGTCCGCCGACGCGGGGGTTGCCTGCCGGGGGCCGCCGGTCGAGGGCGGGGATTCGGGTGAGACCGGCGGCCCGTCCGCCCGGGAGCCGTCATCCCGGGCGTGGCTGCTACCAGTTGACCGCGCAACCACACGCGCCGGGAGCGCGCGCGGGGCGCAGGCGCGTGCGGAGTCTTCACACGGGGTGTGTGGGGGCGCGCGGTTGCAGAACGCGCCCCCCTCGGCCGGCCGGTCACCACCCTGGGCCGGTCATCGATCTGTGCAGGCCCACCACTTCCTGCCGGCCCACCACTGCCCGCCGGTCACCACCCGCGCGCGTGCCACTCCGGCAGTTGCGGGCGCTCCGCGCCCAGCGTGGTGTCGTTGCCGTGGCCGGGGTAGACCCAGGTCTCGTCCGGCAGCACGTCGAAGATCTTGGTCTCGACGTCATGGATCAGGCTGGCGAACGCCTGGGGGTCGTTGTGGGTGTTGCCGACACCCCCCGGGAAGAGACAGTCCCCGGTGAACACATGGGGGTGCCCGTGCGGGTCGTCGTAGACCAGGACGATCGAACCGGGCGTGTGCCCGACCAGGTGGCGGGCGGTGAGCTCTACCTGCCCCACCCGGATGGTGTCGCCGTCGTCGAGCAGGACGTCGGTCGGTACGGGGATGCCTTCGGCGTCGTGCCGGCCCGCGTACGTACGGGCGCCGGTGGCCGTGACGACCTCGGCGAGCGCCTGCCAGTGGTCGCCGTGCCGGTGGGTGGTGACGACCGACGCGATGCCGTCGTCACCGATCATGCCGAGCAGCGTCGGCGCGTCGTTCGCCGCGTCGATCAGCAACTGCTCGTCCGTGGCCCGGCAGCGCAGCAGATAGGCGTTGTTGTCCATCGGACCGACCGCGATCTTGGTGATCATCAGGTCCTTGAGCTCGTGCACGTCGGCAGGTCCGCCGACCGTCACCTGTCCGCTGTACGTCATGACCGCCAGCCTATAGCCGGGCAGCGGCGCCGGAGCCGCTTCCCGGCCGGAACGGAAAGGGGCCCGCCCCGGCCACGGCGAGGAACGGCTCCGGAAGACCGCCCCTTCGCTACAGCGGGGGAAGCGCCGGAAGCGCCCCGCCCTGCACCGTCAGCGCCGATCCCTCCCGGCGGCCGGCCAGCCAGCCCAGCAGGTCGGCCGGCGACCCGGTGACGGTCACCTCGGGTGCGTCCGCGTCCCGGCCGGTGCGCCACACGCGCGTGCCGTCCGTCAGGCGCGTGGGCGGTACGTCCCGGTGCCCGTCGAACCGCTCCGCGAGGAAGCCGATCTCCCGCTCGGTGAACTCCGCGGGCAGGTCCTCCAGCTCGTATCCGATCCCGAGGTCCACGTGGTGCAGTTCCACCTCCACCCACCGCCGGAACGGCACCCGGGCCGCCGCGTCGGTCACCCCGTTGCGCAACCGGACCGTACGCGACCAGTCCGCCGGGGCGGCCCCAGCCTCCTGGAAGCGGTCCGCACTGGCGCGTACGTCGGCGATCTGCTCGTCGAGGGGGCGCGGGGCGTCCCGCTCGATGTCGGCCTCCCGCGCTTCGGCGGAGGCGTACATGGGGCGGCCCTGGAGGACGTTCACCAGGGCGTCCGCGTTGCGGGCCAGGTGGGCCAGGACATGGCCACGGGTCCAGCCGGGCAGCCGTGACGGTTCGGTCACAGCGGCGTTGTCCAGCTTGCCGAGCGCGGTCAGCAGCCGTTCGGTCGCGTCCCGTACAGACGCCAGGTCATGAGCGTGATCCATCATGCTGCTGACCCTAGCTCCGCCACACGTTCGGGTGAAGGTGGCGAGCCCCGGCCGCTAATCGAATGCACGTGCTATATGGTCGGACGCGGCGTCGGGCATGCTGGATAGCCGGGGATTGTTCGCAACCCGTGGATCCGACCGGCGTTGTCAGTGGCTCCCCCTAGTCTGGGAAAGCACGGGGGCCCCGCCCCTGTCACTTCTCTCAAGAAAGGTGCGGACCGGCGTGGCCGACCGTCTCATCGTTCGTGGAGCGCGCGAGCACAACCTGAAGAACGTCTCGCTCGACCTCCCGCGCGACTCGCTCATCGTCTTCACGGGCCTGTCGGGGTCGGGCAAGTCCTCGCTGGCCTTCGACACCATCTTCGCCGAGGGGCAGCGGCGCTACGTGGAGTCGCTGTCCTCGTACGCCCGGCAGTTCCTCGGCCAGATGGACAAGCCGGACGTCGACTTCATCGAGGGCCTGTCCCCGGCGGTCTCCATCGACCAGAAGTCGACCTCCCGCAACCCGCGCTCCACGGTCGGCACCATCACCGAGGTCTACGACTACCTGCGCCTGCTCTTCGCGCGCATCGGCAAGCCGCACTGCCCCGAGTGCGGCCGCCCCATCTCGCGCCAGTCGCCGCAGGCCATCGTCGACAAGGTCCTGGAGCTGCCCGAGGGCAGCCGCTTCCAGGTGCTCTCGCCGCTGGTGCGGGAGCGCAAGGGCGAGTTCGTCGACCTGTTCGCCGACCTCCAGACCAAGGGCTACTCCCGCGCGCGCGTGGACGGCGAGACCGTCCAGCTGTCCAACCCGCCGACGCTGAAGAAGCAGGAGAAGCACACCATCGAGGTGGTCGTCGACCGCCTCACCGTGAAGGACTCCGCCAAGCGGCGCCTGACCGACTCCGTGGAGACCGCCCTCGGCCTGTCCGGCGGCATGGTCGTGCTCGACTTCGTCGACCTCCCCGAGGACAACCCCGAGCGCGAGCGGATGTACTCCGAGCACCTGTACTGCCCGTACGACGACCTGTCCTTCGAGGAGCTCGAGCCGCGCTCCTTCTCCTTCAACTCGCCCTTCGGCGCCTGCCCCGACTGCACCGGCATCGGCACGCGCATGGAGGTCGACCCGGAGCTGATCGTCCCGGACCCGGACAAGTCCCTCGACGACGGCGCCATCCACCCCTGGTCGCACGGCCACACCAAGGACTACTTCGGCCGGCTGGTCGGCGCCCTCGCGGACGCCCTCGGCTTCCGTACGGACATCCCCTTCGGCGGTCTGCCGCAGCGCGCCAAGAAGGCCCTGCTGTACGGCCACAAGACCCAGATCGAGGTCCGCTACCGCAACCGGTACGGCCGCGAGCGCCGGTACACCACGGCCTTCGAGGGCGCCGTCCCCTTCGTCAAGCGCCGGCACAGCGAGGCCGAGTCCGACGCCAGCCGGGAGCGCTTCGAGGGTTACATGCGCGAGGTGCCCTGCCCCACCTGTGAGGGCACACGCCTCAAGCCGATCGTCCTCGCGGTCACGATCATGGGGAAGTCCATCGCCGAGGTCTCCGCGATGTCCATCAGCGACTGCGCGGACTTCCTGGGCGAGCTCAGGCTGAGCGACCGCGACAAGAAGATCGCCGAGCGGGTGCTGAAGGAGGTCAACGAGCGGCTGAGGTTCCTCGTCGACGTCGGCCTGGACTACCTCTCGCTCAACCGCGCGGCCGGCACGCTCTCCGGCGGCGAGGCCCAGCGCATCCGCCTGGCCACCCAGATCGGCTCCGGCCTGGTCGGCGTCCTGTACGTCCTGGACGAGCCGTCCATCGGCCTGCACCAGCGCGACAACCACCGGCTGATCGAGACCCTGGTCCGGTTGCGCGACATGGGCAACACCCTCATCGTCGTCGAGCACGACGAGGACACCATCAAGACCGCCGACTGGGTCGTCGACATCGGCCCCGGAGCCGGCGAGCACGGCGGCAAGGTCGTGCACAGCGGCTCCCTGAAGGAGCTGCTCGCCAACGAGGAGTCGCAGACCGGCCAGTACCTGTCGGGCCGCAAGGCCATCCCGGTCCCCGACATCCGCCGTCCCGTCGACCCGTCCCGGCAGCTCACGGTGCACGGCGCCCGCGAGAACAACCTCCAGGACATCGACGTGTCCTTCCCGCTGGGCGTGTTCACGGCCGTCACCGGCGTGTCCGGCTCCGGCAAGTCGACGCTGGTCAACGACATCCTGTACACCCACCTGGCCCGCGAGCTGAACGGGGCACGGGCCGTGCCCGGACGGCACACGCGCGTGGACGGCGACGACCTCGTCGACAAGGTGGTCCACGTCGACCAGTCGCCGATCGGCCGCACGCCCCGGTCCAACCCGGCGACGTACACGGGCGTCTTCGACCACATCCGCAAGCTGTTCGCCGAGACGGCCGAGGCGAAGGTCCGCGGCTACATGCCGGGCCGGTTCTCCTTCAACGTCAAGGGCGGCCGCTGCGAGAACTGCGCGGGCGACGGCACCATCAAGATCGAGATGAACTTCCTCCCGGACGTGTACGTCCCGTGCGAGGTCTGCCACGGGGCCCGCTACAACCGGGAGACCCTGGAGGTCCACTACAAGGGCAAGTCCATCGCCGAGGTCCTGAACATGCCGATCGAGGAGGCCATGGACTTCTTCGAGGCGGTCCCGGCGATCTCCCGCCACCTCAGGACCCTCAACGACGTCGGTCTCGGCTACGTCCGCCTCGGCCAGTCCGCGACCACCCTGTCCGGCGGCGAGGCCCAGCGCGTCAAGCTCGCCAGCGAGCTCCAGAAGCGCTCCACCGGCCGCACCGTCTACGTCCTGGACGAGCCGACCACCGGTCTGCACTTCGAGGACATCAGCAAGCTGCTGAAGGTGCTGTCGGGCCTGGTCGACAAGGGCAACACGGTCATCGTCATCGAGCACAACCTCGACGTGATCAAGACCGCCGACTGGATCATCGACATGGGCCCCGAGGGCGGCGCCGGAGGCGGCCTGGTCGTCGCCGAGGGCACGCCCGAGCAGGTCGCGGGCGTGCCGGCCAGCCACACCGGCAAGTTCCTGCGGGAGATCCTCGGCGCGGACCGCATCAGCGACGCGTCATCGGTCAAGGCCCCGCGCAAGGCGGCGGCCAGGAAGACGGTGCCCGCCCAGGCCACGGCGAAGCGGACCGGCGCAGGCACGAGCGTGGACGGCACCGCGGCCAAGAAGGCGGCCGGCAAGGCCGCCACCAAGACGGCCGCGAAGAAGACGACCCGGGCCCGCAAGGCCTGACGACGCCCTCGCCACCGACGCGCCGTGCCCCACGGGTACGGCGCGTCGGTGTTCTTCCCGGTCTCCCCAGGCTGACTCGGAACCGGCGTCAGCCCTCCAGCTCGTGCGCGTACGGCGGCTCCGCTCCCGCCCGCGAGCAGGTGATCGCCGCCGCGCGCGCCGCGAAGCCCAGCAGCTCCGCCCACCCGTCCGGGCCCAGCGCGGCCAGGGCGGACGCGCTGAGGGCGTCCCGTACGGCCAGGCCGTGCAGCAGCGCCGCGTTGACCGTGTCGCCCGCGCCGATGGTGTCCACCACCTTGACCGGCTCGCCCGGCACCATGTGCACACCGCCGTCCCGGGTGAAAGCGGTCAGCCCGTCGCCGCCCTGGGTGATCACGACCGCCGCAGGACCGGCCGACAGCCACTCCTTCGGCGTGCCGCCGAGCCACTCGGCGTCCTCGGCGGACAGCTTCAGCAGCGTCACCGACGGCAGCCAGCTCTTGAACCGGGCCCGGTAGGCGTCCGGGTCCGGGATCAGCCCGGCCCGGATGTTCGGGTCCAGCGCCGTGAACACGCCCTGCGCGGACGCGGTGTGCAGCAGCTCCTCGTACGCGCCGGCCCCCGGCTCCAGCACCAGCGAGCAGGTGCCGAAGGACACGGCGCGGGTGCCGGGGGGCAGCGCGGCGGGCGCCGTGAACAGCCGGTCCGCCGTGCCCTCCACGTAGAAGGAGTAGGACGCGGAGCCGTCCGCGCCGACGGAGGCGACCGCGAGGGTGGTCGGCTCGGGCCCGCGCTGCACCGCCGACACGTCCACACCGGTCGCGCGCAGCCGGTCCAGCAGTGCCTCACCGAACGCGTCGTACGACACCCGGGAGCAGAAGGCGGCGGGGGAGCCGAGGCGGCCCAGCGCCACCGCCGTGTTGAACGGGCCGCCGCCGAGCGCCGGCGTCAGCGCCGCCAGGGCGCCCGTGCCCTGCGGTACCAGGTCGATCAGTGCCTCACCGGCGACGACGATCATGCGAGGGTTCCTTTCCGGGGCTGTTCGGGGCAGCCGCACGAGGTGCGGTGGACGAAGGCGCAGGGCAGCCGCACGGTCCGGGCGGGCCGGTCCGGCTCGGCGAGACGGTCCAGCAGGACCCGTACTGCCGTCGCGCCGATGTCCCTGCTGGGCTGTGCGACCGCGGTCAGCCGGGGCGCGAACAGGTCCGCCCAGGCGAAGTCGTCGAAGCAGCACAGCGCGATGTCCTCGGGCACGGACACGCCGCTGTCCCGCAGGGCGCGCAGGGCGCCGATGGTCATGGCGTTGTTGGCGGTGACCAGGGCGGTGGGCGGCTCGGGCAGGGACAGCAGGGCCACCGTGGCGCGCTCGGCGCCCGCCGACTCGGAGTGGCCGTGCACCAGGAGCCGCTCGTCGTACGGCAGCCCGGCGGCCGCCAGGCCGTCGCGGTAGCCGGTGATCCGTTCGTGCGTGGTGCTCAGCCCGGGCCGTCCGGCGATCAGCGCGATCCGGCGGTGGCCGAGGCCCGCGAGGTGGGTGACCAGACCGGCCGTCGGCGCGGCGTTCTCCGTGACGACCTGGTCGATGCGCGGCGCCTCGACCAGCCGGTCGAGGAAGACGGCCGGTACCTCGTGGCGCCCCAGGTAGGCGAGCAGCTCACGCGGATCCGCCGAGGGGGCCACGATCATGCCGTCCACGCGGCGCTCGTGCAACAGCTGGACGACCGTGCGCTCGTGCGCGGGATCGTCGTGCGGGTCGGCGATGAGCAGGCTGTAGCCGTGCTCCAGGGCACCGGCCTCGACGCCCTGGAGGATCTCCGTGAAGTACGGGTTGCTGATCGCCGACACCGCCAGCCCGATGGACCGGGTCCGGGACGTCACCAGCGAGCGGGCCAGGGTGTTCGGGGTGTAGCCGAGTTTCTCGACGGCGTCGAGGACCGCCTGACGGGTGTGCGGCCGCACCGGCCGGGTTTCGTTGAGTACGTGGGAGACGGTCGCCACCGAGACACCGGCGCTGCGTGCCACGTCGGCCATGGTCGCCATCGCGGCCCCCTCCTTCCCTCCACGCACGCCCGGGCCGGCGCGCCGGGCGGGAACGGTATCGCATCGGAGGGGGGCACGTAAACGCTTGCGCAAACGTTTACGTCCACGCCTCTGGCGCCTCCGCTCGGTGCCAGGGTCGACTGGACGGCGCGATCCTCGCGCAGCCGGCCGCCTGACGGCCGCGGTGCCCGGTGCCGTCAGCGCGGCTCGCTCACTCCCAGTCCCAGCCGATCCCCAGGTATCCGGACCGCACCCGCGGCTCGACAAGGTGCACGCACCGGTGGCGCCCGCTGAGCCTCAGCTGCTCCCGCCCGCCGCGCGGTGCCGCCGCCGAGGGCTGGGCGAACCGGTGGCAGCGCACCGGGAGGGACCCGGCGTCGAAGCGCACCTCGAGTGCGTACTGGCCGCCCCCGGAGCCGAAGCCGCGCACGTACTCGTGGGACACCCCGGCCGTGCCGTCCTCGACCGCGTACCGGAAGAGAAACGTGTCACCGGCCCGCAAGCGGGTGTCGAAGAGCAGTTCGGCCACGAGCAGGCCGGTGTCGTGATGCCCCCGCACCCGCCCCGTACGGCAGTTCTCCAGGGCGTGCACGGCCATGCGCTCCGGCGCGGCGCCCGGGTCGCCGTGGTGGACGGCCACGAAGCGGTCCACGCCGTCCTGGTGGGCGCGCACGATGTGGTGCGACTCCCGGCCCGCCAGCTCACGGCGCGCCCCGATGGTGACCCGCTCGTGGTGGCCGAGGGAGTGCAGCCCCCCGTCCGGCGGGCAGTCCCACTCCGTCAGCAGGCGCTCCAGGACGTCCGAGGCCTCCACCAGGGAGCGGTAGGAGCGGCCCGCGGGCCGCTGCTCCGCCGCGTGCCGGGCGGGCTCGGCGAGCAGCCGGATCAGCGACTCCTCCGGCAGCTGGAGGATCTCCTCCAGGGCCCGTACGGCCCGCAGCGACTCGGGGCGCTGGGGGCGCCGCGCTCCCTGCTGCCAGTAACTCAGGCTGGTCACGCCGACCTTCACCCCGTACCGCGACAGATGGTGCTGCACCCGCTGCAACGGAAGTCCGCGCGCGGCGATCGCGGCCCGGAGGGCGACGTGGAAGGGGCCGCTGCGCAGGGTCGAGTCCAGTTCCGCGGTGGCGAGGTCCGCGTGCTGTGTGGCGTGCGGCAATGCAGGGGCCTTTCTGTGAAGGTCGACAACGGCTGGTCAGGCCGTTCGCAGAGGTGCCCGGGGCAGCCCCCGTCGACGCGGGCGGCTGAGCACGTCCGTACGCCGCCCGTTCGGGCCCCGAGTCCCCCCGCATTGAAGCGTGTTGACCAAGCCCCGACAACACTTGATACCCAACAGCGACCTGCTGCCGTCCTGCCCGCCGCCGCGGCGCCACTTCCGCGACGGCGGGACGATCCGCTACGAGCGGTCGGTGCCGCCCTGCTCCTCCAGGCGCAGGCGCTTGGCCCGCACGATGTCGGTGTCGCGCGGGTCGAGGGCCTCGCGCAGTCCCAGGGGTTCGTCCGTGTACCGACGGGCACGGACCGGCCGTCGTGTCTTCTCGATCCGCATCCGCCGCATCCGAACCGCCCTTCGATCAGGGACCGGCCGTCCTCGCCGAGGCGGGCCGGTCCGCACTGACACCTCGTGTCCGCGTCGGCACGCTCGGCGCCCGCGGGCGCTGCCGTGCCGTGGGTACCCCCGTTCCCTCTTCCGGCCGCACGTAACCACTGGGGCATAGTGGGCGATTGGGAAAAGCGCGACGCGACCGGGACGTCCGTATCCGCGGAACAGTGGGTTCCGCGGCAGGCAGAGCGGAGGAAACAAGCCCCTGGGGTATGGGGGAGACGGTGGGCCCCAGGGGACCCCGGCGTGCGGGTCGGGCCGTGCGGGTGGGGCCGGGCAGCGGCGTGATCCCCGGCGGGCCTGGCCCCCGCCCCCCGGCGGCCGCCGCACGGCCTCCGGTCCCTCTCAAGCGGCCGTGAGGACCGTGCACCGGCCCGCCACCACCGGACGGACCGGGGCACCGCCCTGTCCTGCCCCTACGCCTTCACACACGCCCGGCCCACCCCGTCCCCGGGCGTTGTCCACAGGCCCGTCGGAGTGTCGGTGGGCGCCAGTAGGGTGTGAGACATGGCCGACCCCTCCAGCTACCGCCCCAAGCCGGGAGAGATCCCCGACTCGCCGGGGGTCTACCGGTTCCGCGACGAGCACCGCCGTGTCATCTACGTGGGCAAGGCGAAGAGCCTGCGCCAGCGCCTGGCGAACTACTTCCAGGACCTGGCGGGGCTCCATCCGCGTACCCGCACGATGGTCACCACGGCCGCGTCCGTGGAGTGGACGGTGGTGTCCACGGAGGTCGAGGCGCTCCAGCTGGAGTACTCCTGGATCAAGGAGTACGACCCCCGGTTCAACGTCAAGTACCGCGACGACAAGAGCTACCCGTACCTCGCGGTGACGATGAACGAGGAGTTCCCGCGCGTGCAGGTGATGCGCGGTCACAAGAAGAAGGGCGTGCGCTACTTCGGGCCGTACGCGCACGCGTGGGCCATCCGCGACACGGTCGACCTGCTGCTGCGCGTCTTCCCCGTCCGGACCTGCTCGGCCGGTGTCTTCAAGAACGCCGCCCGTACGGGCCGTCCGTGCCTGCTCGGTTACATCGGCAAGTGCTCGGCGCCCTGCGTGGAGCGGATCTCGGCCGAGGAGCACCGCGAACTCGCCGAGGAGTTCTGCGACTTCATGGCCGGCCGCACCGGCACGTACATCCGCCGCCTGGAGCAGCAGATGACGCAGGCGGCCGAGGAGATGGAGTACGAGCGGGCCGCCCGGCTGCGCGACGACATCGAGGCCCTGAAGAAGGCCATGGAGAAGAACGCGGTCGTGCTCGCGGACGCCACCGACGCGGACCTGATCGCGGTCGCCGAGGACGAGCTGGAGGCGGCCGTGCAGATCTTCCACGTGCGCGGCGGACGCGTGCGCGGCCAGCGCGGCTGGGTCACCGACAAGGTCGAGGAGATCACCACCGGCGCCCTCGTCGAGCACGCCCTGCAACAGCTCTACGGCGAGGAGACCGGCGACGCCGTCCCCCGGGAGGTGCTGGTCCCTGCCCTGCCCGACCCGGTGGAGCCGATCCAGGAGTGGCTCGCCGGGCGGCGCGGCTCGGGCGTCTCCCTGCGCGTCCCGCAGCGCGGCGACAAGAAGGCGCTCATGGAGACCGTGCAGCGCAACGCCCAGCAGGCGCTCGCCCTGCACAAGACCAAGCGTGCCTCCGACCTGACCACGCGCTCGCGTGCCCTGGAGGAGATCGCCGAGGCCCTCGACCTGGACAGCGCACCCCTGAGGATCGAGTGCTACGACATCTCGCACCTGCAGGGGCAGGACGTCGTGGCCTCCATGGTCGTCTTCGAGGACGGCCTGGCCCGCAAGAGCGAGTACCGCCGTTTCCAGATCAAGGGCTTCGAGGGGCAGGACGACGTCCGCTCCATGCACGAGGTGATCACCCGCCGCTTCCGGCGCTACCTCGCCGAGAAGGAGAAGAGCGGCGAGTGGCTGGACGACGACCTCGGCGACACGACCGGCGACGGTCTGCCGGACGGCCTCGGCGGGGGGTCCGCGACCGGCCTCGGAGTGTCCGCCACCGTTCCGGGCGGCGGGTCCGCAGGCGGCCTCGGCACCGGGTCCGAAAGTGGTTTCGGCGGGGCCGCGGGACGTCCCGGCAGCGGCTCCGCGGCCGGCCTCGGCACCGGGTCCGAAAGTGGCCTCGGCGGGGCCGCGGGGCGCCCCGGCAGCGAATCCGCAGCCAGCCCCGGCAACGCGTCCGCTGCCGGCGTCGGTAACGGCTCCGCTGCCGGCGTCGGTAACGGCTCCGCGGGCGGCTTCGGCAGCGGGTCCGCGAGCGGTCTGAAGGACGACGAAGGCCGTCCCCGGAAGTTCGCCTACCCGCCCCAGCTCGTCGTCGTCGACGGCGGCGCCCCGCAGGTGGCCGCCGCCCGGCGGGCCCTGGACGAGCTCGGCATCGACGACATCGCCGTGTGCGGCCTCGCCAAGCGACTGGAGGAGGTCTGGCTGCCCGGCGACGACGACCCGGTGATCCTGCCCCGCACCAGCGAGGGCCTGTACCTGCTCCAGCGCGTCCGTGACGAGGCCCACCGGTTCGCGATCACCTACCAGCGTTCCAAGCGTGCCAAGCGCCTGCGCTCCGGCCCCCTGGACGACGTCCCCGGGCTGGGGGAGACCCGCAAACAGGCCCTGCTCAAGCACTTCGGCTCGGTGAAGCGGCTGCGGTCCGCGACCGTCGAGCAGATCTGCGCGGTGCCGGGCATAGGCCGCAAGACGGCCGAGACCATCGCCGCCGCCCTCGCCCAGGCGGCACCGGCCGCCCCCGCCGTCAACACGGCGACCGGAGAGATCATGGAAGATGAGGGGCCCGGGACGACGGCGGGCCCAGAAGGGGAACCCGTGTCCGCGGGGGCTCCGGACGAACGACGGGGGCAGGAGAGATGACCGAGCACGACACACCGCCCACTGCGCAGCACGACACAGCGCCCACCCCACAGCACGGGAGGGCACCCGGCCCGGCCGGCGAGCACGCCGGCCGGCACGGCGCACAGCGCGACACACGCCACGACAACGGAGCACAGGTGAGTACGGGCAAGGAAGCAGCCGGGGTCCCCGAGGCGGCCATCCCCGAGCTGGTGATCATCTCCGGCATGTCCGGAGCCGGACGGTCCACGGCCGCCAAGTGTCTGGAGGACCTGGGCTGGTTCGTCGTGGACAACCTGCCGCCGGCGCTGATCCCCACCATGGTGGAGCTCGGCGCCCGCTCCCAGGGCAACGTGGCCCGCATCGCGGTCGTCGTCGACGTCCGCGGCCGCCGCTTCTTCGACAACCTCCGCGAGTCCCTCGCCGACCTCGACACGCGCGGGGTGACCCGGCGGATCGTCTTCCTGGAGTCCTCCGACGAGGCCCTGGTCCGCCGCTTCGAGTCGGTGCGCCGCCCCCACCCACTCCAGGGCGACGGCCGTATCGTCGACGGCATCGCCGCCGAGCGGGAGCTGCTGCGCGAGCTGCGCGGCGACGCCGACCTGGTGATCGACACCTCCAGCCTCAACGTGCACGAGCTGCGCGCCAAGATGGACGCCCAGTTCGCCGGCGAGGAGGAGCCGGAGCTGCGGGCCACCGTGATGTCCTTCGGCTACAAGTACGGCCTGCCGGTCGACGCCGACCTCGTCGTCGACTGCCGCTTCCTGCCCAACCCCCACTGGGTCCCCGAGCTGCGCCCGTTCACCGGCCTCAACGATGAGGTCTCCGGGTACGTCTTCAACCAGCCCGGCGCCAAGGAGTTCCTGGACCGGTACTCCGAGCTGCTGCAGCTGATCGCCGCGGGCTACCGCCGCGAGGGCAAGCGCTATGTGACCATCGCCGTCGGCTGCACGGGCGGCAAGCACCGCTCGGTCGCCATGTCGGAGAAGCTCGCCGCCCGGCTCGCGGCCGAGGGTGTGGAGACGGTGGTCGTCCACCGGGACATGGGACGCGAATGACGGGACGCACTCCACGGCTGAGCCGGCTGCGCCAGGTGATCCCCGAAGGAAGGGGTGGCCGGCCCGCCGAGGCCCGGGGCGGCAGACCGCGCCGCCGGGGCACCCAGCCCAAGGTCGTCGCCCTGGGCGGCGGCATGGGCCTGTCGGCCTCGCTCGCCGCGCTGCGCCGGATCACCGGCGACCTCACCGCCGTCGTCACCGTGGCCGACGATGGCGGCTCCAGCGGGCGGCTGCGCGACGAACTGGGCGTGCTGCCCCCCGGCGACCTGCGCAAGGCGCTGGCCGCGCTGTGCGGCGACGACGACTGGGGCCAGACCTGGGCCCGTGTCATCCAGCACCGCTTCCAGTCCAAGGGCGAGATGCACGGCCACGCGGTCGGCAACCTGCTGATCGTCGCCCTGTGGGAGCAGCTCGGCGACCACGTCCAGGCCCTGGACCTGGTGGGCCGGCTGCTGGGCGCGCACGGGCGCGTGCTGCCCATGTCCGCCGTCCCGCTGGAGCTCCAGGCCCTGGTCAAGGGCCATGACCCGGCCCGCCCGGACGACGTCGAGACCGTACGCGGCCAGGCCACCGTGGCCCTCACCCCCGGCGAGGTGCAGTCCGTGCACCTCGTGCCGCACGACCCGCCCGCCGTGCCCGAGGCGGTGGCGGCCGTGCGGGACGCGGACTGGGTGGTGCTCGGCCCCGGCTCCTGGTTCTCCTCGGTGATCCCGCACCTGCTGGTGCCCGAGCTGCTGGACGCGCTCACGCAGACGAAGGCACGCCGGGTGCTGTCCTTGAACCTCGCCCCGCAGCCGGGAGAAACCGAGGGCTTCTCCCCGCAGCGTCATGTGGAGGTTTTGGGACGACACGCCCCTAAACTCGCCCTGGACGTGGTGCTGGCCGACGTGGCCGCCGTGCCCGATCGCGATGCGCTCGTGGAAGCCGCCAAGAGGCTCGGCGCCGCGGTCGAGCTGGCGCCGGTGGCCCGGACCGACGGGACTCCGCGGCACGACCCGGAGCTGCTGGCCGCCGCGTACGACCGTATTTTTCGGATGCATGGAAGGATCGGCCCATGGCGATGACGCCAGCGGTGAAGGACGAGATCTCCCGGCTCCCCGTCACCCGGACCTGCTGCAGGAAGGCCGAGGTCTCCGCCATCCTGCGGTTCGCCGGCGGCCTCCACCTGGTGAGCGGGCGCATCGTGATCGAGGCGGAGCTGGACACCGCGATGGCGGCCCGCCGCCTCAAGCGGGACATCCTGGAGATCTTCGGCCACAGCTCGGAGCTGATCGTGATGGCGCCGGGCGGGCTGCGCCGCGGCTCGCGGTACGTGGTGCGCGTCGTCGCCGGCGGTGACCAGTTGGCCCGCCAGACCGGCCTGGTCGACGGCCGGGGCCGCCCGATCCGCGGCCTGCCCCCGCAGGTGGTCTCCGGCGCGACCTGCGACGCCGAGGCCGCCTGGCGCGGCGCGTTCCTGGCGCACGGTTCGCTCACCGAGCCCGGCCGCTCCTCCTCCCTCGAGGTGACCTGCCCGGGCCCGGAGGCCGCGCTCGCCCTGGTCGGTGCCGCCCGGCGCCTGTCCATCGCCGCCAAGGCCCGCGAGGTGCGCAGCGTCGACCGGGTCGTCGTCCGGGACGGCGACGCCATCGGCGCGCTGCTCACCCGCCTCGGCGCCCACGAGTCGGTGCTGGCCTGGGAGGAGCGCCGGATGCGCCGCGAGGTGCGTGCCACCGCCAACCGGCTCGCCAACTTCGACGACGCCAACCTGCGCCGCTCCGCCCGGGCGGCCGTCGCCGCGGGTGCGCGGGTGGCCCGCGCCCTGGAGATCCTCGGTGACGACGTGCCCGAGCACCTCGCCGCGGCCGGGCGGCTGCGCATGGAGCACAAGCAGGCCTCCCTGGAGGAGCTGGGCGCGCTCGCCGACCCGCCGCTCACCAAGGACGCGGTGGCCGGCCGGATCCGCCGGCTGCTGGCCATGGCCGACAAGCGCGCCTCCGACCTCGGCATTCCCGGCACGGAAGCCAACCTCACCGAGGAACTGGCCGACAACCTCGCGGGCTGACAGCGCGCCGCTGACGCTGCCCCAGTCCACCTGACGCGAAGTCAAGACGCCGGTGCAGACGCCCGATTGGGTGATCGGCACCGGCGTCGGCGTGTCGTTGACGCACCCTTGACTCGATCATGAAGTGTCATGAGCCTGGCATCTGTTCGCTGCTGTGGCGAACCCACGCTAGGGGGGTTCATGAGACGAAGAGCGAGATCGATCCTCGCTGTCGGCGCGCTCCTGCTCGGTGGAGCGAGCCTCGCACCCGTCGCCCAGGCACAACCGGACGACTCGCAGGATCCCGACGAGGTCAAGGTCTTCCGCGCCGACGTCACCCAGCAGCAGGTGCCCCTGCTGCTGGCGGCCGGCCAGGACGGCCACGAACTCGGCGAGCAGGTGCCCGACCGGGGCACGGCCACCGTAGAGGTGTATCTGACCGACCAGCAGGCGAAGAAGCTGGAGAAGCAAGGCATCGACCTCAGGGAGCACACCCTGAGCGCCAAGGCGGAACGGCGCGTCGAGGCCGCCGCCCAGGGCGTGTTCCGCCCGTACAGCGGGAAGGGCGGCCTGAAGGAGGAGATTCTCCGCACCGCCCAGGAGAACCCCGGCCTGACCAAGGTCGTCTCCATCGGCAAGACGATCAAGGGCCAGGACATCCTGGCCCTTAAGCTCACCAAGGGCGCGAAGAAGTCCAAGGACGGCTCCAAGCCCTCCGTGCTGTACCTGTCCAACCAGCACGCGCGCGAGTGGATCACGCCGGAGATGACCCGCCGGCTGATGCACCACTACCTGGACCACTACAGGACCGACAAGCGCGTCAAGAAGATCGTCGACTCCACCGAGCTGTGGTTCGTCCTGTCGGCCAACCCCGACGGCTACGACTACACCTTCTCCGGCGACGACAACCGCCTGTGGCGCAAGAACCTGCGGGACGTCAACGGCGACGGCGCCATCACCACCGGCGACGGCGTCGACCTCAACCGCAACTTCGCCTACAAGTGGGGCTACGACGACGAGGGCTCGTCCCCCAACCCGACCAGCCAGACCTACCGCGGCGCCGGCCCCAACTCCGAGCCGGAGACCCGGGCCCTGGACGCCTTCGAGAAGCGGATCGGGTTCACGTACGGCATCAACTACCACTCGGCCGCCGAACTCATCCTGTACGGCGTCGGCTGGCAGGTCGCCACGCCCACCCCGGACGACGTCCTCTACAAGGCCCTCGCCGGCACGCCCGAGAAGCCCGCGGTCCCGGGCTACCACCCGCAGGTCTCCTCCGAGCTGTACACCACCAACGGCGAGGCCGACGGGCACGCGGCGAACGTCAACGGCACGGCGATGTTCACCCCCGAGATGTCGACCTGTCAGACCGCCTCGGACGCCGACCCGAACGACGCGTGGAAGGCGTCCGACTGCCGCTCGGTCTTCAACTTCCCGGACGACGAAAAGCTGATCCAGCAGGAGTTCGCGAAGAACGTCCCGTTCGCGCTGTCCGTCGCCGAGACCGCCTCCCACCCGGACCGGCCGTCGTCCTCGGTGGGCCTGAAGGCCGCCGACTTCACCCCGGCCGCGTTCCCCACGTCCTACTCGCGCGGCGCCGACCAGAAGGTCTCCGTCGTCGTCCGCAAGTCGGTGCGCGGCAAGGAGCTGAGGTACCGCGTCAACGGCGGCCGCACCGAGGCCAGGGCGCTCAGGCCCTGGAAGGGCGGCGAGACCTACGGCGGTGAGGACAACCTGTACTTCGACGAGTACCGGGCCAAGGTCGCCGACGGCGACCCCGGCGACAAGGTCGAGGTGTGGTTCACCGGAAAGACGAAGAGCGGCAAGAAGGTCTCCAGCAAGCACTTCACCTACACCGTGGCGAAGCGGCCCCGCGCGACCGTCCTCGTCGTCGCCGAGGAGGGCGCGGCCGCCACACAGGCCAAGAAGTACGTCGACGCGCTCAAGGCCAACGGCCGTCGCGCGATCGTCTGGGACGTCGCCACGCAGGGCGCACCCGACGCGCTCGGCGTGCTCAGCCACTTCGGCACCGTCGTCCACTACACCGGCGCGAGCGTGCCCGGCATCGCCACCCAGCTGCAGCTGCGCGCCTTCCTCAACGAGGGCGGCAAGCTGATCGAGGCCGGCGAGCAGGCGGGCGGCGACGTCGACCTGGGCGGCGGCGTCCTGTCGAACGACTTCAGCCAGTACTACCTGGGCGCCTACACCCGCGCCTCCACCCCCGGGGCCACCGGCTTCACCGGCTCCGGCAAGCTGGGCGGCTTCACCGGCGCGCTCGGCGGCGCCCCCGGCAACCCGCTGGACAAGGCGGGCACCTACGGCGTCACCTCCGACGAGCTGCCCGCGGACACGTTCCCGCAGTTCGCCAGCTTGGGCGCGGGCAGGTTCGCCGGCACGGTCAACCCGTACGGGCCCTACGCGGGCTCCGGCATGGCCGCCGCCGTGCACACCGACGACGCCTACAAGCGCCTGACGCGGACCGTGGACCTCAGGGGCGTGAGCGCGGCCGACAAGCCGGCGCTGCGCACCCGGCTGCTGTGGAACACCGAGCCCGGCTACGACCACGTGCTGGTGGAGGCCCACACCGCCGGTGCCGACGACTGGACCACCTTGCCCGAGGCGGGCGGCGCGACCAGCACCGCCGTACCGGAGGAGTGCGCGGGCGGCTTCTACGTCGGCGAGCACCCCTGGCTGAAGCACTACCTCACCGTCGGGCAGGACGGCTGCACCGCGACCGGCACCAGCGGTGCGTGGCACAGCCTCACCGGCGCCTCCAGCGGCTGGCAGCAGGTGAACTTCGACCTGAGCGCCTACGCCGGGAAGACGGTCGAGGTGTCGATCAGCTACGTCACCGACCCGGGCACCGGCGGCCGCGGTGTCCTCGCGGACGAGGCCTCGCTCGTGATCGGCGGCACGGCGAAGGAGACCGAGGGCTTCGAGACCTCGCTCGGCGCCTGGAAGGCGGCCGGCCCGCCCGCGGGCAGCCCGGCCGTACGGAAGGACTGGACGCGCACCGGAGCGCTGTTCCAGACCTACGCGGCGGTCACCACCGACGACACCGTGCTGCTGGGCTTCGGCCTGGAGCACGTGCCCGCCGCGGCCGACCGCACGGCACTGGTCAGGAAGGCGCTGCGCGCCCTGGACGAGTGAATCGCCGGTCAACGGGCACTGACTCCCGGTAACGACATCGGGTGATCCCTGGCCCGTCGGCCCCTCCGGCTCGGGCGGTCCGTACCCCTACTGGCGGGTACGGACCGTCCTGCCGTGTATGGGGCGACTCGATGTCACCACGGCGGCCCCGGGGAGGTAGGGTCGGGGGTGGTCGGGGACATCCCATACAGCTCGCCGGCACAGATGAGCCGGCGTACCAACGAGGAGATCGGTTCGTGACGATCCGCGTAGGCATCAACGGCTTTGGCCGCATCGGTCGTAACTACTTCCGCGCGCTGCTGGAGCAGGGTGCAGACATCGAGATCGTGGCTGTCAACGACCTGGGTGACACCGCGACCACCGCTCACCTGCTGAAGTACGACACCATCCTCGGCCGCCTCAAGCAGGAGGTCTCGCACACCGAGGACACCATCACCGTCGACGGCAAGACCATCAAGGTCCTGTCCGAGCGCAACCCCGCCGACATCCCCTGGGGCGAGCTGGGCGTCGACATCGTCATCGAGTCCACCGGCATCTTCACCAAGAAGGAAGACGCCGAGAAGCACATCGCCGGCGGCGCCAAGAAGGTCATCATCTCCGCCCCGGCGAAGAACGAAGACGTCACCATCGTGATGGGCGTCAACCACGACACGTACGACGCGGCGAACCACCACGTCATCTCCAACGCCTCCTGCACCACCAACTGTGTGGCGCCGATGGCCAAGGTCCTCGACGAGAACTTCGGCATCGTCAAGGGCCTGATGACGACGGTCCACGCCTACACGAACGACCAGCGCATCCTGGACTTCCCGCACAAGGACCTGCGCCGCGCCCGTGCCGCCGCCGAGAACATCATCCCGACCACCACGGGTGCCGCGAAGGCCACCTCGCTGGTCCTCCCGCAGCTCAAGGGCAAGCTGGACGGCATGGCCATGCGCGTCCCGGTCCCGACCGGCTCGGTCACCGACCTGGTCGTCGAGCTCTCCCGCGAGGTCACCAAGGAAGAGGTCAACGCCGCCTTCCAGAAGGCCGCCGAGGGCGAGCTGAAGGGCATCCTCGAGTACACCGAGGACCCGATCGTCTCCTCCGACATCGTCAACGCGCCGGCGTCCTGCACCTTCGACTCCTCCCTGACCATGGTCCAGGAGGGCAAGAACGTGAAGGTCATCGGCTGGTACGACAACGAGTGGGGCTACTCCAACCGTCTCGTCGACCTGACGGTCTTCGTCGGCAACCAGCTCTGATCCAATAGAGCAGGCACCCTATGTGAGAGCAGGGCTCGGGCAGCGCACGGCCGCGCTGTCCGAGCCCTGACTCGCGTCCAGCTCAGCCCTGTTGGATCCCGAGCGCTTCCGAGCGATCACGAGCTCTTCCCAGGAGTCCCCCTCATGAAGACGATCGACGAACTCCTCTCCGACGGCGTCGCGGGCAAGCGGGTCTTCGTCCGCGCCGACCTGAACGTGCCGCTCGCCGACGGCACCATCACCGACGACGGCCGCATCCGCGCCGTGCTGCCCACCGTCAAGGCGCTGGCCGACGCCGGTGCCCGCGTGGTCGTCGCCTCGCACCTCGGCCGCCCCAAGGGCGCCCCGGACCCCGCGTTCTCCCTCGCCCCCGCCGCGACCCGCCTGGGTGAGCTGCTCGGCTCGGCCGTCGCCTTCGCCACCGACACGGTCGGCGAGTCCGCCACCTCCACGGTCGCGGGCCTGGCCGACGGGCAGGTCGCCGTCCTGGAGAACCTGCGCTTCAACCCGGGCGAGACCGCCAAGGACGACGCCGAGCGCGGCGCCTTCGCCGACCAGCTGGCGGCCCTGGCGGACCTGTACGTCGGCGACGGCTTCGGCGCGGTGCACCGCAAGCACGCCTCCGTCTACGACCTCCCGGCCCGGCTGCCGCACGCCGCCGGCTACCTCATCGCCAAGGAGGTCGCCGTCCTGAAGAAGCTCACCGAGGACGTCCAGCGGCCCTACGTCGTCGCGCTCGGCGGCGCCAAGGTCTCCGACAAGCTCGCCGTGATCGACCAGCTGCTCGGCAAGGCCGACCGGCTCCTCATCGGCGGCGGCATGGCCTACACCTTCCTCAAGGCCAAGGGCTACGAGGTCGGCAAGTCCCTCCTCCAGGAGGACCAGATCCCGGCCGTCAAGGAGTACCTGGAGCGCGCCGAGAAGCAGGGCGTCGAGTTGGTCCTGCCGGTCGACGCGCTGGTCGCCGGGGAGTTCCCCGACCTGAAGACCAAGGCCCCGGCCAACCCCACCACCGTCGCCGCGGACGCCATCCCCGCCGACCAGGAGGGCCTGGACATCGGCCCCGAGACCCGCACGCTGTACGCCTCGAAGCTCGCCGACGCCGCCACGGTCTTCTGGAACGGCCCCATGGGCGTCTTCGAGCACCCCGACTACGCCGAGGGCACCAAGGCGGTCGCCCAGGCCCTCGTCGACTCCAAGGGCTTCACCGTGGTCGGCGGCGGCGACTCCGCCGCGGCCGTCCGCACCCTGGGCTTCGACGAGAACGCATTCGGCCACATCTCGACCGGCGGCGGCGCCTCCCTCGAATACCTCGAGGGCAAGACGCTCCCCGGCCTCGCCGCACTGGAGGACTGACCCCGCATGACGACTCGCACGCCGCTGATGGCGGGCAACTGGAAGATGAACCTCAACCACCTCGAGGCCATCGCCCACGTCCAGAAGCTCGCCTTCGCCCTGGCCGACAAGGACTACGAGGCCGTCGAGGTCGCCGTCCTGCCGCCCTTCACCGACCTGCGCTCGGTACAGACCCTGGTCGACGGCGACAAGCTGAAGATCAAGTACGGCGCCCAGGACATCTCGGCGCACGACTCCGGTGCCTACACCGGCGAGATCTCCGGCCCGATGCTGGCCAAGCTCAAGTGCACGTACGTGGTGATCGGCCACTCCGAGCGCCGCCAGTACCACAACGAGACCGACGAGCTGGTGAACGCCAAGGTCAAGGCCGCCTTCAAGCACGGCCTGACCCCGATCCTGTGCGTCGGCGAGGAGCTGGACGTCCGCGAGGCCGGCAACGCCGTCGCGCACACCCTCGCCCAGGTCGAGGGCGGCCTGAAGGACATCCCGGCCGAGCAGGCCGAGACCCTCGTGATCGCCTACGAGCCCGTGTGGGCCATCGGCACCGGCAAGGTCTGCGGCGCCGAGGACGCCCAGGAGGTCTGCGCCGCCATCCGCGGCAAGATCGCCGAGCTGTACTCGCACGACGCCGCGGGCATGGTCCGCATCCAGTACGGCGGCTCGGTCAAGTCCGGCAACGTCGCCGAGATCATGGCGCAGCCCGACATCGACGGCGCCCTGGTCGGCGGTGCCTCGCTGGACGCCGACGAGTTCGTCAAGATCGTGCGCTTCCGCGACCAGTGAGTATGCGGTAGCGGCGATCCGTCGTACCCTTGCGGGGTCCAGCACTGTGCTGGGCCCCGCGTCGTCCATCCGAATCCGAGGAAGTTGGTCCAGCCGTGGTTTTGGGGTTCTCGATCGCCCTGATCGTCTTCAGCCTGCTGCTGATGCTGCTGGTGCTGATGCACAAGGGGAAGGGCGGCGGCCTCTCCGACATGTTCGGTGGCGGTATGCAGTCCTCCGTCGGCGGCTCCTCGGTCGCCGAGCGCAACCTCGACCGGATCACCGTGGTGATCGGTCTGCTGTGGTTCGCGTGCATTGTCGTCCTCGGCATTCTGATGAAGGCGAACAACTGACCAGGACGCACATTCCGCACGCTTTCCGCCGTTGAAGCCCCATGTTCGGTGCGCGCAGCTGAGCGCGGCCTATCATGGGGCTTGCGTCTGGGTGTGAGGGCTCTGTAACTCCAATCACTGGACGCGCGTTGGGCCTTACGTAGACTGAGGCGCTCGCGGCGAAGCGGAACGCCGACTCGCTTCGCGGCACCATCACGCAGGGAGTTACGACCGTGGCAAGTGGCAACGCGATCCGAGGAAGCCGGGTCGGGGCGGGGCCGATGGGCGAGGCCGAGCGCGGCGAGTCCGCGCCGCGGCTGCGCGTCTCCTTCTGGTGCTCCAACGGGCACGAGACCCAGCCGAGCTTCGCCAGCGACGCGCAGGTGCCCGAAACCTGGGACTGTCCCCGCTGCGGATTCCCGGCCGGACAGGACCGGGACAACCCGCCGGACCCGCCGCGCACCGAGCCCTACAAGACGCACCTGGCCTATGTGCGGGAGCGGCGCAGCGACGCGGACGGCGAGGCGATCCTCGCCGAGGCGCTCGCCAAACTGCGGGGCGAGATCTAGGAGTTGAGAGGCGGCCGGGCACCGAGAGGTGCCTGGCCGTAGCCGTCTTGGGCGCGGCGCGGGGTGCCTGTGGAGCGCCGCCGTGCTGTCCGGCTTCGGTGCGGGCTTGCGCGCACACCCCCGGCCTGCTCGCGGCCGGCTGCTTCCCCCTGATCAATTAGGTTGGTGACCGGCAGCGGGGCAGCACGCAGCAGCACAGGCAGGCAAGGAAGAAGGCGGAAGTCCCAGATGAACGCAGACGGCCGTACCAGGCTCAACCAGATGCCCGAGTGGACCGCTCTGGCCAAGCACCGCGAGGAGCTCGGCGCGGTGCACCTGCGCGAGCTCTTCGCGGCGGAACCCGGCCGCGGCACCGCGTACGCCCTCAGGGTCGGCGACCTGTACGTCGACTACTCCAAGCACCTCGTCACCGACGAGACGCTGCGGCTGCTGCGCGAGCTGGCCGCCGCCACCGACGTGTTCGCGCTGCGCGACGCCATGTTCCGCGGTGAGAAGATCAACACCACCGAGAACCGGGCCGTGCTCCACACCGCCCTGCGGGCGCCGCGCGACGCGGTGATCGAGGTCGACGGCGAGAACGTCGTGCCGAAGGTGCACGCCGTCCTGGACAAGATGGCCGGCTTCGCGAACCGGGTCCGCTCCGGCGAGTGGACCGGCCACACCGGCAAGCGCATCCGCAACGTCGTCAACGTCGGCATCGGCGGCTCCGACCTCGGCCCCGCGATGGCGTACGAGGCGCTGCGCGCCTGCACCGACCGCTCGCTGACGTTCCGTTTCGTCTCCAACGTGGACGGCGCCGACCTGCACGAGGCGATCCGCGACCTGGATCCGGCCGAGACCCTCTTCATCATCGCCTCCAAGACCTTCACCACCATCGAGACGGTCACCAACGCCACCTCCGCGCGCACCTGGCTGCTGGACGCCCTCGGTGACGAGGCCGCCGTCGCCCGGCACTTCGTGGCGCTGTCGACGAACGCCGAGAAGGTCGCCGAGTTCGGCATCGACACGGCCAACATGTTCGAGTTCTGGGACTGGGTCGGCGGACGCTACTCCTACGACTCCGCGATCGGCCTGTCCCTCATGATCGCCATCGGCCCGGACCGCTTCCGGGAGATGCTCGACGGGTTCCGGATCGTCGACGAGCACTTCCGCACCGCGCCCGCCGAGTCCAACGTGCCGCTCCTGCTGGGCCTGCTGGGCATCTGGTACGGCAACTTCCACGGCGCCGAGTCGCACGCGGGGCTGCCCTACAGCCACTACCTGTCGAAGTTCACCGCGTACCTCCAGCAGCTCGACATGGAGTCCAACGGCAAGTACGTCGGCCGGGACGGGCGCGAGGTGGAGTGGCAGACCGGGCCCGTCGTGTGGGGCACGCCCGGCACCAACGGGCAGCACGCCTACTACCAGCTCATCCACCAGGGCACCAAGCTCATCCCGGCCGACTTCATCGGCTTCGCCGAGCCGGTCGCCGAGCTGAGCGACCCGCTCCGGGCGCAGCACGACCTGCTGATGGCCAACTTCTTCGCGCAGACCCAGGCGCTGGCGTTCGGCAAGACCCCGGACGAGGTGCGCGCCGAGGGGGTGCCGGAGGAGCTCGTGCCGCACAAGACGTTCCAGGGCAACCACCCGACGACCACGATCCTCGCCCGGGAACTGACCCCGTCCGTGCTCGGCCAGCTGGTCGCCCTCTACGAGCACAAGGTGTTCGTGCAGGGCGCGATCTGGAACATCGACTCCTTCGACCAGTGGGGCGTCGAACTCGGCAAGGTGCTCGCCAAGCGCGTCGAGCCCGCGCTGACCGAGGGCGCCGACGTGCCGGGACTCGACGCCTCCACCAAGGCGCTGGTGGCCACGTACCGGGAGCTGCGCGGACGGCGGTGAACGGGGCCGCGGCGAAAGGGGAAAGCGGGCGGCGCGACGCCGTCCGCTTCCCGTAAACTCCCCGCGATCAACGAAGCCATGTCTCGGGGGAGTGAAGTGGCTGGTTCGCAGGGGAGTTGGACGAGCGGCGGGCTGACGGCGCGGGAGCTGCTGCGGCCCAAGCACGCCGCGCGCGCCGTGTTCCACCCGGCGTGGATACCCGACTCGCTCGACCCGGAGATCGAGTATCTGAAGAAGGCCCGGCTGATCGCCGGGGCGGTCGCGGCGGTCGGCGTGTACACCTTCCTCGAGGGCGGCTTCGCCCTCACCGAGGTCCTGGCGAACGTGCTGACGGCGTCCGCCGTCCTGTTGTTCATCACGCCGCTCACCCTCGGCGTCATGCTCGCCGTGTGGCGGCGCGGCGGCACCGTGCGTGCCCTGAAGGCGCCGCTGTTCAACTCGCTGAAGCTGCTGCTGCTCTTCGTCGGCTCCATCGCCGTGGCGGTGCTGCTGCTGCAGAACGCGTCGGCGTTCGGCCTCGCGGTGGTGCCGCTCGGCATCGCCGGGCTGTGGATGGCCGTCTTCGTGGTGCGCGGCGCCGTGCACATCTCCGGGAACTTCTTCGGCACCGCCGCGGTGCACCGCTGCCTGCCTCCGCTGCTCGCCACGGTGACGTCCTGGCTGATGGCCCTCTCCGACCTCTTCACGGGCGACCTGCACGGCCTCGGCCTGGCGATGGGCGTCGTGTTCATCCTGGGCGCCCCGGTGACGGTCACGGGGATCGCGGTACTGGAGACGCGGCGCCTGAGGACCCGGTACGGCATCCGGCTGTCAGCGCACCCGGCGAGCCTGCCCCGCGTTCCCGGCCCGCCCCCGCCGTTCCCCCCGATGCCGCCGACGCCTCCGGCGGGACCGCCGTATGTGCCGCCGCAGGGGAGTCCGTACGGCACCCGCGGCACGCCGCCGCCGGGAAACCCGTACGGCAACCCCTACCGTCCGGGATCCGGCAGTCGCTGACCTGGCGGGGGCGGTGCGCCCCGGTCAGGCGACCGCGCTCAGGGTGTCCGCCAGCCGGCGGCGGGCCGCCCGGGCCGCGGGCAGGGCGGCGAGTGCTGCCGCGATCAGCACGGCGGCCGCGCCGAGCGGCAGCAGGAGCAGGAGCGGCGGACCCTGGGCGATCCCCGCCCCGATGCCGCTCGACCTGCCCTGGGCGTCGATCAGCCAGTGCGCGAGCGGCAGACCCAGGGCGGCGGCGACCAGCACCGCCGCCAGCGCCGTACAGCCGGTGGCCGTGACGGTGATGGCGGTGATCTGGCGGGGGGACAGGCCGATCGCCTTCAGGGCGAGCAGGTCGCGTTCCCCCTCGCGGACCATTCCGCCGATCGCGGTGAGCAGCTCGATGAGCCCGATCAGGGCGAGGACGGCGATCAGCCCGAGGACGACCCCGCGCAGCGGGGAGAGCCCGTCGGCCGGGTTGGTCACGGTGTGCACGTCCAGGTGGCCGCGCCCGGACTCGGCCAGGCGGTCGGCGACCTCGTGGGGGTCGGCGCCGGTGGCCAGACGGAGCTGGTAGAGGGTCGGGCGCAGGCCGGGGTCGTTCTCGCGGAGGGTGTCGAGGGAGGTGGAGACGACCCGGCCGGCGTTCTCCGGTTCGATGCTGCGGCCCACGATGTGCAGGATCTGCGGCTGGTCCCCGACCGTCATCCGCACCCAGTCGCCGACCCGCACGTCCAGCAGGTCCAGCAGTCCCTGCCCGGCCACTGCCTCGTCGGGTCCGCGCGCGGCACGGCCCTCGGCGAGGGTGTACGGGTAGGGCTGCGCGCGGGTGCCGAGGCCGCGCAGCGCGATGGTCGCCGTCTGGCCCGGCACAAGGGCCGCGACCTCCACGCCCGGGTAGGCCGCGGCGACCTGCGGGTCGCGTTCCAGCAGGGCGCGGGCGTCCCGGTCGCTCAGCGAGGCGTCGGCGCGGACGGTGAGGGCGGTGGGCAGGCCGACCCGCTCCGGGCTGCTGTGGAAACGGTCGATCGTGGTCCACGCGCTCATCGCCACCACCACCAGCAGCAGCGGCAGGGCGAGCCGGGCCACCGTGCCCAGAGAGCGGGGACGGCGGGTGAACGCCTGGTGCCAGCCCAGGATCAGCGCGGGCGGCACCCGCATCCCGAGGGCCCGGCGCGCCACACCCGTAAGCCGTCCGCCCGGCGGCGCGGCCGGCCGGGGCACCGGCACCGGCGGCACCCGCCCCGCCCGCCAGGCCGCGAGCCCCGTGGTCGCGCCGATGAACAGCACCGCGCCCACCGGCACCGCGGCCAGCGCCACCGTGTGCCCGGGCAGCCCCTGCCACACGCCCACCGCGTCGCCGAGCCGCCCCGGGACACGGCTGCCCAGCGCTTCGGTGAGCGCGGCGGCGGCCACGGCACCGAGCAGGGCGTAGGCGAGATGCTGCAGCAGGAAGATGCGGACGACCTGGCCCGGGGTGAAGCCGATCGCCTTCAGCACGGAGATGTCCCGCAGGTGGCCGCGGATGCGGGTGCCGATCGCGCCGTGCACCGCGAACCCGGCCGCGATCAGCGCCCCGACCCCGAACAGCCCCAGCACCTGCCCGAGCAGCCGGTTGTCGCCCTGCGCCTCGGCCCGCGCCTGTTTCCAGGTGGACACCTCGCCGATCGCCCCGGCGCCCAGCACGGTCACGGCCCGCTGGACGGCGTAGTCGGTGTCGCCGGGGTCGGTCAGCCGCAGCCCGATCACCTGCCCGTCGGCCCCCGGCACGGCCGACGGCAGCGCCCACACCAGCCCGGGCTGCTCGCCCGGCCGGTAGCGCGGCTCGGCGCTGTCGGCGAGGCCCACGACGGTGAGCCGGCGTGCCGTGCCGGGCAGGGTGAGGGTGTCACCGGGCTGGGCCAGCAGCGCCCGGGCCAGCCGGCTCTCCAGCACCACGCCGTCCGGCGTGCCGGCGTCCAGCCAGTGCCCGGAGGTGAGCAGCGGGCGGCCGACCGAGGGCTGCTCGGCCGTACCGCGCAGTTCGACGGAGGCGCGGCTGCCGCGCGAGGCCACCGTCACGGAAGCGGTGGGGTAGGGGCCGGCGACGGACTCGACGCCGTCCAGGCCGGCCAGCCTGCCGGTGTCGGCCGTGGCGGAGGTGTGCAGCCAGACGTGGGCGCCGTGCGCCTGGGTGAAGACCCGCTGCCAGGGGTTGGTGGCGTACCCGAACAGGGCCGTGGCCAGCAGCAGCGACACCACGATGCCCGCGGTGGCGAGGACCAGGAACAGCGCCTCGCCGCGGTGCGTACGCAGATCGGAGTGCGCCCAGCGCAGGGTGGCTCGCACCGGCCTCAGCCCCTCGGCCCGCGCGGGGACGCGCCGACGTACATCCCCATGTCAGTCCCTGAGTTCCAGCACACCGGATATCCCGGACCGCCGCGGCGGCGGGGAGGCGTCCAGGGCGGCGTCGTCGGCGATCCGCCCGTCGAAGAAGCTGATCACCCGGTCCGCCGCGCTCGCCAGCCGCGCGTCATGCGTGACCAGCAGGATCGTCTGGCCGCGCTGGTGGAAGCGGGACAGCAGCCGCATCACCTCGCGGGTGCCCTTGCTGTCCAGGCTGCCGGCCGGCTCGTCGGCCAGCAGCAGCGGCGGATGGTTGACCAGCGCCCGGGCGAGGGCCACCCGCTGCTGCTCGCCGCCGGACAGCTCGCCCGGCATGCCGCGCTCCTTGCCCGCGAGGCCCAGCTCGGCCAGCAGCCGTTCCCGCTCGGCCCGGGCCCGCTTCGGCGGCACCCCGGCGAGCAGGGCGGGCAGCTCCACGTTGTCGGCGACGGACAGGTTCGACACCAGGTTGAAGAACTGGAAGACGATCCCGATCCGCTTCCTGCGCTCCACGGCCCAGCGCGCCTCGCTCCAGGCGTCGGTGCGCTCGCCGTCCAGCCAGATGCTGCCCGCGTCCGGCCGCTGGAGCCCGCCGAGCAGGTGCAGCAGCGTCGACTTCCCGGCGCCGGACGGGCCGGTGATCGCCACGAACTCGCCGGACCGTACGGACAGGTCGACCCCGCGCACGGCATGGGCGGGCGCGCCCTCGCCGTGATGCGTCTTGACCAGGCCCTCGGCGCGCAGCACAGCAGTGGAACCGTCGCTCACTCCAGCTCCTCCAGCTCCTCCTGGCACCTCTCCAGCCAGTCGAGGTCGGCCTGCAGATGCAGCATCGCGCCCTCGATCAGCAGATGGGCGATGCGGTTGTCGCGGTCTTCGGCGGCGGCCAGCTTCGACAGCTGCCGCATGGTGTTCAGGTACTGGCGGCGCTGCTTGTTGATGAGGGCGATCTGGTCGGCGAGACCGGTCTGCGGGGCGAGGGCCAGCTTCATGAAGAACTCGTCCCGCACCCGCGGCTCGTCCTCGGGCTCCTCGAACCAGGTGCGCAGCGCCGCACGCCCGGCGTCGGTGAGGTGGTAGACCTTCTTGTTGGGCCGGCTGGACTGCTCGACGTCCTCGCCCTCGATCAGTCCCTGCTTCTCGAGACGGCCGAGGGTGACGTAGATCTGGCCGACGTTGGGCTGAGGGTACGCGGAGCCCAGCAACTGCTCAAGGTCCTGCTTGAGCTCGTAGCCGTGGGCCGGGCCGCGGGCGAGGAGTGCCAGGAGGGGCAGGCGCACGCGTGCAGTCCTCCTGTCCTCACCCTGTGCGTAATGTGCTCCAGGCCCTAGTATCGCGCATACCTAACAGGTATACATGGCCCTTGACCCGAGCGAGGATGCCCGTGGCCGGTGTACCAAGGAGGAACCTATGCGGTGGATACGCGCCGCCGGTAGGGGCCTCCTCGTTCTCGTCGTCGTACTGACCGGATACGCGGCCTCCGGGGTGCGCGCCGACGCCGGCCAGGACCGCGGCCCGCTCACCTTCGCGACCGCCGGTGACCTCACCGGCTACCTCGGTCCGCTCCTGGAGGGGTGGAACCGGACCCACCCCGGGGAGAGGGTCACCCTGGTGGAGCTGCCCGACTCGGCCGACGAGACCCGCGCGCAGATGGCCACCGACCTGCGCGACGGCGACCGCCACCGCTTCGACGTGCTCAACATCGACGTCAACTGGACCTCGGAGTTCGCCGCCGCGGGCTGGATCCGGCCCCTGCCGCGCGACCGTTTCCCGCTGGAGTCCTTCCTGCCGCCGGTCGTGGACACGGCGACCTACGACGGACGGCTGTACGCGGTCCCGTACGTCACCAACGCCGGCCTGCTCCTCTACCGCAAGGACGTCCTCGCCGAGGAGGGCGTCCCGCCGCCCCGCACCTGGGCCGAACTGGAGCGGTACGCGAAGACCATCGCCCCGGAACACGGCCTCGACGGCTACGCCGGCCAGTTCCTGCCGTATGAGGGCCTCACCGTCAACGCGGCCGAGGCCGTCTACTCGGCGGGCGGCACGATCCTCGGCGACGAGGGCGAGCGCGTCACCGTCGACTCGGCGGCGGCCCGCGAGGGCATCGGCTTCCTCGCCCGGGGCGTGCGCGAGGGCTGGATCCCGAAGGAGGCGCTGACGTACAAGGAGGAGGAGTCCAAGCAGGCCTTCCAGGACGGCCGGCTGCTCTTCCTGCGCAACTGGCCCTACGCGTACGTCGTCGCCTCCGGCAAGGGGTCCAAGGTCGCCGGGAAGGTGGGCGCGGTGCCGCTGCCGGGGCCGCACGGTCCGGGCACCAGCGTCCTCGGCGGCTCCAACCTGGCCGTCAGCACCCACGCGCGGCACCCCGGCTCCGCCGCGCGCCTCATCGCGTACCTCACCAGCGAGCGCGTCCAGCGCCAGGTCCTCACCCGCGGCGCGCTGCCGCCGGTGCGGGCCGGCCTCTACGAGGACCCCGAGCTGGTCGGCAGGTTCCCGTACCTGCCGACCCTGCGCGCGAGCGTGCTCGCGGCCGCGCCGCGTCCCAAGAGCCCGCACTACGACCAGGTCAGCCTGGTGGTGCAGGCGGTCGTGTACGACGCGATGACCGGGCGGCAGACGCCCGAGGCGGCCGTGCGGCGCCTGGCGCGCGAGCTCGACGCCGTCGCCCGCCGCTAGTCGCTGGTCTCCCTCAGCAGTCCATTCCTAGTTACATGTTAGGTAACGCGGACGTCTCACCTCGACTCTCTCTGGGGGGATAAGTCCGTATTTGCCGGGTCAACTGCTCAAGAGCCTCCGCCCACTTCATTGACATCCTCGCGACACCGCTACTTAACATGCATGCATAACTGCTGCCCTTCACAGAGACAGGTCAACGGGTTGAACAGGCACCACTGGTGGCGCGACGCAGTGATCTACCAGGTGTACGTCCGCAGCTTCCTGGACAGCACCGGCGACGGCATCGGCGATCTCGCCGGGGTGCGCGCCGGACTGCCGTACCTGAAGAAGCTCGGGGTCGACGGCATCTGGCTGAGCCCCTTCTATCCGTCGCCGCAGCACGACCACGGGTACGACGTGTCCGACTACTGCGACGTCGACCCGGTCTTCGGTGACCTCGCCGAGTTCGACCTGCTGATCCAGGCCGCCCGCCGGCTGGGGATCAAGGTGCTGCTGGACATCGTCCCGAACCACTGCTCCAGCGAGCACCCCTGGTTCCGCGAGGCGCTGGCGGCAGGCCCCGGCAGCCCGGCCCGCGCCCGCTTCCACTTCGCCGACGGCCGCGGCCCGGACGGCTGCGAGCCGCCCAACAACTGGCACGCCATGTTCGGCGGCCCGGCCTGGACCCGGGTGACGGAGCCGGACGGCCGGCCCGGGCAGTGGTACCTGCACATGTTCACGCCCGAGCAGCCCGACTGGAACTGGCGCAACCCCGAGATCCCGGCCGAGTTCGAGCGGATCCTGCGCTTCTGGCTGGACCGGGGTGTCGACGGCTTCCGCATCGATGTCGCGGCCGGTCTCTTCAAGCACCCGGAGCTGCCCGACTCGGACGACCCCGAGGCCGACGCCCGCACCCGCGACTCGGTCAACCCGCTCGCCTGGAACCAGCCCGAGGTGCACGACGTGTGGCGCCGCTGGCGGTCCCTGTGCGACGCGTACGCCGACCGGGACGGCCGCGAACGCCTGCTCGTCGGCGAGGTGTCCGTGCCCACCGCCCGCGAGCACGCCCAGTACGTCCGCCCCGACGAACTCCACCAGGCCTTCTTCTTCGACCTGCTCAGCGCCCCCTGGGACGCCGACGCCTTCCGCAAGGTCATCTCCGAGGCCATGCAGGACATCGCCGGCACCGGCTCGACGGTCACCTGGGTCCTCAACAACCACGACCAGGTCCGCACCGTCACCCGCTACGGCGAACCCACCCCGCACGGCAGCGGCCTCGGCGCCGCCCGGGCCCGGGCCGCCGCGCTGCTGATGCTGGCGCTGCCCGGGGCCGCGTACATCTACCAGGGCGAGGAGCTCGGACTGCCCGAGGTGGTCGACCTGCCCGACGACGTGCTCACCGACCCGATCTTCCGGCGTACCGGAAGCCGGGCCCGGATCCGCGACGGCTGCCGGGTGCCGCTGCCCTGGTCGGGGCAGGCGTCCCCGTTCGGGTTCACCTCCGGCGCGGAGGGCGCCAAGCCGTGGCTGCCGCAGCCCGACTACTTCGCCGAGTACGCCACCGACCGCGCCCTCGCCGACACCCGCTCCTTCTGGCACCTGTACCGCGACGGCCTCCAGCTGCGCCGCGCCCTGCCCCAGCTGGGCGAGGGCACGCTGCGCTGGCTGGACACCCCGCCCGGCGTCCTGGCCTTCGTGCGCGGCGACGACCTGGTCTGCGCGGTCAACTTCACCACCGCCGCTGTACCCGCGCCGGTCCCCGGCACCCCGCTGCTGTCCAGCGGCCCCTGCCCGGCCGGGACCCTGCCCGGCTCCACGGCCGCCTGGTGGATCAACGACCTCTGACCGTCCGGCACCACCCACCCCTCGAAGGGACATCGACGATGATGCGACGACGTACCACCCTGCTCACCGGCTGCACCGCCCTCGTCCTGGCGCTCGGTACGACCGCCTGCGGCGGCGGCCCCGTCACGGCGGGCGGCGGCGACAAGGCGCTCAGCGGCCAGACGGTCACCGTGGCCGGTGTCTGGTCCGGCACCGAGCAGAAGAACTTCCAGAAGGTGCTGGACGCCTTCAGCGAGAAGACCGGCGCCAAGACCCAGTTCGTCTCCACCGGGGACAACGTCTCCACCGTCGTCGGCAGCAAGATCGAGGGCGGCAACGCCCCCGACGTCGTGATGGTCCCGCAGGTCGGCGTGCTCCAGCAGTTCGCGCGCAAGGGCTGGCTCAAGCCGCTGTCGCCCAAGACCGAGCAGTCGGTGGACGCCGGCTACGCCCCCGTGTGGAAGAAGTACGGCAGCGTCGACGGCAAGCTGTACGGCCTCTACTTCAAGGCCGCCCACAAGTCGACCGTCTGGTACAGCCCCGACGCCCTCGCCCAGGCGGGCGTCAAGCCGCCGAAGACCTACGAGGAGATGCTCAAGGCGGGGCGGACCGTATCCGACTCCGGGCTCGCCGCCTTCTCCGTCGCCGGGCAGGACGGCTGGACGCTCACCGACTGGTTCGAGAACATCTACCTCTCCCAGGCCGGGCCCGAGAAGTACGACGCCCTCGCCGCGCACAAGCTGAAGTGGACCGACGCGTCGGTGGTCGAGGCGCTCGGCACGCTCGGCAAGCTCTTCAAGGACAAGCAGCTCATCGCGGGCGGCCAGAAGGGCGCCCTGAACACCGACTTCCCCGGCTCGGTGGAGAAGGTGTTCGGCCCGAAGCCCCAGGCCGGCATGGTCTACGAGGGCGACTTCGTGGCCGGCGTCGCCAAGGACCAGTTCGGGAAGACGATCGGTGAGGACGCGAACTTCTTCCCCTTCCCGGCGGTCGGCGGCGGCAAGGCGCCCGTGGTCAGCGGAGGTGACGCGGCCGTCGTCCTGAAGGACGGCAAGAACCAGAAGGCCGCCACGGCGCTGCTGGAGTACCTGGCCACGCCCGAGGCCGCGGCCGTGTGGGCCGAGGCGGGCGGCTTCCTGTCCCCGAACAAGAAGCTCGACCTCGCCTCCTACGGCGACGACGTCACCCGCGCCACCGCCGAGTCCCTGGTCCAGGCCGGTGACTCGGTCCGCTTCGACATGTCCGACCAGGCCCCGGCCGCGTTCGGCGGCACCAAGGGCGCCGGCGAGTGGAAGCTGCTGCAGGACTTCCTGCGCGACCCGTCCGACCCGAAGGGCACCGCGGCGAAGCTCGAGGCCGCCGCGGCCAAGGCGTACCAGGGCTGACCATGACCTCGACCCTGGTGAAGGAGACGAGCCCCCCGGCCGCCCCGGCCCCCGGCAGCGCACGCGGCCGGCGCCTGCGGCGGCGGGGCACGATCGTCGCCCTGCTGTTCGTCCTGCCCGCGCTGCTCCTGCTGGGCGCGCTGGTCGTCTACCCCGTGCTGTTCTCGGTCGGCCGCAGCTTCTTCGACGCCTCAGGAACCCGGTTCGTGGGCGGCGAGAACTACACGGAGATGTTCCGCGACCCGGCCACGCTCAAGGCCATCCGCAACACCGCGATCTGGGTCGTCGTGGCCCCGGCCCTGCTGACCGGGCTCGGCCTGATCCTGGCCGTGCTGGTGGAGAAGGTCCGCTGGGCCACCGCCTTCAAGCTGCTGCTGTTCATGCCGATGGCGGTGTCCTTCCTCGCCGCCGGGATCATCTTCCGGCTCGCCTACGACGAGGACCCCGACAAGGGCGTGCTCAACGCCGCCGTGGTCGCCGTCCACGACGCCTTCGAGGACACCTCCTCCTACCCGACGGCCCGGGCCCGCGACGGCCAAGGGCTGACCCGGGAGGCGGACGGGGCGTACCGCACGAGCGGGAGCGTGTCACCCGGGGACACCGTGACCCTCGGACTCGTCGGCGTCCGCCCCGACGACCTGCCCGCGGGCGCCCGCCCCGCCTACCCGGCGGCCGGCCGTCAGGCCACGCCCGGCGAGCTGCGCGGTGTCGTCTACCTCGACTTCACCCCCGGCGGGGGAGGGCAGCAGGGCAAGGTCGACCGGCGGGAGAGCGGCCTGCCGCAGATGAAGGTGGAGGCCGTCCGCGACGGGCGGACGGTCGCCTCGGCGACCACCGCGCCCGACGGCTCCTTCCGCTTCGCGGACCTGCCCGGCGGCTCGTACACCGTCCGGCTCCCCGCGTCGAACTTCGCCCCGCCCTACGAGGGCATCTCCTGGCTCGGCCCGGCCCTGGTCACCCCCGCGATCATCGGGGCGTACCTGTGGATCTGGACCGGGTTCGCGATGGTGCTGATCGGCGCGGGCCTGTCGACGCTGCCGCGTGACGCCCTGGAGGCGGCCCGCATGGACGGCGCGAACGAGTGGCAGATCTTCCGCCGCATCACGGTGCCGCTGCTGGCCCCCGTCCTCACGGTCGTCTTCGTCACCCTCGTCATCAACGTGATGAAGGTGTTCGACCTCGTCTACATCATCGCGCCGGGCCCGGTGCAGGAGGACGCGACCGTGCTCGCCACCCAGATGTGGCTGGTGTCGTTCGGCGGCGGCAACAACCAGGGCCTGGGCAGCGCGCTCGGCGTGCTGCTCCTGCTGCTGGTCATCCCGGCCATGGTCTTCAACGTCCGTCGCTTCCGAAGGAGTCAGCGATGAACGCGGTCAGGCGGCACCTGGGCAACGGCCTGGTGCAGGCCTTCCTGGTGGTGATCGGCCTGGTGTGGATGACACCGCTGGCCGGGCTGTTCCTCTCCTCGCTGCGGTCCGCCGAGGACACGGCGAAGGGCGGCTGGTGGACGGTGTTCACCAGCCCGGGCCAGCTGTCCTTCGACAACTACACGGCGCTGCTGGGGAACGCGGGCATCACACAGGCGTTCTGGAACACGGTGCTGATCTCGGTGCCGACGACGGTCCTGGTCGTCGTCATCGCGGCACTGGCCGGATACGCCTTCGCCTGGCTGGACTTCCCCGGCCGGGAGACGATCTTCCTGGTCGTGGTGGCGCTGCTGGTCGTACCGGTCCAGATCGGCCTGCTGCCGGTGGCCAAACTCTTCGGCCAGCTCGGTCTGTTCGGCACCATCCCGGGCGTCGTCCTCTTCCACGTCGCCTACGGCCTGCCGTTCGCGGTGTTCCTGCTGCGCAACTACTTCGCCGAGATGCCGAAGGAGATGCTGGAGGCGGCCCGCATGGACGGCGGCAGCGAGTGGCGCATCTTCACCCGCCTGGTCCTGCCGGTGGGCCGGCCCGCGATCGCCTCCCTGGCCATCTTCCAGTTCCTGTGGGTCTGGAACGACATGCTGGTGGCCCTGCTGTTCGCCGACAGCTCCTCCCAGCCGCTGACCGTGGAACTGCAGTCCCAGATCCGCCAGTTCGGCAGCAACATCGACGTCCTGGCCCCGGGGGCGTTCGTGTCGCTCATCGTGCCGGTGGTGGTGTTCTTCGCCTTCCAGCGGCACTTCGTGCAGGGGGTGATGGCGGGGTCGGTGAAGTAGCCCGGCACGACCCCGTGTTCCCACGACTCGGGCCCCCCGCTCCACCGGGAGCGGGGGGCCCGAGTCGTCGTTCACGGCGAAGCCGGTGGGTACAGCGAGCGCGGCAGGTGCGAGGCCGCCGCGGCGTCCAGCAGCCACAGCGTGCGGGCGCGGCCGTACGCCCCCGCCGCCGGGGCCTGCACCTCGCCCGCACCCGACAGGGCGAGGGTCGCGGCCCGGGCCTTGTCCTCGCCGGCGGCCAGCAGCCACACCTCGCGGGCCGCGCGGATGGCGGGGAGCGTGAGGGTGATCCGGGTCGGCGGCGGCTTGGGCGCGCCGTGCACGCCGACCACCGTGCGCTCCGTCTCCCGGACGGCCGGGAGCTCGGGGAACAGCGACGCCACGTGCGTGTCCGGGCCGACGCCCAGCATCAGCACGTCGAACGTGGGGACGGGGCCGTGGTTCTCCGGGGCCGCCGCCCGGGCGAGTTCCTCCGCGTACGCGGCCGCCGCCGCGTCCACGTCCGGGCCGTACGGACCGTCGGACGCGGGCATGGCGTGCACGCGCTTGGGGTCCAGCGGTACGGCGTCCAGCAGGGCCTCGCGTGCCTGCGTGACGTTGCGGTCCGGGTCGCCCTCCGGCAGGAACCGCTCGTCGCCCCACCACAGGTCCAGCCGGCTCCAGTCGACGGCGTCCCGGGCCGGTGCCGCCGCCAGCGCGGCCAGCAGGCCGTTGCCGTTGCGGCCGCCCGTGAGGACCACCGACGCCGAACCCCGCGAGGTCTGCGCGTCCACGATCTTCGTGATCAGCCGGGCCGCCGCGGCCTGTGCCATCAGCTCCTTGTCGCGGTGGACGACCAGCTGCGGTGCCGTGCTCACTGCGCCGCCGCCTTCTTGACCGGGGGCATCTGCGCCGGGGTCGGCCGGTCGCCGTCCCCGCCGTCGGAGGCGCCCGACGCGCCTGGCGCGTCCGACGGGCTCTCGGCCGGGGAAGCCGGGCTCTCGGACGGGGAAGCCTCGCTTCCGGAGGAGGAAGACGGCTCCTCGGAGGCCGACGCCGACGCGGCCATCGGCAGCGCCGGTGCCTTGTCCCACGGACGCGGCTCGGACACCGTCCCCATCCCGCCCAGGCGGTCCACGCCGAAGCGCAGGGCCGAGGCGTAGGTGTCGTCCGGGTCGAGCCGCCGCAGTTCCTCCGCGATCAGGTCGGAGGTCTCGCGGCGCTTGAGCGCCACCGCGCGGTCCGGCTGCCCCTCCAGCGACAGCGTGGCCATCGCCCCGTCCGGCCGGTGCAGGACGATCGGACCGCAGGTCGTCCGCATCCGCACCTCGGTCAGGCCCGGACCGCCGGACACCCCGCGCCGCACGTGCACGCGCAGCCGGTCGGCGAGCCACATGGCCAGCAGCTCGACGCTCGGGTTGTGCTCCTCGCCGGTCACCTCGGCCGAGATGACCTCGCAGGTCACCTGGTCGAGGGCCGCGGCCAGCATGGAACGCCAGGGGGTGATCCGGGTCCAGGCCAGATCGGTGTCGCCGGGCTCGTAGTTCTCGGCGCGGGCCCGCAGCTCGTCCACGGGCTTCTCCGCCGAGTAGCTGTCGGTCACCCGCCGCTGGGCGAGGGCGCCGAGCGGGTCCTTGGCCGGGTCCAGCGGCGCGTTCACCGGCCACCACACCACCACCGGCGCGTCCGGCAGCAGCAGCGGCAGCACCACCGACTGGGCGTGGTCGGACACCTCGCCGTACAGCCGCAGCACGACGGTCTCGCCGCTGCCCGCGTCCGCGCCGACCCGCACCTCCGCGTCCAGGCGCGAGGAGGTGCGGTCGCGGGGCGTGCGCGAGACACGCCTGATGACCACCAGCGTGCGCGAGGGATGCTCGTGCGAGGCGTCGTTGGCGGCCTTCAACGCGTCGTAGGCGTTCTCCTCGTCCGTGACGATGACCAGCGTGAGCACCATGCCGACGGCCGGCGTGCCGATGGCCCGGCGGCCCTGCACCAGCGCCTTGTTGATCTTGCTGGCCGTGGTGTCGGTCAGGTCTATCTTCATGGCCGGCGCCAGCTCCGTCCGTCTCGCTCCAGCATCTCGTCCGCCTCGACGGGCCCCCAGGTGCCCGCCTGGTACTGGGCGGGCCTGCCGTTCTTGTCCCAGTACTCCTCGATCGGGTCGAGGATCTTCCAGGACAGCTCGACCTCCTCGGTGCGCGGGAAGAGGTTCGAGTCGCCGAGCAGGACGTCCAGGATCAGCCGCTCGTACGCCTCCGGCGAGGACTCCGTGAACGACTCGCCGTAGGCGAAGTCCATCGACACGTCCCGGATCTCCATGGAGGTGCCGGGCACCTTCGAACCGAAGCGGACCGTCACGCCCTCGTCGGGCTGGACGCGGATGACGATCGCGTTGGAGCCCAGCTCCTCGGTGGCGGTGGTGTCGAAGGGGGAGTGCGGGGCGCGCTGGAAGACGACCGCGATCTCCGTCACGCGGCGGCCCAGCCGCTTGCCGGTGCGCAGGTAGAACGGCACGCCCGCCCACCGGCGGTTGTCGATGCCCAGCTTGATCGCGGCGTAGGTGTCGGTCTTCGAGGTGGCGTCGATGCCCTCCTCGTCGAGGTAGCCGATGACCTTCGCGCCGCCCTGCCAGCCGGCCGTGTACTGGGCGCGTACGGTGTCCCGGCCCAGGTCCTTCGGCAGCCGTACGGCACCGAGCACCTTGGTCTTCTCCGCGGCCAGCGCGTCCGCGTCGAAGGAGGCGGGCTCCTCCATCGCGGTGAGCGCCATCAGCTGCAGCAGGTGGTTCTGGATGACGTCCCGGGCGGCGCCGATGCCGTCGTAGTAGCCGGCCCGGCCGCCGATGCCGATGTCCTCCGCCATCGTGATCTGCACATGGTCCACGAAGGACCGGTTCCAGATCGGCTCGAACATCGTGTTGGCGAACCGCAGCGCCAGGATGTTCTGGACGGTCTCCTTGCCCAGGTAGTGGTCGATCCGGAAGACCTGCTCCGGCGCGAACACCTCGTGGACGAGCGCGTTGAGCTCCTCGGCCGACTTCAGGTCGTGACCGAAGGGCTTCTCGATGACCGCGCGCCGCCAGGAGCCGTTCTTCTGGTCGGCCAGCTGGTGCTTCTTCAGCTGCTGGATGACCACCGGGAACGCCGACGGCGGCACGGACAGGTAGAAGGCGAAGTTGCCGCCCGTGCCCTGCGCCTTGTCCAGCTCCTCGATCGTCGAGCGCAGCCGCTCGAACGCGTCGTCGTCGTCGAACGTGCCCTGCACGAACCGCATGCCCTGCACGAGCTGCTGCCAGACCTCCTCGCGGAAGGGCGTGCGCGCGTGCTCCTTGACCGCGTCGTGGACCTCCTGCGCGAAGTCCTCGTGCTCCCACTCGCGGCGGGCGAACCCGACGAGGGAGAAGCCCGGCGGCAGCAGACCCCGGTTGGCGAGGTCGTACACGGCGGGCATGAGCTTCTTCCGTGACAGGTCGCCCGTGACGCCGAAGATGACCAGGCCCGACGGCCCCGCGATACGCGGGAGCCGTCGGTCGGCAGGGTCACGCAGCGGGTTGCTGCTCGACAAGGTCTCAGCCCTCCGCGGGGGCGAGGCGCTTGAGCTCGGCCTCGGTCGACTTCAGCAGGTCGTTCCAGGACGCCTCGAACTTCTCGACGCCCTCCTCCTCGAGCAGCCGCACCACGTCGTCGTACTTGATCCCGAGCTTCTCCACGGCGTCGAGGTCGGCGCGGGCCTGCTCGTACGTGCCGGCGACGGTGTCACCGGTGATCTCGCCGTGGTCCTCGGTGGCCAGCAGGGTGGCCTCCGGCATGGTGTTGACCGTGTTCGGCGCGACCAGCTCGGTGACGTACATGGTGTCCTGGTACGCCTTGTCCTTCACGCCGGTGGAGGCCCACAGCGGACGCTGCTTGTTGGCGCCCGCCTTCTCCAGCGCCTGCCAGCGCTCGGAGGAGAAGACCTCCTCGTAGGCCTGGTAGGCCAGGCGGGCGTTGGCGATGGCGGCCTTGCCGCGCAGCGCCTTGGCCTCGTCGGTGCCCAGCGCGTCGATCCGCTTGTCGATCTCGGTGTCGACGCGGGAGACGAAGAAGGACGCCACGGAGTGGATCTGCGACAGGTCCAGACCCTTCTCCTTGGCCTTCTCCAGGCCGGTGAGGTAGGCGTCCATCACCTTGCGGTAGCGCTCCAGCGAGAAGATCAGCGTGACGTTGACGCTGATGCCCGTGGCGATCGTCTCGGCGATGGCCGGCAGACCCGCCTCGGTGGCCGGGATCTTGATGAGCGTGTTGGGCCGGTCCACCAGCCAGGCCAGCTGCTTGGCTTCGGCGACCGTGGCCCGGGTGTTGTGCGCCAGACGGGGGTCGACCTCGATCGACACCCGGCCGTCCTTGCCTCCGGTGGCGTCGAAGACCGGGCGCAGGATGTCGGCGGCGTCCCGGACGTCCGCCGTGGTGATCATGCGAATGGCCTCTTCGACCGTCACCTCGCGGGCGGCGAGGTCGGCGAGCTGCTGGTCGTAGCCGTCGCCCTCGGAGATCGCCTTCTGGAAGATCGTCGGGTTGGTGGTGACGCCCACGACGTGCTGCTGGTCGATCAGCTCGGCGAGGTTGCCGGACGTGATCCGCTTGCGCGACAGGTCGTCCAGCCAGATCGCGACGCCTTCCTCGGAGAGGCGCTTGAGTGCGTCTGTCATGGAAATTCCATCTCCTACGTGTCGTATATGAGCGTCAGCGCTGGGCTGCGGCGATCGATTCCCGGGCGACGGCGGCCACATTCTCCGCGGTGAAGCCGTACTCCCGGAAGAGCACCTTGCCGTCGGCGGACGCGCCGAAGTGCTCCAGGGAAACGATGCGGCCGGCGTCTCCCACGTACTTGTGCCACGTCAGGCCCACTCCGGCCTCGACCGCGACACGTGCCTTGACGGACGGCGGCAGGACGCTGTCCCGGTACCCCTGGTCCTGCTCCTCGAACCACTCCACCGACGGCATCGACACGACCCGGGTGGGCACCCCGGCGGCCTGGAGCTGCTCACGGGCCTCAACGGCCACATGCACCTCGGAACCCGTCGCGATGAGGATCACCTCGGGCACTGCGTTCTGCCCTTCCGGCCCTTCGGCCTCGAACAGCACGTAACCACCGCGCGCCGCGTCCTCGTTGGGCTCGTACGTCGGCACCCCCTGGCGGGTCAGCGCCAGACCGTGCGGCTGCCCCTTGCCGTACTCCTTCGTCCAGCGGCGCAGGATCTCCCGCCAGGCGATCGCGGTCTCGTTGGCGTCGGCCGGGCGCACGATGTTCAGGCCCGGGATGGCGCGCAGCGAGGCCAGGTGCTCGACCGGCTGGTGGGTGGGGCCGTCCTCGCCCAGGCCGATGGAGTCGTGCGTCCACACGTACGTCACCGGCAGGTGCATCAGGGCCGACAGGCGCACCGCGTTGCGCATGTAGTCGGAGAACACCAGGAAGGTGCCGCCGTAGACGCGGGTGTTGCCGTGCAGGGTGATGCCGTTCAGCTCCGCGGCCATGGCGTGCTCGCGGATGCCGAAGTGGATCGTGCGGCCGTACGGGTCCGCCTCCGGCAGCGGGTTGTCCGCCGGGAGGAACGACGACGTCTTGTCGATCGTGGTGTTGTTCGAACCGGCCAGGTCGGCCGAGCCGCCCCACAGCTCCGGGATCACGGCGCCCAGCGCCTGGAGCACCTTGCCGGACGCGGCCCGCGTGGCGACCGCCTTGCCGGGCTCGAAGACCGGGACCTTCTCCTCCCAGCCCTGGGGAAGTTCCCCGGCGGCGATCCGGTCGTACTCGGCGGCCCGCTCGGGGTTGTTGTCCCGCCACTGCTGGAACGCCTTGTCCCACACGGCCCGCGCGGCCTGGCCCCGCTCGATCGCCTTGCGGGTGTGGGCGATCACCTCGTCGGCGACCTCGAAGGTCTGCTCCGGGTCGAAGCCCAGCACCCGCTTGGTGGCCGCGACCTCGTCCTCGCCCAGGGCCGAGCCGTGCGCGGCCTCGGTGTTCTGCGCGTTCGGGGCGGGCCAGGCGATGATCGACCGCATCGCGATGAAGGACGGCCTGTCGGTGACCGCCTTGGCCTGCTGGATCGCCGCGTAGATCGCGGCCGGGTCCAGGTCGCCGTTCTCCTTCGGCTCCACGCGCTGCACGTGCCAGCCGTAGGATTCGTACCGCTTGACCGTGTCCTCGGAGACGGCCGTCTCGGTGTCGCCCTCGATCGAGATGTGGTTGTCGTCCCACAGCAGGATCAGGTTGCCCAGCTTCTGGTGGCCCGCGAGGGAGGACGCCTCGGCGGAGATGCCCTCCTGCAGGCAGCCGTCACCGGCGATGCAGTAGATGAAGTGGTCGAACGGGGACTCGCCCTCGGGCGCGTCCGGGTCGAACAGGCCGCGCTCGTAGCGGGCCGCCATCGCCATGCCCACGGCGTTGGCGACACCCTGGCCCAGCGGACCGGTGGTCGTCTCCACCCCCACGGTGTGGCCGTACTCCGGGTGACCCGGGGTCTTCGACCCCCACGTCCGGAAGGACTTCAGGTCGTCCAGCTCCAGGCCGAAGCCGGCCAGGTACAGCTGGGTGTAGAGGGTCAGGGACGAGTGGCCGGCGGACAGCACGAAACGGTCGCGTCCGACCCAGTTCGCGTCCGAGGGGTCGTGCCGCATCACCTTCTGGAAGAGGGTGTAGGCGGCAGGCGCCAGGCTCATCGCCGTACCCGGATGGCCGTTGCCGACCTTCTGTACGGCGTCGGCGGCCAGGACGCGCGCGGTGTCGACGGCCCGCTGGTCCAACTCGGTCCACTCGAGGTCTGTGGTGGTCGGCTTGGTGCTCACCCTGGGTCAGGGCTCCTCTCCACATGTTCGTCATGCCGGTGTATCGGGGCGCCCACCGGCCGGAGCCGAGCCTACCCCCGTACGACGTGCCTACTTCCGGGTCGTTCCAGACTGCGGGCACGGATTCGCATCCGCCTGCTGACTTGGCCGTATCGCACTCGACAGGTGAATACGCAACCGCTCATCCGGGTGCTCAACCGAGCCGGAAAGCGCACGTCGGGGCGTGCGCTCCAACACGACCCGACCCCCGCGAATGTCCCGGTCTGGGCAACGTCTACAGTGGCGTGGTACGCGCGAGCCTTGACCGCCCATTCACACGGGGGAGGCTCGCTGGGATGTCTCTGTAGGGGTGTGCGTGACGGCCGTTGAATCCCGTCCAGCGGGGGTAATCGGGACGAGCCATAGCCCGGCCCACCGGCCGTTCGGGGCCCGTGTCAAGGGGTTCGTGGCGCTGACCAAGCCGCGGATCATCGAGCTGCTGCTCATCACCACCGTGCCGGTGATGTTCCTGGCCGAGCAGGGCGTGCCCGACCTGAAGCTGGTGCTGCTCACCTGTATCGGCGGCTACCTGTCCGCGGGCGGCGCCAACGCGCTCAACATGTACATCGACCGGGACATCGACGCCCTGATGGACCGCACCTCGCAGCGCCCGCTGGTCACCGGCATGGTCGGCCCGCGCGAGTGCCTGGTCTTCGGCATCAGCCTCGCGGTCGTCTCGACGCTGCTGTTCGGCCTCACCGTCAACTGGCTCTCGGCCTGGCTCTCCCTCGGCGCGCTCCTCTTCTACGTCGTCGTCTACACGATGATCCTCAAGCGCCGCACCTCGCAGAACATCGTCTGGGGCGGCATCGCCGGCTGTATGCCGGTGCTGATCGGCTGGACGGCCGTGAAGGACTCCCTGTCCTGGGCCCCGGTCATCCTGTTCCTGGTGATCTTCTTCTGGACGCCCCCGCACTACTGGCCGCTGTCCATGAAGGTCAAGGACGACTACGCGCGCGTGGGCGTGCCGATGCTGCCGGTGATGGCCTCCAACAAGGTCGTCGCCAAGCAGATCGTGATCTACAGCTGGGTCATGGTCGCCGTCTCCCTGCTGCTCACCCCGCTCGGCTACACCGGCTGGTTCTACACCGCGGTCGCGCTGGCGGCGGGCGGCTGGTGGCTGTGGGAGGCGCACGCCCTGCAGAACCGCGCGAAGGCCGAGGTCACCGGCGCGAAGCTGAAGGAGATGCGGCTGTTCCACTGGTCCATCACCTATGTGTCGCTGCTGTTCGTGGCGGTGGCGGTGGACCCCTTCCTGCGCTGACGCACGTCACAGGGGCCTGCTCTCGCCAGTCGATCTACTCGTGAGTAGCATCCTGGTATGGCAGACACGCAGCAGGTTGACGAGCGCAAGGTGACCCGCCTCGCCAAGCGGATCAGCTCCTTCTCCAAGGCGCACGGCGGCGCCGAGGGCCAGATCGCCCACCTCGGCGAGCGCGGCGCCCGCATCGTCCTCGTCGGCGCGGACGGCGGCTGGGGAGACCTGGTGGCCCCCTCGTACGAGCTCGCCGAGAAGGCGGTGGAGAAGGCCGGCATCACCCGCCACGAGACCTTCGACGGCGAGTTCGCGGCCAAGGTGCAGACCGGCCCGTACGAGTGGAAGCGGATGGCGGGCATCCAGCTCGGCGGCTGAGCGGCGCCCGTCAGGGCCGCGGGGCCGCATCCATGTGCGGCTCCGCCGCGCGCGCGGCCCCGGCGGCCGCACCCCACGCACCTCGCGCGCGATCCGGCGCCACCTCAACCCCGCTTCACCCGTTAGGACGGGTAGGCAGCGCACTGTCCACGCGGGGAGGCCCGGATGATCGCAACGCCGTCCCTGGTGGACCAGTACTGCCACGGAGTGCTCCGCACCGAACTGGGCCTCGGCACCTTCGAGGCCCAGCTGGCCCGCACCGAAGGCCCACCCGCCCCCGGCACCACCCTCTTCGACACCCAGACCGGCTTCGCCGTCCGCCGCTGGTGCCCGCCCCTGCTGGGCCTGGAGCCGCACTGCACCCCCGCCCGCTACCTGGCCAGACGCCGTGAACTCGGCGTGCTGGAGGCGGGCCGCCGGCTGCTGCGCGGCAGCGGCATCACCACCTACCTGGTCGACACGGGCCTGCCCGGTGACCTCACCGGCCCCGCCGAGCTGGCCTCGGCCGGGGGCGCCGAGGCCCATGAGATCGTGCGGCTGGAGCTGCTGGCCGAGCAGGTCGCCGACACCTCCGGCACCGTCGAGTCGTTCCTCGCCAACCTCGCCGAGTCCGTGCACGGCGCCGCCGCGCACGCCGTGGCCTTCACCTCCGTCGCCGGCGTACGGCACGGCCTGGCGCTGGCGCCGGAGCCACCCGGGCCGGGGGAGGTACGCGGAGCGGCCGGCCGCTGGCTGGCGGACCGCAGCGTCGGCGGAGAGCTCAGCGACCCGGTCCTGCTGCGGCACCTGCTGTGGATCGCCGTCGCCTCGGGCCTGCCCCTCCAGCTGCACGCGGGGCTCGCCGCACCCGGCCTGCGCATCGACCGTACCGACCCGGTCCTGCTCACGGACTTCGTCCGGGCCACGGCCGGGCTGGGCACCGACCTGATCCTGCTGCACGGCTACCCCTACCACCGCCAGGCCGCCCACCTCGCGGGCGTCTTCCCGCACGTCTACGTCGACGCGGGCGCCGCGCTGCTACGCACCGGGGCCCGGGCCGCGACCGTCCTCGCGGAGATCCTGGAACTGGCCCCCTTCGGCAAGATCCTCTTCTCCAGCGGCGCGCAGGGCCTGCCGGAGCTGCACGTGGTGGGGGCGCGGCTGTTCCGCGAGGCGCTGGGGCGGGTGCTCGGCACCTGGGTCGCCGAGGGGGCGTGGTCCCTGGCGGACGCCCAGCGAGTGGCGGGCATGCTGGCGTCGGGCAACGCCGAGCGGGTCTACGGGCTGGCCCCCGCGCCGTCGTGAGGCCCGCCTCGCAGGCCTACGCCTTGGTCAGGCTCGCCTCGGTCACCTGACCGGGCAGGCCGGCCACCGCCTCCGGCCGCTCCCGCAGCGCGAGCACCAGCCGCAGCACCCAGATCCACATCACGGCGGAGCCCAGCATGTGCAGGCCGACCAGGATCTCGGGCAGGTCCGTGAAGTACTGCACGTACCCGAGGACGCCCTGGGCGAGCAGGACCAGGAACAGCTCACGGGTCCGGCTCAGCGGGCCCTTCGGCGCGTCCACCGCCTTCAGCACGAACCACAGCGCGAACGTCAGCGTCACCACGACCCAGGCCAGCACGGCGTGCACCTTGGCGACGGTCTCCCAGTCGACCGGCATCCGCTCGACCTCGCTGGAGTCACCCGCGTGCGGCCCGGCCCCGGTGACGACCGTGCCGACCAGGATCAGCAGCACGGCCGCCGCGACCAGGAACCACACCAGCTGCTGCACGGCCTTGCCGACCAGCGGACGGGGCGCCGCGTCGCCCTCCCGGGTGCGCTGCCACATCACCGTGGCGACCGCGATCAGCGCCGAGGTCGCCACGAAGTGCGCCGCGACCGTGTACGGGTTGAGGCCGACCAGGACCACGATCCCGCCGAGCACCGCGTTGCTCATCACGATCCAGAACTGCGCCCAGCCCAGCCGGGTCAGGCCGCGCCGGTACGGCTTCTGCGAGCGCGCGGCGATGATCGCCCAGCCGACGGCCGCGCACAGCACGTACGTCAGCATGCGGTTGCCGAACTCGATCGCGCCGTGGAAGCCCATCGCGCTGGTCGCGGTGAGCGAGTCGTCGGTGCACTTGGGCCAGGTCGGGCAGCCCAGGCCCGAGCCCGTGAGCCGTACGGCTCCGCCGGTGACCACGATGACCACCGACATCACGAGCGCGGACAGGGCCGCCCGCTGGACGGTCCTCGGGTGCGGGGTCCAGCGTGCGGCGATGAAGGCGAGAGGGTTGCGCAGGGCCGCCACGGCGTCGGCGCGGGTCAGGTTCGGCACGCGGTCCATGGTAGGCCGCCGCTTGTGCACGCTTTCACGAGGGTCCGCCACGGCCGCTACTCCCAGCGGAAGAACGCGCCGGCCGCCGCCAGGGCCGCGACCGCCCAGACGGCCAGGATCCCCAGGTCGCCCCAGGGCAGGCCGGCGCCGTGCTGGAGCACGTCCCGCAGGCCGTCGGAGAGCGCGGAGACCGGCAGCAGACCCAGCACGTCCCGCACCCCGTCCGGGAACTTGTCCAGCGGGACGATCACCCCGCCGCCCACCAGCAGCAGCAGGAACACCAGGTTGGCCGCCGCCAGCGTGGCCTCCGCCTTCAGCGTGCCCGCCATCAGCAGCCCCAGCCCGGAGAAGGCGGCCGTGCCCACGACGAGGAGGAGCAGGACGGCGAAGGGGTTCCCGTGCGGCGACCAGCCCAGCGCGAAGGCGATCGCCGTCAGCAGGACCACCTGCAGGACCTCCGTGACCAGCACGGACGCCGTCTTCGCGGTCATCAGGCCCCAGCGGGGCAGCGGCGAGGAGGCCAGCCGCTTCAGCACCCCGTACCGGCGTTCGAAACCCGTGGCGATGGCCTGACCGGTGAAGGCCGTCGACATCACGGCCAGCGCCAGGATGCCGGGCGTGAGGAAGTCCACCGCCTCGCCCGCGCCCGTGTCGACGATGTCGACCGTGCTGAACAGCACCAGCAGCAGGGTCGGGATCACGACCGTCAGCAGCAGCTGCTCGCCGTTGCGCAGCAGCATCCTCGTCTCGAGGGCGGCCTGCGCCGCGATCATGCGGGGGAGGGGCGCAGCGCCGGGCTTCGGCGTGTACATCCCGGTACCGGTGGCGGTCACGAACGCAGCTCCTTACCGGTCAGCTCCAGGCTGTGCCTTCCCGGGGGGCGACCCCCGGACCCCCGGCCGGTCTCCGTGCGGGCCGGAATCATGAACGCAACTCCTTACCGGTCAGCTCCAAGAACACGTCCTCGAGCGTGTGCCGTTCGACCGAGATCCTGTCGGGCATCACCCCGTGCTGGGCGCACCAGGACGTGACGGTGGCCAGCAGTTGCGGGTCGACCTTGCCGGTCACCCGGTACGAGCCCGGCGTCAGCTCGGCGGCCGAGCAGTCGGCGGGCAGCGCCTTGAGCAGGGAACCCACGTCCAATCCGGGGCGGCCGGTGAAGCGCAGGGTGTTCTCGGCGCCGCCGCGGCACAGCTCCTCGGGGGAGCCCTGGGCGATGACCCGGCCCGCGTCGATGATCGCCACGTCGTCGGCGAGCTGCTCGGCCTCGTCCATGTGGTGGGTGGTGAGGATCACCGAGACGCCGTCGGCGCGCAGATCCCGGACCAGGTCCCAGGTGGCGCGGCGGGCCTGCGGGTCGAGGCCGGCGGTCGGCTCGTCCAGGAACACCAGCTCCGGGCGCCCCACCACGGCCATCGCCAGCGCGAGCCGCTGCTGCTGCCCGCCCGACAGCCGCCGGTACGCCGTACGGCCGCACGAGCCGAGCCCGAGCCGCTCGATCAGCGCGTCCACGTCCAGCGGGTGCGCGTGCAGCTTGGCGACATGGCGGAGCATCTCGTCCGCGCGGGCGCCCGAGTAGACGCCCCCGGACTGGAGCATCACGCCGATCCGCGGGCGCAGTGCGGCGGACTGGCTCACCGGGTCGAGGCCCAGGACGCGTACCGTGCCGGAGTCCGGCTCGCGGTACCCCTCGCAGGTCTCGACCGTGGTCGTCTTGCCCGCCCCGTTGGGGCCGAGCACGGCGGTCACGCCCTGGCGGGCCACCAGGTCGAGCCCGTCCACCGCGGTCTTCGTACCGTACCGCTTCACCAGGGCCTGGACCTGGACCACGGGCTCACTTCGCATGGATGCGAGTCTAGGTACCGGCCCGCGGCCCGGGGCGGGGGGGTTGGTGATGCCCCTGCCTGAGCCGACTCGGTGGGTGACGCCACCGCCGGACCAGGCGTGTCCGCGCCGACACGGCCGCGGATCATCGTTGACTGGCCCTGTGACGACACTGCTGGCCAAAGTACTGCCGCTGGCTCTGGGAGCCGCGGTCAGCCCGACTCTCTTCGTGGCGGCCGTCGTGCTGCTGTCGGATCCGGTCCGGGCGCGTCGGCGGGCGGGCGCGTTCGCTGTGGGGGCCGCAGTTCCGCTGGCTGTCATCGGGGCGGCCGGGCTCGTCCTCTTCCGTGGCACCCGCGGACAGGGGCATGTCAGGATCTCGCCGGTCGTCGACCTCGTCTTCGGCCTGCTCCTGCTCCTGCTGGCCGTGCGCGCCGCGCTCGTACCGGCGCGCACGGAACACCGCCGCAGGCACCGCGCCGTGACGAGCCCGGCGGCCTGCGCCGCGCTCGGGGCGGGCCTGATGGCGGTGAACTTCTCCAGCCTGGCGCTGTTCGTGCCCGCGGTGAAGGAGATCGCCCTCAGCGCCTCCGTGTCGACGGCCGACCAGGTGGTCGTCCTGGCGATCGCCGTGGTGCTGGCGCTGCTCGCGGTGCTCGTGCCGCTCGTGCTGTACCTGATCGCCCCCGCCCAGGCGCAATCGGTGCTCACCCCGCTGCTGGCCGCGGCGAAACGGCACAGCCGCGCCATCGGCATGGCCATCTGCCTGGCCTTCGGCGTCTATCTGGTCGTCAAGGGCGCCGTTCGCCTGAGCTGAACCGCGGCAGCACCGGCCGAGACGGTCACCGTGGCCCAGCGGGCCCGGAGCTGACCTCCGGCCGCTGCCGCGCATCCCGGGACCCGCCACCGGCGGCATTGGGCTGTCTGGGTGAACCGGTCATATCCGCCCCATTGTGATCTTCTGACGATGCTTCACTGGCCGTGGTCCGCACAGGTCGGGCAGCGGACGCCTTCTGGAGTCCAGGGAAAGGCAGTTGACTGATGCTCAGACACGTTCTGCTCTCACGGATGAGGGCCGCGGCCGGCCTCGTCGCCTTCGGGTTGCTGGGCGCGGCCCTCGTCGCCCTCCCGGCCCCGCGCGCGGCCGCCCAGCCCGTCGTCGGTCCGGCACTGTTCGACGACTTCGACTACACCGGCTACCTCGATCCGCAACTCACCCAGCACGGCTGGACCCTGCGGTCCGGCCAGGGCGGCCCGGGTGTGCCCGGTGCCACGTGGAGGCCGCAGAACATCACCTTCGCCACCGTGTCCGGAAACTCGATCATGACGATGCGCTCCGGCACCAACGGCACGGCGGCCGGCACCGAGCACACCGAGATCTACCAGCAGCGCAAGTTCCTCCACGGCACCTATGCCGCACGGGTCCAGTTCAGCGACGTGCCGATCTACGGCCCGGACGGCGACCGCATGGTGCAGACGTTCTTCACCATCTCGCCGCTGGCCTACCCGATGGACCCGTCCTACAGCGAACTCGACTTCGAGTACCTGCCCAACGGGGGGTGGGGCATCCCCGGCAGCGCACTGCTCGCGACCTCCTGGGAGACCTACTCGGAGGACCCGCCCCAGGAGGAGAACGTCAGCACCCAGGAGCGCGCGAGCTTCGCCGGATGGCACGACCTGGTCATCACGGTCGACAGCACCGCCGTGACCTACTTCATCGACGGCCGGGTGTTCGCCACGCACAGCGAGCCGTACCTGCCCGAGTCGACGATGAGCATCCGCTTCAACCACTGGCTGATCAATCTGCTGGGGATCAGCAGCCGGAAGACACGCGCGTACGAGCAGAAGGTCGACTACGTGTACTTCGCCCAGGACCAGGTGCTCAGCCCGTCCGAGGTGCAGGCCGTCGTCGCCGACTACCGGACGCGGGGGGTGACCTTCGAGGACACCGTCTGAACCACCCCGTACCGGGCGCAGCGGCTCACGGCGGGACAGCCGCCCCGCCCGGGGGACTGATCGGCAACCGGGCGGTGAAGGTGGTGCCGTTTCCCTCCCGGGAGTCGACGGTCATCTCGCCGCCGTGGTTCTCCACGATCGTCCGGACGATGGTGAGGCCGAGACCGGTGCCCGGAATGGCCGACTCCGTAGCGTTCGACGCGCGGAAGAACCGCTGGAAGAGCTTCTCCTGCTCGGCCGCCGGGATGCCGATGCCGGTGTCGCTGACGCTCAGGACCGCCTGGCCGTCCCGGGCCTCGGCACGTACGGTGACCTTGCCGCCCCGCGGGGTGAACTTCACTGCGTTGGACAGCAGGTTCATCAGGACCCGGTCGAGCTGGTCGCTGTCCGCCTCCAGCACCAGGGGCCGGCGGGGACAGTGCGTCTCCACGCCGACGCAGGCAGCGTCGGCCGCCGGCCGGATCGCGTCGGTGGCCGACGCGACGAGGCGGCACAGATCGACCGGTTCCTTCCGGGAGCCGAACGCCCCCGACTCGATACGGGACAGGGTCAGCAGATCCTCGATGAGCGCCCGCAGGCGGTTGGCATTGCGGTCGACGACGTCGAGCATGCGCAGCTGAGGCGGGGTGAGCGGACCGGTCTCCTCGTCCTTCAGCAACTCGATGTACCCCACGATGCTGGTCAGCGGAGTGCGCAGCTCGTGCGAGACGGTGGACAGGAAGTCGCTCTTGGCCTTGTCCAGGGCACGCAGCTTCTCCACCAGAGTCGACTCCTGCTCGTACAGCAGGGCGGTGTGCAGGGCCCGGCCGAGGCCGCTGGCCATGGACTCGGCGATCTCGATGTCCACCTGTCGCCAGGGGCGGTCCGCGCTGGTACGCGCCACAGCCACGGCACCGATCGGTTCCTCTCCCACGCCGATGGGCGTGATCACCACCGAGTCCAGCCTCATCGCTGCGGCGGCGGTGCGGTTCTCGACGGGCATGCCGTCCCTCCCGAAGGAGCCGGGGGCGCCCGGCATCGGCGTGGCGTCGGACACATAGCGGGGCATGTCGGTGATCAGCCAGACCGTGCCCCGCCGGTAGTGGTCGCGGACCACGTCCGCCGGCAGCGTCGGAGTGCTCCTCCCCTCGTCCTCCGGCAGCAGGCCCCGCTCCGCGGACCACACCCGGACCACGGGAAACGCCGAGCCGTCGTCCTCGGCGAGGAGGATGAAGACGTAGTCGGCGGCCAGGACCTCACCGATACCCGTGCACGCGGTGTCGAGGACGTAGTCGACGTCGAGCCGGTCCCTGATCCGGATGCCGGTCTCCCGGGCGGCCTGGGACAGCCTGCGGCGCTCCTGCTCCACGGCGCGCAGCCGGCCGCTCTCGTCCGCGAGCGCGTTCACCGCCCTCGCCACCGCCCTGATCTCGCTCGGGCCCGCCTCCCGCGCGCGTGCCGAGTGCTCGCCGGAGGCCAGCCGGCCCAGGGTCGCGGCGGTGCTCTGCAGCGGTCCGGTCAGGGCGCGGGTGGTGTGCACCGCCGTGAACAGGGCCAGCACCCCGCCCGCCGCCAGGAGGATGCCGATGGCCACGGTGCTGCCGTCGAGGAACCTGTCGGCTCCGTCCTCCAGCCGCTGCATGTCGCGGGTGAGCCGTGCCTCGAGCCGCTGGTTGGCGCTGTCGAAGTCCGCGAGCCGCGGGCCGGCCTCGGCGGTCAGCCGGCGAGCGTCGGCGCTGCCGGGGCTGCTGTTCGCCTGCTGGTCGGCGAGCCGCACGTAGACACGCAGGCGCCGTTCCTGCGCCGCGAGGTCGGGGAGGGCCCAGGCGGGAGCGACCCGGCGCGCGTGGGCCAGGGTGGCGAAGGGCTCGTCGCGCATCTGGCGGTAGCTGCTGCGCGCGGCCGCGTCACCGGTGAGCAGATAGGTGCGCACGGCACGGTTCATGCGGGTCACCTGGTCGCGCACCCGGACGTTCTCGCGGAGTACCGGCTGCAGCCGGTAGCTCCGGGTGTGCATGTCGTCCGCCACCCGGGACATCGCCAGTGCCCCTGCTCCCACGACCAGGAGCACAGCGATCAGCAGGCCGAAGGCCAGGCTGAGGCGTCGTGCCACGGACGCGTCACGTCGTGCGGTGGTGATCCTCACAGCCCATCACCGCCCTTCCGGTCCGGCTGGGGCGGGCCGAATCCGCTGCGTTGCATCGAGCCCCACACCTGCGGCGCCCTGTGCAGCGCGTCCCACATGCCGCGCAACCGCCACCAAGCCGTGAACTGGCGGTAGCCCAGGTTCTCGACGATCGTGCCGACGAGGACGCCCCACACGTCCCGCCACCGTGAGAAGCGGTGGTAGGCGTACTCCTCGACCGCGACCGACACCAGCCCGACGATCACCGCGTAGGCGTAGGCGGCGAGCAGGAAACGCCACAGGAAGCCGGCGTTGACCGCGCCGATCAGCACGCTCAGCGGCACCAGCACCAGACCGGAGAGTTCCACCAGGGGGGCGATCAGCTCGAAGAGCACGTAGAACGGCATGGCCACCAGCCCGACGCGGCCGTAGCGTGGGTTGCCGATCATGCGGCGGTGTTTGAGCAGGATCTCCGTCAGACCCCGCTGCCACCGGCGCCGCTGGCGCCCGAGGACCCGCAGCGTGGCGGGCGCCTCGCTCCAGGAGATCGGCTCGGTGACGAAGACGATGCGGTAGTCGCGATGACGGCGGCCCTGCTCGCGCAGGTGCCGGTGGAGGCGTACGACCAGTTCCGCGTCCTCGCCGATGCAGTCCGGGTCCATGCCGCCGACCGCCACCACCGCGTCCCGCCGGAACAGGCCGAAGGCACCGGCGATGATCAGCAGTCCGCCCACCTTGGACCAGCCGGTACGGCCGAGGAAGAAACCGCGCAGGTACTCGACGACCTGCGCACGTCCGAGCGGGTCCCTGGGGACGTGCACGTCGACCACGCGCCCGGCCTCGACGGTGCAGCCGTTGGCGATGCCGACCACACCCCCTGTCGCCACCACCCGCAGCGGGTCGTCGCTGAACGGTTTGGCGACGGAGAGCAGGGACTGGGAGTCCAGGATGGAGTCGGCGTCCACCATGCACACCAGCGGGTAGCGGGCCAGGTTGATCCCGACGTTGAGCGCGTCGGCCTTGCCGCCGTTCTCCTTGCGGGCCACCACCACGGGCACCGGACCTCCCCTCGGCAGGTGCAGGGACGTGACCTTGCCCCGCATGGGGACGTCCTCGGGGACGACGTGGTCCACCTCGGCGAGGTCGAAGGCCTCGACCAGGGCGTCGAGCGTGCCGTCGGTGGAGCCGTCGTCGACGACGATGACCTCGAACACCGGGTAGTGCAGCAGCAGCATGGCCCGCACGGCGTCCGTGATGCCCGCCGCCTCGTTGTACGCGGGCATGATCACCGAGATCGGAGGGGTGAACGGGCTGGCGGCGGCGTCCTCGTAGCCGGCGAACGGTGACCGGCGCATCCTCCTGACGAGCTCGGCGAGGGCGAGGACGATCAGCACCAGATAGCCGGTGTTGATGGCCAGGAAGTACAGGATGATGCCGGTGTCGCACACCGCGATCAGGCCGTGCAGCGTGCCGAGCACCCCGTCCCACATCTCGACGTGTGCCGCGTGCATCGGGCCGTCCGCCCCCGTACTCACAGGGCCACCTCCACCAGGACGTCCTGGCGGGTGCCGCCGACGGCCGCCTCCGCGAGGACGGCCCGGGCCTGGGCGGCGGCCCGCACGCCCGAACGGCCGTCGGCGGCCTCACGCAGCGCCGCCGCACCGGCCGGGCCGAGCCGCAGCAGCGCTCGCGCCGCGGTGCCTGCCACATGCGGGTCGGCGTCACCGAGCACCTCCGCCAGCGGGTCTGTCGCCGCCGTGGCTCCCAGACTGCCCAGCGCCCCGGCGGCCACGATGCGCAGGGCGTAGGGCTCACCGGGCCGGATGGCCGCCAGCAGCGGCTCCAGGCCGTCGGGCATGCCCAGCCTGCCCAGGGCGCGCGCCGCGCGGATCCGGACCTCGGTCTCGGGATCCTCCCGCAGCGCACGGACGATGCCGGGGGTCTGGGTGATCGCGCCGGTGACCCCCAGAACTTCGACGGCCACGGCCCGGGCCAGGGGCGCCGGGTCCCGCAGCCCCGCAGCGGCGCCGGGCCACGCGTCCGGGCCGAGGGCGGCCAGCGCGGCGGTGACCACCGCGGGCGGCACGGTGCGCGCCCCGTGCAGGCAGGCCAGCAGGCGCGGTACGGCCACGGGGTCACCGATACGGCCCAGCGCCCGCGCCGCGGTCAGCCGCACCTCCCGGTCCGGGTCGTCGAGCAGGCGGCACAGCGACGGGGCCGCCGGGCGGTGGCGCAGCTGACCGAGCACCTGCGCGGCGCGCCCCCGTCGGACCGCGCTGCGGCTGCGCAGCCGGGCGACGGCGTCCGCCGGGGATCCGCGCCGCTCGTACAGCAGGACCAGGGTCGTGCGCGCTCGTCCGGAGACCTTGCCGAGCATCGACGCGACGGTCGGTTCCAGCGCCTTCCACGTCCGCTTGTCGACACGTGTGATGCGGTCCAGCAACGCGCTCTGCTCGTCCTCCGCCGCGCACAGCAGTTCCAGGAGCAGAGCACGCACCGGCGCCGCGATCCGCCGGCGTCGGTTCTGCCGGTAGGTGCGCACGCTGCGGATTCCCGTGATCAGCAGGCTCAGGGCCAGCGCGAGGGCCAGCAGGTACACCAGGGCCTGTGTCACCAAGCCGAGCGAGATCACCGCTCTACCCGGCTGAGCATCGCGGTGACGCGGCTGGACAGCTCCCGAGGGCTGAACGGCTTGACGATGTAGTCGTCGGCGCCCGCGGCGAAGCCGAGCTCGACGTCTCCCTCCTGGGACCGCGCGGTGATCAGGATGACGGGGAGCGAGGCGGTGTCGGGGGCCGCGCGCACCGCGCGGCAGATGTCCAGTCCCGACATCCCCGGCATCCGGATGTCGAGGAGCACGAGATCGAAAGGCCGCTCCCGCACCGCTCGAAGCGCGGCCATGCCGTCCTCCACTGCCGTCACCTCATGACCGCTCTGCACCAACTTGAATGCCACGAGGTCCCGGATGTCGGCGTCGTCGTCGGCTATCAGGACACGAGCCATCAGTCCTCCTGCTGCGATACGGAGCTCCGGTAGGAGGTGAGCAGTCGTGCCACCGCCGCCTGCCGGAACGGCTTGGCCAGCAGGTCGTCCGCCGGGAGTGGGACCAGGTCGTCCCGGTCGAGCACGGAGGAGACGACGACGTGGCAGCGCTTCGTCCGCTCGTCCGCTCGCAGTCTGCGGATGACCTCCCGCCCGTCGATCCCGGGCAGCAACACGTCCACGATCGCCACGTCCGGAGGGTCGGCGAACGCCAGGTCCAGCCCTTCCTCGCCCGAGGCGGCGATTCTCACGCTGCAGCCCAGCGCGGTGAGGTGCCGCTTCAGCAGGTCGCTGACGTCGTGTTCGTCCTCGATGACGAGGACGTGGACGAATCCGTGCGGAGAGTTCATCGCATTCCCGGCGGATGAGGGCATGTATCTAGAAAGTATGATCTCTGCGGCATTCTCGCCACATGAGCCCCACCGCTCACAGGCGTGCGCCTCCTGCCGGCCCGAGGCGCCGAAGATCGTTTCCGCAGGTCAATTAGGTCTGCCTAAGTGACGTACGGCACCGCCGGGCGGTTCGGGGGCGGCTTGCCCGGGTCGGCGGAATTACGCAACAATGACGTTGTGAAAAACGTCGGCGCGGCTCCTGAGGAACTCGCGACCGGGGAGCGGTCCACCCGCAACCGGGTCGCGCGGTCCGTCCTGGACCACGGCCCGTCGACCGTCGCCGAACTCGCCGAGCGGCTGGGACTCACCCAGGCGGCCGTGCGCCGGCACCTCGACGCCCTGGTGGCCGACGGTGTCGTCGAAGCGCGGGAGCGCCGGGTGTACGGCACGCGCACGCGCGGCCGGCCGGCCAAGGTGTTCGCGCTGACGGACTGCGGACGGGACGCCTTCGACCAGTCCTACGACAAGCTCGCGACGGACGCGCTGCGCTGGATCGCCCAGCAGGAGGGCGGGGAGCAGGCGGTCGCCGCCTTCGCCCGGGCCCGGGTCCGCGCCCAGGCGCAGGCGTACCGCAAGGCGATCGAGGCGGCCACCCCGGAGACGCGGACAGAGGCGCTGGCCAGGGCCCTGAGCGCGGACGGGTACGCTGCTACGGCGCGCAGCGCGCCGCACCCGCAGAAGGGCGAGCAGCTCTGCCAGCACCACTGCCCGGTCGCCCACGTCGCCGAACAGTTCCCGCAGCTGTGCGAGGCCGAGACGGAATTTTTCGCCGAGCTCCTCGGTACGCATGTGCAGCGGCTGGCGACCATCGCGCACGGCGACGGCGTCTGCACGACGTTCATCCCCAAGACTTCCACGACTGATCACCACAGCCAGAACGCATCTGCAAGCACGGCCGGGAGGAACCCCGCATGACTCTCCCCACGGAGACTGCCCACCCTGAGCTCGAGGGCCTGGGCAAGTACGAATACGGCTGGGCCGACCGGGACGAGGCCGGTGCGTCGGCGCGTCGCGGCCTGAACGAGGACGTCGTCCGGGACATCTCCGCCAAGAAGGACGAGCCGGAGTGGATGACCAAGCTCCGCCTCAAGGGCCTGCGCCTGTTCGAGAAGAAGCCCATGCCCAACTGGGGCTCGGACCTGTCGGGCATCGACTTCGACAACATCAAGTACTTCGTGCGGTCCACGGAGAAGCAGGCGGAGTCCTGGGAGGACCTGCCCGAGGACATCAAGAACACCTACGACAAGCTGGGCATCCCCGAGGCCGAGAAGAAGCGCCTCGTCGCCGGTGTCGCCGCCCAGTACGAGTCGGAGGTCGTCTACCACCAGATCCGCGAGGACCTGGAGGAGCAGGGCGTCATCTTCCTGGACACCGACACGGCCCTGAAGGAGCACCCGGAGCTCTTCAAGGAGTACTTCGGCACGGTCATCCCGGCCGGCGACAACAAGTTCGCCGCGCTGAACACGGCCGTGTGGTCGGGCGGTTCCTTCATCTACGTGCCGAAGGGCGTGCACGTGGAGATCCCGCTCCAGGCCTACTTCCGCATCAACACGGAGAACATGGGCCAGTTCGAGCGGACCCTGATCATCGTCGACGAGGGCGCCTACGTGCACTACGTCGAGGGTTGTACGGCCCCGATCTACAAGTCGGACTCGCTGCACAGCGCGGTCGTCGAGATCATCGTCAAGAAGAACGCCCGCTGCCGCTACACGACCATCCAGAACTGGTCGAACAACGTCTACAACCTGGTCACCAAGCGCGCCGTCGCCTACGAGGGCGCCACCATGGAGTGGATCGACGGCAACATCGGCTCCAAGGTGACGATGAAGTACCCGGCCGTCTACCTGATGGGCGAGCACGCCAAGGGCGAGACCCTCTCCATCGCCTTCGCGGGCGAGGGCCAGCACCAGGACGCGGGCGCCAAGATGGTCCACATGGCCCCCAACACGTCCTCGAACATCGTCTCCAAGTCGGTGGCGCGCGGCGGTGGCCGTACCTCCTACCGCGGTCTGATCGAGATCGGCGAGGGCGCCCCCGGCTCCAAGTCCAACGTGCTGTGCGACGCGCTGCTCGTCGACACGATCTCCCGGTCCGACACCTACCCCTACGTGGACGTCCGTGAGGACGACGTGTCCATGGGCCACGAGGCGACCGTCTCCAAGGTCTCCGAGGACCAGCTCTTCTACCTGATGAGCCGCGGCCTGTCCGAGGACGAGGCGATGGCGATGATCGTGCGCGGCTTCGTCGAGCCGATCGCCAAGGAGCTGCCCATGGAGTACGCGCTGGAGCTCAACCGGCTGATCGAGCTGCAGATGGAGGGCGCGGTCGGCTGACCCCCACCCTCGCCCGCACACGTCTTACTCAGGAAAGAGAGCACTACGACAGCCATGGCTGAGGCCCAGAACTCCCCCACTCTCGGCTCCGCTCGAGCGGGGGGACCCCCACCCGTGGGGTCCACCACCGCGGGCTCGATCGCGGTCGCCGCGGAGTCGACCGTCGTCTCGCGGATGAGCGCGCCCCCCTCGTTCGACGTGACGGACTTCCCGGTCCCGCACGGCCGCGAGGAGGAGTGGCGGTTCACCCCCCTGGAGCGCCTGCGCGGCCTGCACGACGGCTCCGCCGTCGCCACCGGCGACGGTGTGAAGGTCGACGTCCAGGCCCCCGAGGGCGTCACCGTCGAGACCGTGGGCCGCGACGACGCGCGGCTGGGCAAGGCGGGCACCCCGGTGGACCGCGTCGCCGCCCAGGCCTACTCGGCCTTCGAGAAGGCCTCGGTCGTGACCGTGCCGAAGGAGACCGTGCTCACCGAGCCGATCCGCATCGCGGTGCACGGCGAGGGCGGGGTCGCCTTCGGCCACCAGGTGATCGAGCTGGGCGCCTTCGCCGAGGCCGTCGTCGTCATCGACCACACCGGTGACGCGGTGCTCGCCGCCAACGTCGACTACCTGCTGGGCGACGGCGCCAAGCTGACCGTCGTCTCCGTCCAGGACTGGGACGACAAGGCCGTGCACGCGGCCCAGCACAACGCCCTCGTCGGCCGGGACGCCTCCTTCAAGTCGATCATCGTCACCTTCGGCGGCGACCTGGTCCGGCTGCACCCGCGCGTGACCTACGCCGGCCCCGGCGGCGAGGTCGAGATGTTCGGCCTGTACTTCACCGACCAGGGCCAGCACCAGGAACACCGGCTCTTCGTCGACCACAACGTCCCGCACTGCAAGTCGAACGTCGTCTACAAGGGCGCGCTCCAGGGCGACAGCGCGCACGCGGTGTGGATCGGCGACGTGCTCATCGAGGCCAAGGCCGAGGGCACCGACACGTACGAGATGAACCGCAACCTGGTCCTCACGGACGGGGCGCGCGTGGACTCCGTACCCAACCTGGAGATCGAGACCGGCGAGATCGTCGGCGCCGGCCACGCCTCCGCGACCGGCCGCTTCGACGACGAGCAGCTCTTCTACCTGATGGCCCGCGGCATCCCGGAGCACGAGGCCCGCCGCCTGGTGGTCCGCGGCTTCTTCGCCGAACTGGTCCAGCAGATCGGCGTCCCGGACATCGAGGAGCGCCTGATCACCAAGATCGAGGAGGAGCTGGAGGCGTCGGTCGCATGACCGCATTCGTACGCGTCTGCGGGCTGAGCGAGCTGGAGGAGGACACCCCGAAGCGGGTGGAACTCGACGGCACGCCCCTGTCCATCGTGCAGACCGAGGGCGAGGTGTTCGCGATCCACGACATCTGCTCGCACGCGAACGTCTCGCTGTCGGAGGGCGAGGTCGACGACTGCCACATCGAGTGCTGGCTGCACGGCTCGCGCTTCGACCTGCGCTCCGGCAAACCCGACGCCCTTCCGGCGACGCGCCCCGTCCCCGTATACCCCGTAAAGATCGAAGGGGACGACGTGCTCGTCTCCCTCACCCAGGAGTCCTGAGGCACCCATGGCAACGCTTGAAATCCGAGACCTGCACGTCACCGTCGAGGCCGACAACGCCACGAAGGAGATCCTCAAGGGCGTCGACCTCACCGTGAAGCAGGGCGAGACGCACGCCATCATGGGCCCCAACGGCTCGGGCAAGTCGACCCTCGCCTACTCCCTCGCGGGTCACCCCAAGTACACGATCACCGGCGGCACCGTCACCCTCGACGGCGAGGACGTCCTGGAGATGTCCGTCGACGAGCGCGCCCGCGCCGGCCTGTTCCTCGCCATGCAGTACCCGGTCGAGGTCCCGGGCGTGTCGGTGAGCAACTTCCTGCGCACCTCCGCCACCGCCATCCGCGGCGAGGCCCCCAAGCTGCGCACCTGGGTGAAGGAGGTCAAGGAGGCCATGGAGCGCCTCAACATGGACCCCTCCTTCGCCGAGCGCAACGTCAACGAGGGCTTCTCCGGCGGTGAGAAGAAGCGGCACGAGATCCTCCAGCTGGAGCTGCTCAAGCCGAAGATCGCGATCCTCGACGAGACCGACTCCGGCCTCGACGTCGACGCGCTGCGCGTCGTCTCCGAGGGCGTCAACCGCGTCCGCGAGACCGGCGAGGTCGGCACCCTGCTGATCACGCACTACACGCGCATTCTGCGCTACATCAAGCCCGACCACGTGCACGTGTTCGCCGGCGGCAGGATCGTCGAGTCCGGCGGCCCCGAGCTCGCGGACAAGCTGGAGAACGAGGGCTACGAGGCATACACGAAGGGTGGCGCATCCGCGTGACACAGCTGCCGGGCCTCCTCGACACCGAGGCACTCCGCAAGGACTTCCCGATCCTGGATCGCGTCCTCCACGACGGGAAGAAGCTCGTCTACCTCGACAACGCGGCGACCTCGCAGACTCCTCGCCAGGTTCTCGACGTCCTCGCCGAGTACTACGAGCAGCACAACGCCAACGTCCACCGCGGTGTGCACGTCCTCGCCGAGGAGGCCACGGCGCTGTACGAGGGCGCGCGGGACAAGGTCGCCGCGTTCATCAACGCGCCCAGCCGCGACGAGGTGATCTTCACCAAGAACGCCTCCGAGTCGCTCAACCTCGTGGCGAACATGCTGGGCTGGGCCGACGAGCCCTACCGCGTGGACTCCGAGACCGAGATCGTCATCACGGAGATGGAGCACCACTCCAACATCGTGCCGTGGCAGCTGCTCGCGCAGCGCACGGGCGCGAAGCTGAAGTGGTTCGGCCTCACCGACGACGGCCGGCTGGACCTGTCCGACATCGAGGAGATCATCACCGAGAAGACGAAGATCGTCTCCTTCGTGCTGGTCTCCAACATTCTGGGCACCCTCAACCCGGTCGAGGCGATCGTGCGCCGCGCCCAGGAGGTCGGCGCCCTGGTCTGCGTCGACGCCTCCCAGGCCGCGCCGCACATGCCGCTGGACGTGCAGGCCCTGCAGGCCGACTTCGTGGCCTTCACCGGCCACAAGATGTGCGGCCCGACCGGGATCGGCGTGCTGTGGGGCCGCCAGGAGCTCCTGGAGGACCTGCCCCCCTTCCTCGGCGGCGGCGAGATGATCGAGACCGTGTCGATGCACTCGTCGACGTACGCCCCCGCCCCGCACAAGTTCGAGGCGGGCACGCCCCCGATCGCCCAGGCGGTCGGGCTCGGCGCGGCGATCGACTACCTGAACTCGATCGGCATGGACAAGATCCTCGCCCACGAGCACGCGCTCACCGAGTACGCGGTCAAGCGGCTGTCGGAAGTCCCCGACCTCAGGATCATCGGCCCCACCACGGCCGAGGACCGCGGCGCGGCCATCTCCTTCACGCTGGGCGACATCCACCCGCACGACGTGGGCCAGGTCCTCGACGAGCAGGGCATCGCCGTGCGGGTCGGCCACCACTGCGCGCGGCCGGTCTGCCTGCGCTACGGAATTCCGGCGACCACGCGAGCGTCGTTCTATCTGTACTCCACGCCGGCTGAGATCGACGCACTGGTCGAGGGGCTGGAGCACGTACGGAACTTCTTCGGCTGAAGGGCTGGTCGTGAAGCTTGACTCGATGTACCAGGACGTCATCCTGGACCACTACAAGAACCCGCACGGGCGTGGTCTTCGGGATGGCGACGCCGAGGTGCACCACGTGAACCCGACGTGCGGCGACGAGATCACGCTGCGCGTCAAGTACGACGGCACGACCATCGCCGACGTCTCGTACGAGGGACAGGGCTGCTCCATCAGCCAGGCTTCGGCCTCCGTGCTGAACGAGCTGCTGGTCGGCAAGGACCTGGCCGAGGCGCAGAAGATCCAGGAGACGTTCCTGGAGCTGATGCAGTCCAAGGGCCGGATCGAGCCCGACGACGCGATGGAGGACGTCCTGGAGGACGCGGTCGCGTTCGCCGGGGTCTCGAAGTACCCGGCACGGGTGAAGTGCGCCCTGCTGAGCTGGATGGCGTGGAAGGACGCGACCGCCCAGGCCCTCGAAAGGAAGACGGCATGACCGACACCGCTGAGATGAAGCCGGTCTCGGAGGAGGAACTCCGCGAGGCCCTGATGGACGTCGTCGACCCCGAACTGGGCATCGACGTCGTCAACCTCGGCCTGATCTACGGCATCCACATCGACGACGCGAACATCGCCACCGTCGACATGACCCTGACCTCCGCGGCCTGCCCGCTGACGGACGTCATCGAGGACCAGGCCAAGTCCGCCACGGACGGCCTGGTCAAGGAGCTCCGCATCAACTGGGTCTGGATGCCGCCGTGGGGCCCGGACAAGATCACGGACGACGGCCGCGAGCAGCTTCGGGCACTCGGGTTCAACGTCTGAGACACCCCGGGTGACAACGGTCTGAGCCACCCTGCGTGAAGGAAACGGCGGCGCCCCGCGGGCGTCGCCGTTTCGCGTGCTCAGCCCAGTCCCGCCACCACCCGGAACGCCGAGTCCGCCTGGTACAGGGGCGTGTTCTGGTACGGGTCCAGACGGATCTGGAAGTTCTGGTGGCGCAGGAAGCGGCCCCGGTAGTTCACCGACTCCAGCATGACCGCGCCGGAGTGGAAGGGGGAGGGGCGGGGGCAGAAGGTGGCGTCCTGGCGGAACAGGGCGGAGCCGTCGTCGCGGTCCTTGACCAGGACGAAGCTGCGGTGGCGCAGGTACCTGCCGTCCGCGGTGGCGAAGGAGGAGCACGAGGAGTCGGCGAGGCCGGCCACCCGCCGGAAGGTGGCGTCCTCGCGCTGCTCCGAGCCGGAGCCGATCTGGTCCAGGCGCACAGAGCCGTCGCTCACGTGCCAGTAGCGGTCCGGGTAGTTGACCGAGCGCAGCGAGATCGCGGTGGAAGCGGGCTTGTGGGCCGGCGCCGAGCTGGGGGCCGGCGCGGGCGGCTCGGGATGCTTCGAGGGCGCCTCGGGCGTCGTCTGCCGGTCGCTGGGGGTGGGTGCGGCCGTGCTGGGACTCGGGGACGTGCGGGTCTTCTTGCCGCCGGGGGCCGCGGTGCGGTCCTGGGTGGGGCTGGGGAAGGAGATCAGGCCCGGCACCGTCGCGGCGGGACCGGACGGCAGGGACTTGGTCGAGGGCGCCTCGGAACGGTCCTCCAGCAGGGCTATGGACGTCAGGCAGGCGGCGACCGTGGCCACGGCCAGGGCACCCGCCAGCCACAGTCGTCGGGTTCCCGGGGCACGGGTGGTGTCCGGGACCCAGCCGCTCTCCCAAGGTCGGTCGAGAGAAGGCGGGGACGCGTTGTCTGGCATGCACTGTTCCTTCGGCGGGGCGCCCGTGACGGCGGGAAAGCGGGGGCACCCGGTGGGTGATCGCAGACACCGTAGTGGAAGCGAGGGCTTCCGGTCAGTCGTTTGATGAGAGCGATTTCTGAGCGTGACGACGGGCCGTCCGTGCCCCCGCACCGCCCCCGCTCTGTACGGAAGACCCAAGGTGATCCCGCCCGGCACGTGAGACGGGCTGCGGCCGGTTCGCACCGGCGGGCGGCGCCGCGTTAGGTTGCCCTCATGACCGACACGACTGCTCCTCGCACCACCGGCGCCGTGGCCGCCGGCCTCGCCACGATCGCCGCCGACGGCACCGTTCTCGACACCTGGTTCCCCGCGCCCGAACTCGTCGCCGAGCCCGGACCCTCCGGCACCGAGCGGCTGTCCCCCCAGCAGGCCGCCGAGCTGATCGGCGGCGGCGCGACCGCGGCGATCGGCCCGGACGCCCGCCGGGGCGTCGAGGTGGTCGCGGTCCGTACGGTCATCGCCTCCCTGGACGAGAAGCCGATCGACACGCACGACGTCTACCTGCGTCTGCACCTGCTCTCCCACCGCCTGGTCAAGCCGCACGGCCAGAGCCTGGACGGCATCTTCGGCTTCCTCCCCAACGTGGCCTGGACCTCGCTCGGCCCGGTCGCCGTCGACGACATCGAGAAGGTGCGCCTGAACGCCCGCGCCGAGGGCCTGCACCTCCAGGTCACCTCGATCGACAAGTTCCCGCGCATGACCGACTACGTCGTCCCCAAGGGCGTCCGCATCGCCGACGCCGACCGGGTCCGCCTGGGTGCCCACCTCGCCGAGGGCACCACCGTCATGCACGAGGGCTTCGTCAACTTCAACGCGGGCACCCTCGGCACGTCCATGGTCGAGGGCCGTATCTCCGCGGGTGTCGTGGTCGGCGACGGCTCGGACGTCGGCGGCGGCGCCTCCACGATGGGCACGCTCTCCGGCGGCGGCAACGTGGTCATCTCCATCGGCGAGCGCTGCCTGATCGGCGCCGAGGCGGGCGTCGGCATCGCGCTCGGCGACGAGTGCGTGGTCGAGGCGGGCCTGTACGTCACCGCGGGCACGCGCGTGACGATGCCCGACGGCCAGATCGTCAAGGCCCGCGAGCTCTCGGGCGCGTCCAACATCCTCTTCCGCCGCAACTCGGTCACCGGCGCGGTGGAGGCCCGGCCGAACAACGCGGTGTGGGGCGGGCTGAACGAGGTTCTCCACAGCCACAACTGAGCAACGGCGGCCGTGGTCAGTGTGGATCCCCGTTGAGCGTCCTTCCGCGGATTGCGGTGAGCTCCTCGTAGAGCCGCAGCAGCCCGTCGGTCGTCTCACGGTCGGCGGGCATGAGCGGTGCGCGGACCGGGCCCGCGGGCAGGCCCAGGGCGCCCAGCAGGGCCTTGGCCGTCACCGTGCCGGGCAGGCCCGCCGCCATCATCGCCGTGATCAGGGGCGTGGCCCGTTGCTGGAGCCGGGCCGCGCCCGTCGTGTCGCCGGCGTCGAAGGCGTCCAGGACGGCCCGGATCCGGTCCGGGACGACGTTCGCCACCGTGCTGACGCAGCCCGCGCCGCCCACCGCGTACAGGGCGAGGTTGTGCTCGTCGCAGCCCGCGTAGTACGCCAGATCCGTGCGGGCCAGTACCTGCTGGGCGCCGAGGAAGTCGTACGAGCAGTCCTTGACCGCCACGACACGCGGGTGCTCGGCGAGGCGGATCAGCGTGCCGGGCTCGATGCGGGTGCCGGTGCGGCCCGGGATGTCGTACAGCGTGAGCGGGAGGCCGGTGGCGTCCGCCACCTCGCGGAAGTGGGCCTCGACCGCCTCCTGCGGGGGTCTGCTGTAGTACGGGGCGACCACCAGCAGTCCGTCCGCGCCCGCCTTCTCGGCCGCCCGGGCGAGTTCGACCGTGTGCCGGGTGTCGGCCGTGCCCACGCCCGCCACGATCGACGCACGGTCGCCCACCGCCTCACGGACCGCGCTGATCAGCGCTGACTTCTCGGCGTCCGTCGTGGTCGGCGACTCGCCCGTCGTGCCGGAGAGCACCAGACCGTCGCAGCCGTGCGTCACCAGATGAGCGGCGAGGTGCTGCGTGCCGTCGAGGTCCAGGGCGCCCTCCTGGGTGAAGGGGGTGACCATCGCGCACAGGACGCGGCCGAAGGGAGGGCGGGTTTGCGTTGCGGGGTCCGTCGTCATGGGGGTCAGTGTCGGGGGCAGATTTGCGTAGCGCCACTTAAATCTGCTGCGAGGTACTGATAAGGGTCGCTTAGGTGTGGTGGGGGCGGCGCGGTGGGCGCGGTATGTCCAACCCGGGGCTCATGGGTCACCATGGCAGTGACGGTCACCGACGGCAGGTCATGGAGGCGTCATGAAGCTGGGCAGGGCACTGGCCACCGGAGTCGCGGAGGAGAGCCGGGAGACCGAGGTGGTCCAGGAGATCGACATCCAGGACGGCCAGGACATCCAGAACACTCGCGTGCCTCAGGAGAGCGAGGCCGCGGTGGCCGAAGAGGTCCCGGTCGCGCGATGAGGCTGCGGCTCCCCCAGGAACGCCCTGCGGAGCCGCCCACGGGATACAAGATCGCCCACCCGGTGCTGTCCCAGGACGGCACCCGGGCCGGGTTCACCGGTGTGTCGCTGGGCGGCGCGCTGCCGTACGGGGTCGTGGCCGAGGCGTCCTGCGTGTACGGACTGCGGCACCGGGCACCGAGCCGCTGGTGCGACTGCGGCTTCCACTGCGTACACGACCGGGCGGCCGCGGAGGCGCTGCTGTGCACCGCCGAGCACCGTACGGCCGTGCTGCTGGAGGTCTCCGTGCTCGGGGCCTACATCCGCTTCGAACGCGGGTTCCGCTACGCCCGGCAGCGGGTGCGCAGCGTGACGGTCGGGGCGTGCGGCTGCGGCGCGGCTGCGGTGGCCCTGGCCGACGCCGGGTGGGGGCGGCCAGGATGGCGGGCGCTCCAGGCCTCCTGCGCGGGCTGCCTGCGGGCCCGGCCGTCCGTCTCGCTCGCCGGGTTCGCCCGGCTGGCGGGGGACGGGGTGCGGGTGGTGCGGGCCCCGGAGGCGGTCGTGGGGGCCGGGCCGGACGACGGGCCGGGCGCGGGCGACGGGCGGCTCGGGGTTCCGGAACTCGTCGCGGAGGCCGCGTTGTTGCAGGCCCGGCTCGACTGGTTCCAGACCCAGCTGGCCCGGCTCGGGGAGCGGGGACCCGGCGGTGCCCGCCCGGGAGGCCCGGGAGAGGGCCACGGGTAGTCGCGGCCGGGCAGGGGTACCCGGCAGTTCCGTAACCGAGAGGAGGCGGGACACCGTGACCGGGACCATGCATCCCAGGGTCGTGCACGACGAGCGCCCTGGGCGCCACGAGCACGCCGAGCATCACTCCGTGGGCGAGCTCGTCGGGCAGGCCACCGAACAGCTCTCCCGGCTCGTGCGGCAGGAAGTCGCGCTCGCGAAGGAGGAGCTCGCCGAGAAGGGGCGGCGTGCCGGCCGCGGCGGCGGGCTGCTCGGTGCCGCAGGCGCCGTCGCGTACGCCGGGTTCCTCGCGCTGGCCGCCACGGGCGCCGCCGCGCTCTCGCTGGTGCTGCCCGTCTGGGCCGCCGCGCTCATCGTCACGGCGGTGCTCTTCGTGATCGCGGCCGTGCTGGCCGCGGTCGGCCGTGGGCAGTTGCGCCATGCCGTGCCGCCCACGCCCGAGGAGGCGATCGGCAGCGTCAAGGCCGATGTGGAGGAGATCAAGGAAAGGGCGCATCGATGACGGACACGAGGAACGAGGGCGCCGGAGCGACGGCCGCCGGCGGCGGGGCCAAGGGGCCCGACGAACTGCGCCGGCAGATCGAGCAGACCCGCAGCGAACTGGGTGACACCGTCGAGGAGCTGGCGGGGAAGGCGGACGTGAAGGGCCGTGCGCGGGCCCGGGCCGCCGATCTGCGGGACAAGGCCGGGGCGATGACGGTGCAGTTGCGCAGCACTGCGGCTCAGGCCGGTCAGACCATGCAGGCCGAGCTGCGGCATCCGCGGCCGGTGCTGGTCGCCGGGGCGGCGGCGGGGGCGGTTGTCGCGGCGGAGGTGCTGCGGCGCAAGCAGGGGGGCGGGTCGCGTCGGCACGCCGGGCTTTCCTGGAAGGTGGGGGCGCGGCGGCAGCGGCATGGGGGGCATCGCTGGCACAGGTGAGGTGGGTTGCCCCCGGTCGGTCGTTGTGAGCCCTTGGCTGCTGCGGCTTGGCCGGGGGTTTTCGCGTGCTCGGTGGCTGTGTTTGGCACCCGTACGGTGTTGCCGCACTGCCGGTAGTGATGCACCCGGCGTTGTGCAGCTGCTGGGGCGTTGCGCAACCCGGCGCTGCGGGGTACCGCTGCGCCCACCCGTGCCGCCCCAGCGGCACGACTGCCCGCAGCTAGGCTGCCTGGCTGTCCGCGGCCAAGTCCGCTAGGCGCGCTTTGCCGGGCGGAGGCGGGAGCGTAGGCGGGGAGGCCACTTGCGGGTGTCCCTCGGTTCGACGTACGGCTCCTCCGTCGGCGGGCGGCCGTGGGTGATCGCGCGTTCGCGGGCCAGTTCCGCGTCGAACTCCAGGCCCAGCAGGATCGCCAGGTTGGACAGCCACAGCCACACCAGGAAGACGATGGCGCCCGCCAGGGCCCCGTACGTCTTGTTGTACGAGGCGAAGTTGGCCGCGTAGACGGCGAAACCGGCCGAGGCGCCCAGCCAGCAGAACGTGGCCAGGAAGCTGCCGGGGGAGATCCAGCGGAAGCCGCGGCCGCGGACGTTGGGGGCCGCCCAGTACAGCAGGCCGATCATCAGCATGACGAGGAGCAGCAGGACCGGCCACTTGATGATCCCCCAGGCCATGATGGCCGCGCCGCCCAGGCCGATCGCCGTGCCCACGCGTTCGGCGAGCGGGCCGGTGAAGACCACGATCAGCGCGCTGGCGGCGAGCATCAGCATGAGGGCGACGGTCAGGGCCAGCCGCAGCGGGGTGAGTTTCCAGACCGGGCGGCCCTCCGGCAGGTCGTACACCGCGTTGGAGGTGCGGATGAACGCGGCGACGTAGCCCGACGCCGACCACAGGGCGAAGAGCAGACCGAGGATCGCCAGGACGCTGCCCGTACCGCCCGTGTCGCTGAGCTGGATCACCGCGTCGCGCAGGATGTCCCGCGCCGGGCCCGGTGCCAGGTCGCCTATGTTGTCGAGGACCTTGTCGATGGCGCGCTGTCCCACCACCCCCAGCAGGGAGACCAGCACCAGCAGGGCCGGGAACAGCGACAGGACGCCGTAGTACGTCAACGCGGCCGCGCGGTCCGAGAGTTCGTCGTCCAGCAACTCCTTGAACGTGCGCCGCGCCACCGCCCGCCAGGACCGGGCGGGCAAGCGGGTGGGACTGTCCTTGTCCATGACCGGGCGGGTTACCCGAAATCCCGTACCGAATCGGGGACTTGACCTGAATCTTGGTTGAGGTCGCAGGGTGGTGGTGTCGTTCGTCGATTACCGACCACGGAGGCAGCATGACTCGTCGTAGTGACACGCATCCGGATCTCGCCGACCCGCGGGTGACAGCGCCCTTCTTCGGCATCTGGCGGGTGGGCACGCCGCTGCGGCAGCGGCAGGCGGTGGAGGCCGTCGCCGCCGCCTGGGAGCGACGGCCCTGGCCGGAGGGCCTGCTGGCGTACCACGTGTACACCGGGCACGACGCCACCACCCTGCTGCACTACGCGCAGTGGACGGACGATAAGGCCCACGAGGCGTTCGCCGGGACGCTGCGGCAGGAACGCGTCGACGAGATCGACGCGGCGGTGCCGGGGATCGAGCGGCTCGAGCCCGGCCGGTTCCGGCACTACCGCAGCCGGCGCCGGGAGGGCGTGCCCGGGTGCGTCGTGATCGTCGACATCGAGTTCGAGGGGCCGGATGCCGACCGGCAGCGGGCCTGGGTGGACGCGGTGCTCGAAGCGCTGGAGAACGAGCCGAACCCGCACCCGGGGGGCATCGGCGCCCACTTCCACCTCGGCACGGACGGCACCCGCGTCCTCAACTACGCCGAGTGGGAGAGCGCCCAGGCCCACATCGAGGCTCTCGCCGCCCCGGGCGACGGCATCGGGTCGCCCGCGGCCGCCGCGCTGTGGGAGCGGGTGCAGACCTGGCCGGGGCTGAAGAGCACCACGGTCAGCCGGTACGACCACGCCCTCGCTCTCGTGCCCTGACGTGCGGCGGGGCCGGCTGAACAGCCGTCAGCCGGCCCCCGGCGGTCACGGGTGGAACCGCAGCACCTGCGGGTCGTGGTCGCTGATCTGGTCGTGGAACTCGGCGTTGATGTGCACGCTGTCGTAGGACAGGTCGCAGCCGCGCCGGATCGACGGGCTCACCAGGATCTGGTCGAGGACCTGGCTGTTGCCCTGGTACACGTAGGAGTAACGCTCGCTTCTCGGCAGCGACTTGACCGCCGACCACAGGGCGCCGTCCCGTTCGAGGATCTGCGCGGTCCCGGAGAACTCGAAGTCGTTGATGTCGCCGAGGGCGATGACGTCCGCGTTCTTCTGGGTGTCGAGGATGTCCTTGACGAAGGCGTTGACGAGCGCCGCCTGCTGGTGGCGCTGCACCTCGGAGCCGCGCGCCGGCGGCTGGTACGAAGAGGTCAGGCCCTGGTCGCCGCCCTTGGAGTTGAAGTGGTTGGCGATCACGAAGACCGTGCGGCCGCGGAAGACGAACTCGCCCGCCAGCGGCTTGCGGCTGTTCTTCCACGCCTGGTCGGCGGGCGCGATCCGGCCGGGGGAGAGGGTCAGGGCCGCCTTGCCGCGGACCTTGGTGACCTCGGTGGCCGTGGTGGCGTCGCCGCCCGGGCGGTCGGTGAAGGAGACCCGCTCGGGGTTGAAGAGGAACACCTGGCGGATGTTGCCGCCGGGCTCGCCGCCGTCGGCGTCGTCGGCGGGGTCGACGGAGCGCCAGTCGTAGCGCGGGCCGCCCGCCGCCACGATGGCGTCGATCAGCTTGCCCACCGTCTGGTCGGCGGCGACCACACCGTCGTTGGTGGGGCCGTTGTTGTCCTGGATCTCCTCCAGGGACACGATGTCCGGCGACTGCAGGTGGTTCACGATCGCGGCCGCGTGCGCGGCGAAGGTGTCGTCGGCAGGGTCGAGGTTCTCGACGTTGTAGGTGGCGACGGCGAGTTCGCCGTTGCGCTGCTTGCGGGTCGTCTCGCGCTGGACGTCCCCGCTCGTCAGGGTGCCGAGCTCGCTCGCGACCAGCGTGTAACCGCCGAACTGGTTGTAGTCCAGCGGGCCCGCGGTGGTGCCGCTGAGGGTGTCGCCGACGTTCGCCTTCGGGAAGTCGGCGGTGGAGCCGAGGGACTGGATCTGCAGGCGGCCGGTGTTCTGGTCGTCGTAGGAGCCGTAGAGCGTACCGCCGCGTCGGGTGGGGTTCTCCTGCGGCTTCACCGTGACCCACAGCTCCGTGTAGGGGTCGGTGGCGCCCACCACGCGGGTGTCGGCGACCCGTACGGTCATGCCCTCCAGGGACTCGTAGAGGTCGAGGGCGTACTGCGACGGCTTCAGGGGCAGGGCGTTGACCGAACCGCCCGCGGCCGGGTCGCCGGCGGGGGTGTACGCGTCGGGGACCGACTCGGCGTCGACGGTCACCGGGGCCGGGAGCGGGTTGCCGGAGGAGACCACCGTGACCGTGGGCTTGGTGATCTCCGTCAACGACTGGTTGCCGGAGGAGGTGCCGCCGGGGACGAACTCGGAGACCGTGCCGGTGACCTTGACCGCGTCGCCGACCGCGACGCCCTTCGGGGTGGAGCCGGTGAAGACGAAGACGCCCTCGCTGGTGGCCGGGTCGGCGTCCGGAGCCGTGTCCTGGATCCAGAAGCCGCGGGAGGAGCCGTAGGTGCGGATACCGGTGACGACGCCGGTCACGTCGGTGACCTTCTGGCCGGCGTACGGGGATATGCGGGTGCTGCCCTGGATGTCATGGATACGGACCGCGTCCGCGTCCGCGTGCGCGGGCGTGGTCAGGACGACGGTGGACGCCGCGGAGCACACGGCGGCGACGGTGAGCGCGGCGAGACGCGCGGACGACTTGCTCGGCGACTTGCTCGGCAAGGTGAATCCCTCCGGGGACGTGACGGACGCCGGGACGTGACGGACGCCGGGACGAGGGTGGAGCTGGACGGTGGGAGCCGACCGGTGGGGCGGTGCGACGCGCGTAGAAGACCGGTTGACGGCGGGCGCGGTGGGGCCGCCCGGTGTACAGGTGTCCGCCGATTTCTACGCGCGTCAATCTCCAGCCTGCTCAGGCCACTTGTCAAGGTTTCGGCCATGTACGGCCGCTGACGGGGAGATGAAGCGGGCGGCATGGGGGCGAATCCGTCTAGGCTGAGCGGGCGAGTCGTACGAGGCGTCCTAGGAGAAACAGCCGATGTCAGACAGCTCCACCCTGCCGCCGGTCCGGCTGCATCCCGAAGCGGAGCTGGCGCGCGACGCCCTGTCCACGCCTCTGCTGTCACGGGCCGCGCGGCTGGCCCGCTGGGCGGGGCCGGACACCCGGGTGGACGCCGGGGGCGGGCTGGTCGACGAACAGCTGCCGGCGGCGGCCGAGGTGCTCGGGCTGAGCGGCGAGGAGGGACAGGCCGACGCGAGCGGGGCGTGGCGGGTGGCCCTGGACACCGGGCTCGTCGAGGTCGTCGACGAGGAGGAGGGCACCGTCGGCGCGGGCGGGAACCTGGCCCTGCTCACCGGCGGCTCGCCCCGGGACGTGCTCGGCGTGTGGCTCGGCGCCCTGGAGACGGTGGTCGCCGACGCGAGCGTGCCCGAGCTGGACGGGCTGGCCGACGCGGTCCAGGACGGCGAGATCGACTTCTCCGCGCTCGACTGGGACCCGGAGCGGGAGGCCGCCTTTCTCGACGGGGTCCTCGGGAACCTCTACCTGATGACCGCCGGCGAGGACGGGCCGGTGCCGGCACCCGTGCCGGTCCCGGCGTTGGCCGCGTCGGTGCTGGTGCCCAGCGGCACGCAGGAGCCCAGCAACGACGTCCTGCAGCAGGTGTCCGACGCGACGATGCGGCTGGACGACCAGTTCCGGATGCTGGAGCCGGTGGGGCTCGTGCAGTACCGGCCGGTCGACGAGGCGCTCAGGGCGGACCCCGGGGACGAGGCGTCGTCCCCGGCGGTCGACGACACCGACGTCGCCACGTACGGCATGGTGCGGCTGACGCCCCTCGGGCTGTACGGCCTGCGCGCCCGGCTGCTCGAGGCCGGCTTCGACGCGCCCGCGGTCGGGGACCTCGCGGACAAGGGGGCCGACGCGCTGCTCGACGGCACGGCGGCGTTCCCGCCTGCGGCGGCCCAGGCCGAGACCGAGCAGTGGCTGGCCCGCCGCGACCCCCTGGCCGCGGCCCGGGAGCTGCTCGCCGCGGCCCGCGGCTCGGACGCCGGTGCGCCGCTGCGGCGGCTGCGCTGCCAGCAGGCCCTGTCGCTGGTCGGCGCCTCCGCCGAGCCGGCCCTGCGGGAGGTTCTCGACGACCCCGAGCTGGGCGGACTGGCCCGTGTGTGGCTCACCGAGCACGGGGCCGCCGACGTACCGGCGCCCTCCGAGTCCATGGTGTTCTGGCTGACCATCGACACCCTGGCCGCGCAACTGGCGGCCGAGGGCAACTCCGAGGAACTGCGCGCCCTGGTGCAGGGGCTGGCGCGGCAGCACAGCGGGTTCTTCACGGCGGTCTGGCGGGTGGACCATCCGGCCACGGCCGAGGTGCTGGAGGCGATGGGGCGGCTGCACCCCGACAAGAAGATCGCGAAGGAAGCGCGGAAGGCGGCGTTCAAGGCACGCTCCCAGCACGGGGGGTGAGGGGGCTGCGCCGCTCGGCACCGGGAGCGTGGGGAGTGGGGCGGCTCGGCACCGGAAGCGTGGGTGGCGGGGCGGCTCGGTCGTTGTCCCGGGCGGGTGTGGGGCGGAGTTCCGGCGTGGTGAGCCGGGCTTCGGCGTGACTGCGGCGGTCGGCGGGTCGGGTGGTGGGCCGGGGCTTCGGCGTGACTGCGGCGGTCGGCGGGTCGGGTGGTGGGCCGGGGCTTCGTGGCTGTGGGTGGTGGGCCGGGTTTCGGTGGCTGGGTTCGGTTGGTCGCTTGGTGAGTACGGCTCGTGTGGCGGGCCGGCGGGCAGGCGGTGTGCCGGGGCTTCGTGGCTGTGCGCGGCGGGCCGGGTGGTGAAGCGGGATTCGGGGTGCCGCCGCTGGTGGGTCGCTGTCCGCTCCGGGCTGGGCCAGGCCGGGGCCGGGTGGTTCACGTAACTGGGGTCAGGGAGGTCGCCCCCGGTTCAACTGGTGTTCAGGCGTGGGCGGGACGGTGGCGCCGCACGAGGGCCGTCACCCTCCACGGCACACCCACGGTCACAGGAGACACCATGTCGCTCACCCGCAGGGACTTCGCCAGAACCTCCGCGCTCACCGGTGCCGGGGTCGCACTGGCGGGCACCGTCGGCGCCCTCGCCTCCGCGCCCAACGCCCTGGCCGCCACCGACGTCGAGGGGGCCGAAGCCTTCGGCGGTGTCGGCTACGGACCGCTGATCCCCGACCCGGAGGGCATCCTCGCCCTGCCCGCCGGCTTCTCGTACACGATCATCACCTACAGCGGGAAGACCACGCTGGAGTCCGGCGAGTTCACCCCGTCCAACCATGACGGCACCGCCACGTTCGACGGCCCCCGCGGCACCACCCTCCTCGTCAACAACCACGAGCTGAAGGGGCCGCGCGCCAAATGGACCTACCCCGTGCCGCTCACCGAGGGCCTCGTCTACGACCCGGCCGCCGCCGGCGGCTGCACCGTCGTCGAGGTACGCCCCGACGGCCGTGTCGCCGAGTGGGTCGGCATCGCCGGCACCTCCACCAACTGCGCGGGCGGCCGCACCCCGTGGGGCACCTGGCTGACCTGCGAGGAGAACTCCGACAAGGCCGGCGTCAACGGCATGACCAAGGACCACGGCTACGTCTTCGAGGTCGACCCGGTCGACCGGCGCGCCAACCTGCACCCCAAGCCGCTGAAGTTCTTCGGCCGCTACGACCACGAGGCCGTCGTCATCGACCCCAGGCGCGGTCACGCCTACCTCACCGAGGACGCCGCCGGCCCCAACGGCCTGCTCTACCGCTGGACCCCGCCGGAGGGCTTCTGTCACGGCCACGGCAGGTTCCGCGCCCTCGCCGACGACGCGGGCCGCCTCCAGGCCTTCCGGTGCTTCGACTCGGGCGGCAGGTTCGTCGACGACCTCTCCCGCGCCACGAAGACCGGCACGGTGTACGGCGTCGACTGGGTGGACGTCCCCGACCGTGACGCCCGGACCACCCCGACCCGCAAGCAGTTCACCGACGGCCAGGTCACCCGTGCCCGCAAGCTGGAGGGCATGTGGTGGGCCGACGGCGGTGCGTACGTCGTCTCCTCGTACGCCCGCGCCGAGAGCCCCGTGCAGCACGACGGCCAGGTCTGGTTCTACGACCCCAAGCGCCGCACGCTCACCCTCAAAGTGCTGCTCGGCGTCAACCCCGACCCCGCGCAGGACGGCGCCTTCGACGGCCCCGACAACATCACCGTCTCCCCCTACGGCGGCCTCGTCATCGCCGAGGACGGCGAGGGCGTGCAGCACCTCTTCGGCGCCACCGACAGCGGACGGACGTACCCCATCGCCCGCAACGAACTCAACATCGGCACCGAACAGGAGCCCGGGTACAGCGAGTTCACCGGTGTGACCTTCTCGCCCGACGGGCGCACGCTGTACGCCAACATCCAGGACCCGGGCATCATGCTCGCCATCACCGGGCCGTGGAAGCGGCACAAGCGCTGACCGGTCCGCCGCCGGTCCAGGGCGCCGCCGCGGCGGCGCCCTGGGGCGGGTCAGCGGACGACGGCACTGCGGCCCCACGTCAGTCCCAGGAAGGTGACCAGCATCCACGCCGGCCCGACGACGCCCTGGAAGCCGGGAAGGCCGGTGAGGCCCGCGAACAGGACGACCGCCAGTACGGGCAGGACGCTGAACCAGCCGATCCACCGTGAGATCAGGCGGTCACGCAACGCCATCCAGGCCACCGCTCCCGCCGCGACCACGACACCGAGCCAGCCGATGTACCCGCCGAAGTCGTTGAGCATGAAGTAGACGAACAGCCCGTCCTCGCGGAAGGCCCGCTCGTCCATACCGCTCGGCAGGTAGATCGCCAGGGCCCCCTTCCACCCGTAGCCGTACGTCAGTCCCGCGGCCGAGGCCGTCAGAGCGCCGCTGACCACGTAGGCGGCGGTGCTGCCGGGCACCCGCGGCTCGACCTGCCGGCGCCAGGCCGCGGCCAGCACCAGGAGCAGGACGACCGTCAGGAAGCCCGCCACCAGACCCAGGTGCGCCACGGGGCGGCTCACCTCGTCGACGACCGACGCATCGACCGGTTCCCGCCCGGCCGTGCCGGACCGGACGTCCGTGACCAGCGTGGCGACCCCTCCGAGCACACCCGCTCCGACCCCGAACAGGGGCCACTTCGCCTTCTTCTCGTGTTCCTGCCGCGCCGCGCCGTCCGCGCGCGCCTCCGGTTCCACGGTGCTCATGCGTGTCGACTCCCTCTCCCAGCGGCCTGCTTGGCGAGGGGAGTGTCGCGGGGGAGGCGTCCCGCCGCCCAGGGACACGGGTCCCGCACGACCGGGACGGTTTTGCCGGGATCCCGCCCGGTGAGGGCCCCCTTCGGGGAACATATGGGTGTGAGTCGGGGGGATCGGGCACTGCGTCACCTTGCGTACGTCATCGCGGGACTGGGGGCGGTGAGCTGTGGGGTGACGGTGCCCGTGCACCACTGGCTGGCCGCACGCGTCGCCGTGACGCCTCTGTACTGGTCCGACCTGGTGCTCGGCACGGCCTGGCCGCTGGTGGGCGCCCTCGTCGCGAGGAACCGTCCGCGCAATCCCGTGTGCTGGCTGATGCTGCTGCCCGCGATGATCGGGCCGTACCACCTGCTGGCCTACTACGCCGCCTACAGCCGCTTCCTCGCCGCAGCTCCCCTCCCCGGCTGGGAGGCGGGGGCCTGGATCGGCTGCTGGGGCTTCGCCGGGTACTGGTTCGCCACGCCGTTGGTTCCTCTGCTCTTCCCGCACGGCCGCCTGGAGACGGCGCCGCGCCGGGCGTGTGCCTGGGCGGTGGTCACGATCGCCGCCACCGGCACGCTGGCCACGATGGTGCGCCCCAGCGGCACCGACCCCGTCCGCGGGGTGCCCAATCCGCTGGGGATCGCGGGCTGGGAGTGGCTGCACACGGTGATGTCCGTGTGCGCCGGGGCCACCATGGTCGGCGGTACCTGTGCGGCGGCCGTGTTCCTCGTGCTGCGCACCCGGGCGGCGACCGGTGCGGAACGGGCCCGGCTGCAGTGGCTGCTGCTCGGCGGGCTGCTGATGGCGTTGTCCTTCCTCGCCATCCCGTTGGACGCCACGGGGCAGCCGGCGGTGCTCGGTGATCTCGTGATGCTGCTGGGGCTGCTGGGTCCGCCGGCCGGCGTCGCGGTCGCCATGCTGCGGCACGGGCTGTTCGACGTGGAACTCGTCCTCGGCCGCGCCATCGTCCTCGCCGTCCTCAGCGCGCTCGTGCTCGGGGTGTACGCCGCGGTCGTCGCCGGTGCGGGACTGATCGCTCCCGGGTCCCTGGCCGGGACGTGCCTGATCGCCCTCACCGCCCTGCTCGCGGCACGTGCCCGCGGCGCCGTCCAGGCAGCCGTGGACCGGACCCTGTTCGGGCACCGCCACGATCCGTACGCCGTCGTCGCCCACGTCGGCCGCCGTGTCGCCCCCGCCTGCGAGCCGGTCCAGGCCCTGCAGCACCTCGTGGACGCCCTGCGGCACGCGCTGCGTCTGCCCTACGCGGCCTTCGACAGCCCCGCCGTGGCGGCGGCGTCCGGCAGCCCCGTCGCGGGCGCGGGGTGGCGGACCTTTCCCTGCCGTGCTCTGGGCCGCGAACTCGGTGTGCTGCGGGTGGGCCGGCGCAGCCTCAACGACCCCTGGACGGCGAAGGAGCAGGCAGCGGTCGAGGAGGTCGCGGACCGGGCCGGAACGCTCGCCTACGCCGCCGGTCTCGTGCAGGACATCGCCCGGAGCCGGGCGCGCATCCTGTCGGTGCGCGAGGAGGAGCGCCGGCGGCTGCGCGCGGACCTCCACGACGGCATCGGCCCCTCCCTGGCCGGCACCGCCCACCAGCTCGACGCCCTCGCCCGGCGCACCGACGACCCCCACCTGGCCGCCTGCCTCAGGCAACTGCGCGACCGGCTGCGCACCAGCGTCACCGATCTGCGCACGGTGGTCCACGGGCTCCGGCCCGCGGTCCTCGACCAGCTCGGGCTGCCCGGCGCCCTGCGGGAGCTGCTCGCCGGATACGACACCCCCGTGTGCCACAGCAGCATCGACAGCGCCTGCCGGCGCCTCCCGGCCGCCGTCGAGGTCGCCGCGTACGCCATCGCCGCCGAGGCGGTCGCCAACGCCGTCCGGCACAGCGCCGCCGGCCGCCTGGAGCTGACCGCCCGTATGGAGGACTCCGTGTTGATCCTTTCGGTCCGCGACAACGGACGCGGCATCCCGCCCCGGCACACAGCCGGGGTCGGGCTGCGCAGCATGCGGGAACGCGCGGCCGAGATCGGGGGCCGGCTGGAGGTGACGACCGCGCCCGGCGGCGGCACCCTCGTACGGGCCGGCCTTCCGGTGGGGGACCAGGCGGGCGGTGACCCGTCGTGAGCGAGCCCGTCACCGTCCTCGTCGTCGACGACCATCCCGTCTTCCGGGCCGGCATGGCCACCGTCCTCGCCGGTCTGCCCGATGTGCGGGTCGTCGGAGAGGCGTCCGACGGCGCCGAGGCCGTCACCGAAGCCGGCCGGCTGCGGCCCGCGGTCGTGCTCATGGACCTGCGGATGCCGCACCTGAACGGCCTGGAGGCCACGGCCCGGATCACCACGGCCCATCCGCGGACCGCCGTGCTCATCCTGACCATGGACGAGGACGACGACTCGGTGTTCGCCGCGCTGCGCGCCGGTGCGCGGGGCTACCTGCTCAAGGAGGCCGACGGCGCGGACGTCCACCGCGCCGTGCTCGGGGTCGCCCGCGGCGAGGCGGTCTTCGGCCCCCGGATCGCCCAGCGGGTGCTGTCCCACTTCGCCACCCCGCCAGCCGCCCGGTCCGCCCTTCCCTTCCCGCACCTCACCGACCGCGAACGCGAGACCCTCGACCTGATCTCCCGCGGCCTGGACAACGCGTCCATCGCGCGCCGCCTGGGGCTGTCCGAGAAGACCATCCGCAATCGCGTCAGCGACGTCCTGGCGAAACTGCACGCCCGGACCCGCACCGAGGCAGCGGCCCTCGCGCGGGACGCGGGCCTGGGACATCCCCGGCCTCCCGCGTGAACCGGCGTGCCGGACGCGTGTCGCGGCGCGCGATGACAGCAGCGGGGCCCCCTCACCGGCCGGCGCCGGCGAGGGGGCCCCGGGCGCGTGGGACCCGCGAGGCGTCCTCACTCGTGTGGGTGGAGTACGACCTTGGTGTAGCCCTCGACGCGCTTGTCGAACTTCTCGTACGCCGTGGGCGCCTGGTCGAGGGGCAGCTCGTGCGACACCACGAAGCTGGGCGTCGCGCGACCCTCGATGATCATGTCGCGCAGCCGGCGGTTGTAGCGCTTGACGTTGCACTGGCCGGTGCCCATCCGCAGACCCTTCTCGAACAGACGCCCGATGGAGACCAGCAGCATGCCCTGCTTGGCCTGCTCGTCCGGTCCGCCGGGGTCGCGCGGGACGTACAGCCCGGGCACGCCGAGCGCGCCCGTCGGGCGGACCGTCTCGACGAGCGAGTTCAGCACGGTCGCCGGCTCCTCGCGGTCCTCTCCGTGGGCCTGGGCCTGGTAGCCGACGGCGTCGATGCCCTTGTCGGTTCCCTCACCTCCGGTCTGTTCCTTGATCTGCTCCGCCGCGTCGCCCTCCGTGAAGTTGATCGGTACGCAGCCGATCTCCTCGGCCTTCTGCAGCCGCTCCGTCACCCGGTCGACCACGAACACCTTGCTCGCGCCGCGCAGCATCGCCGAGTAGGCCGCCATCAGGCCGACCGGGCCACCGCCGTACACGGCGACGCTCTCACCGGGACGCACGTCGGCCAGCTCGTTGCCGTGGTAACCGGTCGGGAAGATGTCGGCGAGCAGGACGAAGTCGGTCTCCTTCTCGGTGCCCTCGGGCAGCTTCAGGCAGTTGAAGTCGGCGTACGGCACCCGTACGTACTCGGCCTGGCCGCCGACGAACGGGCCCATCGCCACATAGCCGTAGGCACCGCCGGCGAAGCCCGGGTTCACGGTCAGACAGAAGCCCGTGTAGCCCGCCGTACAGTTCTTGCAGAAGCCGCAGGCCACGTTGAAGGGCATGACCACCCGGTCGCCGCGGCTGAGCGACGTCACGCCCTCGCCGGCCTCCTCGACGACACCGAGGTTCTCGTGGCCGAACACGATGCCCGGCTCGGCCGCGGTGCGGCCCTCGTACATGTGCAGATCCGAGCCGCAGATCGCGGTGGACGTGACGCGGACGATCACGTCGTTCGGGTGCTGGATCCGGGGATCCTCCACTTGCTCGACCGCCACCTCGAACGGTCCCTTGTACACGACGGCCCTCATCTCGAACCCTCCACTGAATGTGATGATGCGCTCACACCCCGGGGGCGGCAGTGCCGGGAACCCGCTGCACCAGTCGCGAGGAAGGCCCCGGCCCGCAGCTCGGCCGGTCTTCTGTGCTCTGCCTCATAGTCCAGACTGGTGCATGATGCGACGATTTGCACCTAGGGGCTTCGAAGGCCCGTTCGTTGCGTTGGGGAAGGATCGACCACTTTGTCACGTCGTCTCGGCACGTTGCTGGTCCCGGTCGCCGGGCTGTCCGGCACCACGTATCCGGTAGGCACCCGGGTGGCCATACGCGGCAGCGGAGGATCCGTCGACGGTTTCGTCGACGGGGACTGGCTGCCGCTCGCCTGGTGGGAGTTCGCGGACATCCGGCAGGAGGACCCCGGGGAGGGATGATCCGGGCGGGCGCCGCCCGGGCGCCCCGTGGTGAGCCGGGGCACCCTGGAGTCGTCCGCGTCGCCGTCGCGGTTACAGCGCCTGGGCCGCCGGCTTGACCATCCCCCGCACCGTGCGGGACTTCACGAAGTCACCCATCGCCGTCATGTCCCACTCGCCGGAGAACTGGCGGATGAGTTTCGCCATCATCACACCGGTCTGCGGTTCGGCGTTGGTGAGGTCGAAGCGGACCAGTTCCTCGCCGGTGGTGCCGTCCAGCAGGCGGCAGTAGGCCTTGGCGACCTCGGTGAACTTCTGGCCGGAGAAGGAGTTGACCGTGAACACCAGGCCGGTGACCTCCTGCGGGAGACGGCCGAGGTCGACCGTGATCACCTCGTCGTCGCCGCCTCCCTCGCCCGTGAGGTTGTCGCCGGAGTGCCGGATCGCGCCGTTGAGGATCTGCAGTTTGCCGAAGTAGCAGCTGTCGAGGTGGTTGCGCTGCGGGCCGTACGCGATGACCGAGGCGTCCAGGTCGATGTCCTTGCCCCGGTAGGCCGGTTCCCAGCCGAGGCCCATCCTGACCTGGGAGAGCAGCGGGCGGCCGCCCTTGACCAGGGAGACGGTCTGGTTCTTCTGGAGGCTGACCCGGCCCTTGTCGAGGTTGATCTTGCCGGTGCCGGGAGCGGCGGTGGGCGCGGGTGCCGGCGGGGCCGGGGGTGCGGCGGGGACCGGGGGAGTGTGCGGTGTGGCCATCGGCGGGGGCGGGGTGGCCGGTCGCGCCGGGGCGGCGGGCTGCGCCGGGGTGGCCGGTTCCTCCACCGTCACGCCGAAGTCGGTGGCGATGCCCGCCAGGCCGTTGGCGTAGCCCTGGCCGACCGCGCGGGCCTTCCACTGGCCGTTGCGCAGGTAGATCTCCATGACCACCAGCGCCGTCTCGCTGCCCAGGCGCGGGGGCGTGAACGTGGCCAGGACGCTGTGGTCGTCCGCGTTGCGGAGGGTGGCCGTCGGCTCGATGCCCTGGAAGGTCTGGCCCGGGGCGTCCGGGCTCGCGGTGACGACGATCTTCTCGATGCCCGGGGGGAGGGCGGTGGTGTCGACCGTGATCGCGTCGGGGGCGGTGCCGCCGCCCGAGCGGTAGGTCACGCCCGGGCCGGCGGGCTGGTTGTAGAAGATGAAGTCGTCGTCGGAGCGCACCTTGCCGTCGGCGGTGAGCAGCAGGCCCGATACGTCGAGCCGCACCGGGGCGGCGACGTCCACCGTCACACGGGTGACGGAGAGCGGGATGTTCGAGCCGGGGGTCATAGCTGTCATGCCGGGTGAACGAGCGAGGGCGTTTTGCCGTTCCCTTACCTGGCGGCCGGCCGGGCCCGTGCTCCGCCTCGTCGACCCGGCCAGGGGGCTCCGCCGCCTGGACCCCCGGGCCGGCGGCTAGGGCAGGACCACGGTCTTGCGGCCCACCCCGGCCGCGAACTGTTCCAGTGCCTCCGGGTAGCGGTCGAGGGGGACCCGGTCGCTGATGAAGATCTCCGGGTCCAGCACCCCGTTGGCGAACAGCTCCGCCGCGCGTTCGAAGCTGTGCAGGACCGCCATCGAGCCGGTGATGGTGATCTCCTGGTTGTAGATGCGGTACGGGTCGATCGTCACGCGGGTCGCGTAGTCCGCCACCCCGAACTGGAGAAACGTGCCCGCCTTCGCCACCCTCTCCAGTCCGTCCTGGATCGCCGCCGCGTTGCCCGTGGCGTCGATCACCAGGTCCCAGCCCTGCGGGCGGTCCAGCTCGTCCGCGTTCACCGCCGCTGCCGACACCCCCAGCCGCCGGGCCGTCTCCAGGCGGGTGGGGTTGACGTCGACCACGTCGACGCTCGCCGCGCCGGTCCGCTTGGCCAGCTCCAGCATCATCAGGCCCATCGTTCCCGAGCCGTAGATCAGCACATGGGCGCCCAGGCGCGAGCGGAGCACGTCGTAGCCCCGCACCGCGCAGGACAGGGGCTCCACCAGGGCCGCGTCCTGGGTGCGGACGTGGTCCGGCAGCCTCACGCAGTTGGCCACGGGAGCCACGGCGTACTGCGCCGCACCGCCCGCGGTCGTGACGCCGATCGCCGCCCAGCGTTCGCAGAGGTTGTTGTGGCCCGTACGGCAGTAGCGGCACTCGTGGCAGTACAGCGAGGGGTCCACGGCCACCCGGTCGCCCACCGACAGTTCGGTGACCTGGGTGCCGACCCCGACCACCTCGCCCGCGAACTCGTGCCCGGGCACGATCGGCAGCCTCGGCGCGAACTCGCCCTGGAGGATGTGCAGGTCCGTGCCGCACAGGCCGCAGGCCGCGACCTCCACGACCACGTCACGCGGCCCGGGCGTCGGGTCCGGGACCTCGGCGACGACGGCCTTGCCCACGGACTCGATGACGGCGGCCTTCATTTCACGGCTCCCAACGACAGGCCCTGGACGAGTTTGTCCTGGGCGGCGAACCCCGCGGCGAGCACCGGCAGGGAGATGACGAGCGACGCGGCGCACACCTTCGCCAGGAACAGGCCCTGGCTGGTGATGAAGCCGGTCAGGAAGACCGGGGCGGTCTCGGCGACCACGCCGGTCAGGACCCGGGCGAAGAGCAGTTCGTTCCAGCTGAAGATGAAGCAGATCAGCGCCGTGGCGGCGATGCCCGGCAGGGCGATGGGGGCCACGACCCGGGCGAGGACCGTCGGCAGGCGGGCCCCGTCCACGCGGGCCGCCTCGATCACCGCCACCGGGATCTCGGCGAGGAAGGACTGCATCATCCACACCGCGATCGGCAGGTTCATGGAGGTGTACAGCACGACCAGCAGCCAGATGTTGTCCAGCAGCCCCGCGTTCTTCGCGAAGAGGTAGACCGGGAGCAGGCCCGCCACCGCCGGCAGCATCTTGGTGGAGAGGAAGAAGAACAGCACGTCCGTCCACTTGCGGACCCGGTTGACCGACAGCGCGTAGGCCGCCGGGAAGGCCAGCAGCAGCACTAGGGCCGTAGACGCCACCGAGGCGACCGCCGAGTTGACCAGCGCCGGCCAGGGGCTCGCGCCGCCGCCCGCGCCGAAGAACTCCCGGTAGCCGTCCAGGGTCAGGGCGGCCGTGAAGGACGGCGGGTTGGTCGCCGCGTCCTGCTCGGAGTGGAAGGACGTCAGCGCCATCCAGGCGAGGGGCAGGAAGAAGACGACTGAGGCCAGCCAGGCCAGCAGGCCGAGACCGTTGCGGCGTACGACGCTCATGCGCGCGCCACCTCCTCGCGGAACAGGGACGACACCACGCGCAGGGCGAAGGTCGCGATGACGATCGAGCCGATGACCACCAGGACGCCCGCGGCCGAGGCGAGGCCGTTCTCGTGGGCCTGGTAGAAGCTCTGGTAGACGGTGTAGGGGAGGTTGGCGGTGCCCAGGCCGCCGGAGGTGATCGTGAAGACCGCGTCGAAGTTCTGGACGATGTAGATGGAGCCGAGCAGGGCGCCGAGTTCCAGGTAGCGGCGCAGGTGCGGCAGCGTGAGATGGCGGAAGATCTGCCAGTCGCTCGCGCCGTCCACCCGGGCCGCCTCGATCTGCTCGTGGTCGCGGCTCTGCAGCCCGGCGAGCAGGATCAGCATCATGAACGGCGTCCACTGCCACACCAGCGCGGCCTCGATCGCCAGCAGCGGGGTGCCGGAGATCCAGTCGGGCTGCGGGCCGCCGACGTAGTGCAGCAGACCGTTCAGCAGCCCGTACTCGGGGTTGTAGAGGACGTGTTTCCACAGCAGGGCCGCCGCCACCGGGACGACCAGGAACGGGGCGATCAGCAGGGTGCGGACCACGCCCCGGCCGCGGAACCTCCGGTCCAGCAGCAGGGCGAGGAGGAGGCCGAGGACCAGGCTCGCCAGCACCACGGCCGCCGTCAGCAGCACGGTCGTCCCCACCGAGCGGCGCAGGTCGGGGTCGGTCAGCACGTCCCGGTAGTTGTCCAGGCCCGTGAAGTGCCGGGCCTTGGGGTACAGGGCGTTCCAGTCGAAGAAGGAGATCACCAGCGTGGCCACGAACGGCAGCTGGGTGACCACGACCATGAAGACCAGGGCGGGCAGCAGCGGGGCCCGGGTGGCCCAGGCGCGCAGCCGGGGCGAGGGCCGGGGGGTGGTGCGTACGGGGGTGGCGGCCACCGGGGCCGTTGTCGTCGCGGTCATCGTCCCTCGTACTCCTCGGATATCTGCTCGGCGAGCCGCTGGGAGGTCCGCAGGGCCTCCTCGACGGACTGGCGTCCGGCGATGGCCGCGCTGATCTCCTGGGAGACCTTGGTGCCGAGGTCGGTGAACTCGGGTATGCCGACGAACTGGATGCCGGGTGCCGGGCGCGGCTGCACCCCGGGGTCGTCGGGCCGGGCCGCCTCGATGGCCTCGCGGGTCATCTCCTGGAACGCGGCGGCCTCCTGGCGGTAGGCGGGGTGGGCGTACGTCGAGGCCCGTTTGCCGGCCGGGACGTTGGACCAGCCGATCTCCTTGCCGACCAGCCGCTCGTACTCCTTGCTGGACGCCCAGGAGACGAACTTCCAGGCCTTGTCGGGGTTGCGGGACGCCCTCTGGATGCCCCAGGCCCAGGTGTAGAGCCAGCCGGAGGACTTCGTCCGCTCCACGGGGGCGGGGGCGTAGCCGACCTTGCCCTTGACGGGGCTGTTGGCCGCCTCCAGGGATCCGGCCGCTGAGGTGGCGTCGTACCACATGGCGACCTTGCCCTGCGTCATGTTGTTCAGGCACTCGGCGAAACCGGACTGGGCGGCGCCGGACTCGCCGTGCTCGCGGACCAGGTCGACGTAGAACCGTGTCGCCCTGCGCCATTGCGGAGAGTCCAGGCGGGCCTTCCAGTCCTTGTCGAACCAGGTGCCGCCGAAGGTGTTGACGACGGTGGTGAGCGGGGCCATGACCTCACCCCAGCCGGGCAGGCCGCGCAGGCAGATGCCCTTCATCCCGGGGCGTGCGCCGTCCAGCTTCGCGGCGAGGCCGGCCACCTGGGTCCAGGTGGGGTGGTCGGGCATCGTCAGGCCCTTCTCGGCGAAGACGTCCTTGCGGTACATGAGGAAGGAGGACTCGCCGTAGAAGGGCTGGCCGTAGAGCTTGCCGTCCCCGGCCGTCAGCGACTGGCGCATCGGCTTGAGGATGTCCTGCTCGTCGTAGGCCGGGTCCCGGGCGACGTAGCCGTTCATCTCGCGCAGCCAGCCGTTGCGGGCGTAGATCGGGATCTCGTAGTTGGACAGGGTGGCGACGTCGTACTGGCCCGCCTGGTTGGCGAAGTCCTGGCTGATCTTGTCGCGGACGTCGTTCTCGGGCAGGACCGTGAAGTTGACCTTGATGCCGGTCTCGCGGGTGAAGTGGGCGGCGGTGAGCTTCTGGAGCTCGACCATCTGCGGGTTGTTGACCATCAGGACGTCGATGGCGTCGCCGCCGGAGCCGGCCCCGCCCGCCCCGACCCAGCAGCCGGAGAGCAGCGGGGCGAGCAGCGTCCCTGCGACGGCCGCGGCGAGCGTGGCTCGCGGGGGCCGTCGTCGGCTCTGGGTTCGCATGGATCGCTCCTGGACGTAAGGGGTGAGGTGAGGGGGTGCGTAAGGGGGCATAAGGGGCATCGCGGAGTGGGGTGGTGCCCCGAGGGGGCGCGAGGTGTCCGGTCAGACGCGGATGACCTGCGGCCCCAGCAGGGAGTAGCGGTGCGCCTCGGCCGCCGGGAGCAGGGTGCTGGTGACGATCGTCTCCAGCGCGCCCACCTCGGCGAACCGGCAGAAGCTGACCGCTCCGAACTTGGTGTGCACGCCCGCGAACACCGTGCGGCGGGCGGCCCGCATCGCCTGCGCCTTGACCTCGCTGACCGCGGGGTCGGGTGTGGTCAGGCCGTGTTCGCGGGAGATGCCGTTGGCGCCGATGAACGCCAGGTCGAGGACGAAGCCGACCAGCATCCGCGTCGTCCAGTGGTCGACGGTGGCCAGGGTGCCGGAGCGGACCCGGCCGCCGAGCAGCAGGACGGTGGTGTGCTCGGCCTCGGCGAGCGCGCCGGCGACCGGCAGCGACGCGGTGACCACGGTCAGCGGCCGGTCGCGGGGCAGGGCCTCGGCGATGAGCTGGGGAGTGAAGCCCTCGTCGACGAAGACCGTTTCGGCGTCGCCGAGCAGCTCGGCCGCCGCGGCGGCGATCCGGCGCTTCTCGGGGACGTGGCTGGTGGCCCGGAAGGCGAGCGTGGTCTCGAAACCCGCGCTCTCCACCGGGTAGGCGCCGCCGTGGGTACGGCGCAGCAGGCCGTGGTCCTCCAGGACGCGCAGGTCGCGCCGTACGGTCTCCTTGGCCACGCCCAGGTCGGCGGCGAGTGCGGTGACGTCGACCGAGCCGGTGGCGCGCGCGACCCGTACGATCTCCCGCTGGCGTTCTTCCGCCGTCCTCGCCGCCATGGCCCGCACCTGCCTTCCCTGTCGTGCCCGTTCGGGCCCGGTGGGGCCCTGGGCAGATTTCTACAGCGGGGGTGCGGTGCTGACCAGGCCTGTTGCGGGGCCGATGCTGCCCGCTTGTGCCCGTTCGGCGCGGCCGGTGCCCGCGGCGGACCTGCGGCGGCGCCGGCCGGGGCGTGGGAGCGGGCAGCGGCGGTGCCCGAATGCGGCGGCGGGCGGGCCCGTTCGGTGCCCGCCCGCCTCGCGCGGCGATGTTTTTCGGTCAGAGGTCAGTGGGGCCAGACCGGCGGGTCCGTCACGAAGTGCCCGCCCAGACAGGCGTGCGCCTCGTTCTCCGGGTCCAGCTCGCCCTGCTCGGCGATGAGCTTCTCGGCATACGGCTCGGAGTCGTCCTGCGGTTCGTACCCGAGGGCGCGGGCCGTGCTGAGGTCCCACCACAGGCGGGTGTTGGCCGAGGAGCCGTAGACGACGGTGTGGCCCACGTGCTCGGCGGTCAGGGCCGCGTGGAACAGGCGCGCGCCGTCGGCGGGGCTCAGCCACATCGAGAGCATGCGCACGCTGGTCGGCTCGGGGAAGCAGGAGCCGATGCGCACCGAGACGGTCTCCAGGCCGTACTTGTCCCAGTAGAACTGGGCGAGGTCCTCGCCGAAGGCCTTCGACAGCCCGTAGAAGGTGTCCGGGCGGCGCGGCGTGTCGACCGGGATCAGGGCATCGCGGTCCAGGGGCGGCTCGCCCTGGGGGCGCGGGGTGTAGCCGACGGCGTGGTTGGAGGAGGCGAACACGATGCGCGGCACGCCCTCCTGGCGGGCGGCCTCGTACAGGTGGTAGGTGCCCTGGATGTTCGCCCTGAGGATCTTCTCGAAGGGGGCTTCCAGGGAGATGCCCGCGAGATGGATGATCGCGTCGACGCCCCGTACGGCCTCGCGCAGCGCCTCCTGGTCGGCGAGGTCGGCGGTGATCGCGTCGGGCGCGCCCTCGACGGGGCGCAGGTCCAGCAGGCGCAGGTCGTAGCCGTAGTCGGGGAGCAGATCCCGCATCAGGGTGCCGAGCCCGCCGGCGGCGCCGGTGAGCAGAACGGTGCGGGGAGCGGGCATCCTCGGGTCTCCTTGTATCGGCCGCCGTGCACAAGGGCGCACGTTATTCATAAACGTGGACACGCTAGGGAGCCGGGACGTGACCCGTCAAGGCCAGTGGGGAGTGGTGAATCCGCTGGTGTGTCCGGACTTGGCGCGCTTGACCGCCCTCCCGGGGGGCCTCTAGCGTGAGGGAGTTCAGAAATGTAGACGCAGATCATGAATATGGAACCGGGAGAGCCCGTGACGTCAGCCCCTCTCGCCGCTCGACTCCGTATCCCCAGCGGGCCGCTGTTCTTCCCGGTCACCGCCTTCGGCCCCGACGGCTCCGTGGACCTGGACACCTACCGCGCCCATGTGCGCCGCGGCGTCGAGGCCGAAGCCGCCGCCGTGTTCGCGTGCTGCGGCACCGGGGAGTTCCACTCGCTCGCCCCCGAGGAGTTCGAGGCGTGCGTGGCGGCGGCCGTCGAAGCCGCCCAGGGGCGGGTCCCGGTGGTCGCCGGCACCGGGTACGGCACCGCGCTCGCCGTGCGCTACGCCCGGCTCGCCGAGGCAGCCGGGGCGGACGGGCTGCTCGCCCTGCCGCCGTACCTCGTCCAGGCGCCCCAGCAGGGGCTGCTGCGGCACTACCGGGAGCTGGCCGCCGCCACCTCCCTGCCCGTGATCGTCTACCAGCGCGACAACGCCGTGTTCACGCCGGAGACCGTCGTCGAGCTGGTCGGCACCGACGGGATCGTCGGCCTGAAGGACGGGCTCGGCGACCTCGACCTCATGCAGCGGATCGTCAGCGCCGTACGCACCGAGGTCCCCGGCGACTTCCTGTACTTCAACGGGCTGCCCACCGCCGAGCAGACCCAGCTCGCCTACCGGGGCATCGGCATCACGCTGTACTCCTCGGCCGTCTTCTGCTTCGCCCCCGAGATCGCCGTCGCCTTCCACCAGGCGCTCGACGCCGGGGACGACACCACCGTGCGGCGCCTTTTGGACGGCTTCTACCGGCCGTTCGTGGAGCTGCGCGCCCAGGGCCGCGGCTATGCCGTCTCCCTCGTCAAGGCGGGGGTACGGCTGCGCGGCCTGGACGTGGGGGAGGTGCGGCCCCCGCTGCACGAGCCGGCCGAGGATCATGTCAAGCAGCTCGCTCAGGTGATCGAGCGTGGCTACGCGCTGCTCGAGGAGGACAGGTGAAGGCGTCGGCATTCGTCTACCCCTGGGACGTCAACGGCGACCCCGAGGCGCCCGCCCGGATCGCCGGGCTGGGGGTGCAGCAGGTGACGCTCGCCGCCGCCTACCACTCCACCCGCGCCCTCACGCCCCGCCACCCGCGCCACCGCGTCGTCACCGCCGAACACGCCGCCGTGCTCTACCCCGCGGGCGACCGCTGGCAGGGCCGGGAGCTGCGCCCGTACCCGGCCGGCGACTGGGCGCCCGGGGACGCCTTCGGCGAGGCGGCCGGCGCGCTCGCCCAGGCCGGCCTGGAGGTGCACACCTGGGTGGTCCTGGCCCACAACTCCCGCCTCGGCGCCGAGCACCCGGCCACCTCCGTCGTCAACGCCTACGGCGACCGCTACCCCTGGGCGCCGTGCATCGCGCAGCCCGCCACCCGCGCGTACCTCACCGACCTGGCGGCGGAGGCGGCCGTACGGCCCGGCGCGCGCGGCACCGAGCTGGAGTCCCTCGGCTGGTACGGCCTGCAGCACCTGCACGCCCACGACAAGACCGGCGGGGTCGGTCTCGGGGACGCCGGGCAGTACCTGATGGCGCTGTGCTTCTGCCCGGCCTGCCAGGAGGGCTACGGGCGGCACGGTCTGGACGCCGGCCGGCTGGCCGCCGACGTGCGGGCCGCGCTGGAGCCGGTGTGGCGGGGTGCGCCCTCCGACGGGGGCTGGGCGGGCGTCGAGAAGCTCCTCGGCGAGACCACGGCCGCCGCCACACGCGCGTGGCGCGACGCCACCGCCCGCTCCCTGCAGGAGGCGGCGATCCAGGCGGTGCGCGCGGCGGCCCCGGACGGCTTCCAGGTCCTGCTGCACGCCGACCCCGTCTCGTACCACTGCGGCGCCAACCCGGGCGTCGACCCCGCGCACATCCTGTCCGTCGCGGACGGCGTGGTCGTGCCGTGCGCGGGCGGTCCGGGACTGCTGACGCCGTTCGCGGAGCAGGGGCGACAGGACGCCGTGATCGCGGCCAACTTCACGATCGTCTCGGGGATGGGAGGCAACCCGGACACCCTGGCCTCCGACATCGCACGCGCGCGTGAGCTCGGGGCGACCCAGATCCGGCTCTACCACGCCGGGCTGGCGTCGGACGGGGACCTGGCCGGCGCGCGGGCGGCGCTCGCCCGGCGGTAGGCCGCTGCGCCGACCTGGGGCGGCGGCCCCTGCCCCCGCCGCCCCACGGCCCCTTGCCCGCCAGGTCGGGCGAACCGCCCCTCAAGAGGAGGCCGCCATGCCTTCGGTCTCCCGCACCGGCAGGCGACGGGCCAGCGCCACCGCCGTGACCAGCAGCCCCCCGGCCGGCGGGAGCAACAGCCATCCGAGGGCGACGAGTTCGACCAGGGCCGCACCCACGGCCAGGCCGATGACGTTGGGCGTGAACACCAAGGTGTGGGCGGTGGCGGTGACCCGGCCCAGCAGCGGCCCGGGCGTGCGGCGCTGCACGGCGGTCAGCGCGGCGATCAGCACGCAGGGCAGCCCGGCACCGATCGCCGCGCTGGAGACGAGGGCCGCCGGGTCGCTCGGCACCGCCCGCAGCGCGAGCGCCCCGGCCAGCAGGGCGATGCCGTACGCCGCGAAACGCCTCTCGCCCAGGCGGCGCAGGGCGGGCCCGGTCAGCAGGCCGAGCGCCACGGAACCGGCGCCCTGGACGGCGTACAGCACCCCGGCGTACGGCGGCGCGTGCCCGAGAGCGTCGATGACGGCGTAGGTCAGGGCGCCACTGACACCGGCGCACAGCATCGTGGCGCCGCCGGCCACGACCAGGGGACGCAGGGCGGGGTGCGTCCACAGGTACCGGGCGCCCTCCACCGTCTGTGCCCAGCGGCCGCCGCCGGCCGGTGCGGGGCGGTCCTCGCGTACCCGCAGGCCGGCGCAGAGCGCGGCGGCGAGGAGGAACGTGACCGCGTCCAGCAGGGCCACGGCGGCCCCGCCGTACGCCGCGTACAGGCCCGCGCCCGCCAGCGGGGCCAGCAGCTTCATGCCCTCGGTGGCCGTCATCCGCAGCCCGTTGACGTCGCCGAGCAGGGACCGGTCCACCGCCGTGGCGACCAGCGCCGACTCGGCCGCGTCGTGGACGACGCCCGCGGCGCCGTACACGAACAGCACCGCGTACAGCACCCACACGCCGCCGGCCGAGTCGACGGTGAGGAGGGTGAGCAGCACCCCGGCCAGCAGGAGGTTGGTGCCCAGCAGCAGGGGCCGGCGCCGGGTGCGGTCGGCGACCGTGCCCAGCACGGGGCCCGCCAGGGTGGGCGCCCACATCGCCGCCAGGCACAGCGCGGCCAGCGCGTCGGAGCCGGTGAGGTCCTTGACCCACACTCCGGACGCCAGCCACAGCGCGGACGTGCCGAACCCGGAGACCACCACGGCGGCGAGGCACAGCCCCGCGTTGCGGTCCCGCAGGACGCGCACGACGGCCCACGGCGTCCTCGCCCCTCGCGTTCCTTCGGTTGCTTCCGTTGGCGACCTCGTCATGCCTGGTCATCGTCGGGCTAAGGACCCGGCGCGCGCATCGGGCAGGTGCCGTACAAGACACCGCCCCGTGCAACAGGTGCGCACCCGGGCGATGAGTTCCGCCGGCCGCCGCGGTCCACCCTTCAGGACCTGACGACTCAAGGACCCGACGACCCCGAGGAGCCCCGGATGACCGGCACGACCCCCACCCTCGACCTGGGACCGCAGGCCACCTCGGTGGCCCGCCTCGCCGAGCACGTCACCGACGAGCAGCTCGCGGACCCGACGCCCTGCCCGCGGTACGCGGTGCGCCACCTGCTCGGTCACCTGGCCGGGCTGGCCGCCGCCTTCCGGGACGCCGGCCGCAAGGACCTGGGCGTCACCACCGACACCAGCCCGCAGACCGCCCTTCCCGACATCGGGCCCGGCTGGCGGGAGGAGCTGCCCAAGGTGCTCGACGAACTGGCCGAGGCATGGCGGGACCCGGCCGCCTGGACCGGCATGACCCGCGCCGGGGGCGTGGACCTGCCCGGCGAGGTCGCGGGCCTCGTCGCCACCGACGAGCTGGTCATCCACGGCTGGGACCTGGCCCGCGCCACCGGCCAGGCCTACGCCCCCGACCCCGCGGCCCTCCAGGTCTGCCACGCCTTCCTCACGGCGGCGGCCGACGACCCCGGCCGGGGCGAGATCTTCGGCCCCGTCGTCCCCGTCGCGCCGGACGCGCCGCTGCTGGACCGGACGGTCGGGCTGAGCGGGCGCGACCCGGGGTGGACGCGGCGGCCGTAGCGCTCACCGGGCGCCGGCGCTCCCGTGCGCCGCCCCGGCACCCTCCCGCATTGCGGCGACCACAACTTCCTCTGTCCGAAGCATTGACGAAACACAGCGCCGCTCCTACGGTCATCGCGTCGTACTTCGTACGTCATATATGAGACGCGATACGCGATGTACGCGATCCGACGCGAAGATCCGAGAGGCGCGCATGACCTCTGTGCCCACGCCGATCCCCTCCCGCACGCAGTTCGTGCTGGAGGAGATCAAACGCCGCATCCTCACCGGGCAGCTGACGCCCGGCCAGGCCCTGGTCGAGACCGAGCTCGCCGCGCAGTTCGGGGTGTCCAAGACCCCGGTCCGTGAGGCGCTCAAGACCCTGGCCGGCACCGGACTGGTGGTGATGAGCCAGTACAAGGGCGTCACGGTGCGCATGGTGGACGCGGACATGGCGCGCGAGGTCTACGACGTGCGGCTGCTGCTGGAGCCCGAGGCGCTCAGGCGCGCCGTGCGCCGCGGGGCTTCCCTGGAGGCCGCCCGGGACGCGCTGACCCGGGCGGACGGGGCTACCGACACCGCCGAACGCTCCCTCGCCAACCGGGAGTTCCACCGCGCCCTGTACCTGCCGTGCGGCAACCCGCTGCTCGGCCGGATGCTCGACGAGGTCCGTGACCAGGCCGCCCTCGTCTCCGCCGTCGCCTGGGCCGCCAACCCCTCCTGGGAGCGGGAGGCGAGCGAGCACGAGGAGATCCTGCGGCTCGCCCTGGCAGGCGACGCGGACGGCGCGGCACGTGCCCTGCGCGCCCACATCGCGTCGTTCGTCGAGCGGGCCTTCCCTGCCGTGGGGGCCGAGCTCCAGGGAGAGGACGGTCAGGCATGACAGCGACCTTCGAGGCCCAGCGGGCGGCCCTGGCCGACGTGGTGGCGATCCCGGTGACCCCGTTCGCCGAGGACGGTTCCCTCGCGCGGGACACCTACCGGGCCCTGCTGCGCCGCCTGCTCGACGGCGGCATCACCACCCTCACCCCCAACGGCAACACCGGCGAGTTCTACGCCCTCACCCCCGAAGAGCGCCGCCTGGTCACCGAGTTGACGATCGAGGAGGCCGGGGACCGCTCGGTGGTCCTGGTCGGGATCGGGCACGACGTGCCCACCGCCGTCGCCTCCGCCCGGCACGCCCGGGACCTCGGCGCGCAGATGGTGATGGTCCACCAGCCCGTCCACCCGTACGTCTCGCAGGCCGGCTGGGTCGACTACCACCGCGCCATCGCGGAGGCCGTGCCCGAGCTGGGTGTCGTGCCGTACATCCGCAACGCGCAGCTGACCGGCGCCCGCCTGGCCGAACTCGCCGACGCCTGCCCGAACGTCATCGGGGTGAAGTACGCCGTGCCGGACGCCGTCAGGTTCGCCGCCTTCGCGCGGGACGCGGGCCTGGACCGGTTCGTGTGGGTCGCCGGGCTCGCCGAGCCGTACGCCCCGTCCTACTTCTCCGCCGGCGCCACCGGCTTCACCTCCGGGCTGGTCAACGTCGCCCCGGCCGTCTCGCGGAACATGCTCGACGCGCTGCGCTGCGGCGACTACCCGGGCGCCATGAAGGTCTGGGAGCAGATCCGCCGCTTCGAGGAACTGCGCGCCGCCAACGGTTCCGCCAACAACGTCACCGTCGTCAAGGAGGCCCTCGCCTCCCTCGGGCTGTGCCGCCGGGACGTGCGCCCGCCGAGCAGGCCGCTGCCCGAGCCCGACCGCGCCGAAGTCGCCGCCATAGCCGCCGGGTGGTCCGCGTGACCCAGCCGAAGAAGCGTCCCGAGGAGCTCAGAAGCCACCAGTGGTACGGGACCGGGGGGCTCAGGTCCTTCAGCCACCGCGCCCGCACCCGCCAGCTCGGCTACCTGCCCGAGGAGCACCTGGGCAAGCCCGTCATCGCGATCCTCAACACCTGGTCCGACATCAACCCCTGTCATGTGCACCTCCGTGACCGTGCGCAGGCGGTGAAGCGGGGCGTGTGGCAGGCGGGCGGTTTCCCGCTGGAGTTCCCGGTCTCCACCCTCTCCGAGACCTTCCAGAAGCCGACCCCGATGCTCTACCGCAACCTCCTCGCCATGGAGACCGAGGAGCTGCTGCGGTCGTACCCGGTCGACGGGGCCGTGCTGATGGGCGGCTGCGACAAGTCCACGCCCGCCCTGCTGATGGGCGCCGCGTCGGTGGACCTGCCGGCCGTGTTCGTGCCGGCCGGACCCATGCTGCCGGGCCACTGGCGGGGCGAGGTGCTCGGCTCCGGCACCGACATGTGGAAGTACTGGGACGACAAGCGCGCCGGGCTCATCGGCGACTGCGAGATGCAGGAGCTGGAGAACGGCCTCGCGCGCTCGCCCGGCCACTGCATGACCATGGGCACCGCCTCCACCCTCACCGCCGCCGCCGAGGCGCTCGGCGTGACGGTCCCGGGCGCCTCCAGCATCCCCGCCGTCGACTCCGGGCACGACCGGATGGCGGCCAGGGCCGGGCTGACGATCGTCGACCTGGTCCACCGGGGCCGGAAGCTGAGCGACATCCTCACCGCCGACGCCTTCGAGGACGCGGTCACCACCGTGCTGGGCCTCGGCGGCTCCACCAACGCCGTCATCCACCTGATCGCCATGGCCGGCCGCGCGGGCGTCAAGCTCACCCTCGACGACTTCGACCGCATCGCCCGCAGGGTCCCGGTGCTGGCCAACGTACGGCCCGGCGGACGGACGTACCTGATGGAGGACTTCCACTTCGCGGGCGGCCTGCCCGGGTTCCTCTCCCGGATCCCGGACCTGCTGCACCTGGAGCGGCCCACCGTCGCGCACGACACGATGCGCGAGCAGCTCGCGGGCGCCCAGGTCCACCACGACGACGTCATCCGGCCCCGGGACAACCCGGTCGCGAGCGAGGGCGGGGTCGCCGTGCTGCGCGGCAACCTCTGCCCGGACGGCGCCGTCATCAAGCACATCGCCGCCGAGCCGCACCTGCTCAGGCACACCGGCCCCGCGGTCGTCTTCGACGACTACCGGACCATGCAGCGCACCATCAACGACCCCGCGCTCGGCATCACCCCCGACCACGTGCTCGTGCTGCGCAACGCCGGCCCCAAGGGCGGGCCGGGCATGCCCGAGTACGGCATGCTCCCCCTCCCCGACTACCTGCTCAAGCAGGGCGTACGGGACATGGTCCGGATCTCCGACGCCCGTATGAGCGGCACGAGTTACGGCGCGTGCGTGCTGCACGTGGCGCCCGAGTCGTACGTCGGCGGACCGCTGGCCCTGGTCAGGACCGGGGACCTGATCACCCTCGACGTCGACAACCGCACCCTCCGGCTGGAGGTGGACGACGAGGAGCTCGAGCGCCGCAGGGCGGCCTGGACGCCGCCGCCCACCCGGTACGAGCGCGGCTACGGCGCGCTCTACCACGACCAGATCACCCAGGCCGACACCGGCTGCGACTTCGAGTTCCTGGCCCGGCCGGGCACCGTGCCGGACCCCTACGCCGGCTGACCCGGCCCCGCCCCGGCCCCGGGCCGGCGGCATCCGGACGCGTCCCGAGCAAGCGCTTCCTGCACCCGCTGTATCTGCCCCACTGCGAACGGAGAACAGTCATGGCCCAAGCCGCAGCCGTGGCGAAACCGCCCGCGCCACCGAGGCGGCGCCGTGCCTCCGCCACGCCGCGCAGGCTGCCGTACCTGCTGATCGCCCCGGCCGCCCTGCTCATGCTGGGCTTCATCGCCTACCCGGTCGTCAGCGTCTTCTACTACAGCCTGCAGCACTACAACCCCACCAAGCCGTGGCGGAACGGATACGCGGGCTTCGACAACTTCGTCGAGATCTTCACCAAGGACGACCTGTTCTACGACACCCTGCTCTTCAGCGCGAAGTGGGTGTTCGTCGAGGTCGGCCTGCAACTGCTGTTCGGTCTGGCGCTGGCGCTCATCGTCAACCAGACCTTCGCGGGCCGGGCGCTGGGACGCGCCCTGGTGTTCTCCCCGTGGGCCGTCTCCGGCGTGCTGACCTCCGCGATCTGGGTGCTGCTGTACAACTCCCAGACAGGCATCACCCGTTACCTCGCCGACCTCGGCATCGGCTCGTACGGCACCAGCTGGCTGTCGGACACCTCCACCGTCTTCCCGGCGGCGATCGTCGCCGACCTGTGGCGCGGGGTGCCGTTCTTCGCGATCCTCATCCTCGCCGACCTGCAGTCCGTCTCGAAGGACCTGTACGAGGCGGCCGAGGTCGACGGGGCGAGCAAGCTCAAGCAGTTCTGGCACATCACGCTGCCGCACCTGAAGGACGCCATCATCCTGTCCACGCTGCTGCGCGCGGTGTGGGAGTTCAACAACGTCGACCTGCTCTACACACTGACCGGCGGCGGACCCGCGGGCGAGACCACCACGCTGCCGCTGTACATCGCCACCACCTCGGTGGAGTCCCACAACTTCGGATACGCGTCGGCCCTCACCACGGTCGCGTTCGTGGTCCTGCTCTTCTGCTCGATCGTGTACCTGCGGCTGAGCAAGTTCGGAGGCGAGAAGTGAGCGTCAAGGAAGCCACCAAGACCGCCCCCGCCCCCGTGCGGACGACCGCCCCCGAACCGCAGCGCCCGGCGAGGAAGCACCGCGCCTGGGACGAGGTGCCGCGCTGGCAGATCTACCTGCCGCTGTCGGTCTACCTGGTCTTCACCCTCATCCCGTTCTACTGGATCCTGCTGTTCTCGCTGCGCCCGGCCGGCTCCACCTCGCTGGTGCCCTGGCCGGTCACCTTCGAGCACTTCGAGAAGGTGTGGACCGAGCGCAGCTTCGGCACCTACTTCGGCAACAGCGTCCTGGTCGGCGTCGCCACCCTGGTCATGACGACGATCGTCGCCCTGGCCGGCGGGTACGCCCTGGCCCGGTTCGACTTCCGGGTCAAGCAGGTGTTCCTGCTGGCCCTGCTGTGCTCCCAGTTCGTCCCCGGCGCGCTGCTGCTGGTCCCGCTGTTCGAGATCTTCGCCGAACTGCGGATGATCAACTCGCTGGGCAGCGTCATCATCGCCGAGACGGTCTTCCAGCTGCCGCTGTCGATGATCCTGATCAGCAACTTCATCAAGAACGTGCCGTACTCCCTGGAGGAGGCCGCCTGGGTCGACGGCTGTGGCCGGATGAGGGCCTTCCGGATCGTGGTCCTGCCGCTGCTGCGGCCCGGCCTGATCGCCGTCGGCTCCTTCGCCTTCGTGCACTCCTGGAACCACTTCCTGTTCGCCCTGATGTTCCTCAACAACCAGGGCAAGCAGACCATCCCGGTCGGCCTGAACACCCTGATGAGCGCGGACAGCGTGGACCTCGGCGCCCTGGCCGCCGGCGGCATCATCGCGGCCGTGCCCGTGGTGATCGTGTTCGCCTTCATCCAGAAGTGGCTCATCACCGGGTTCAGCGCGGGGGCGGTGAAGGGATGAGAGTCCGTCTGATCGCCGTGTCGCTGGGCCTGCTGGGGCTGCTGTGCGTCCCCGCCGAGGCCCAGGGCCGGGACATCGGCCGCGACACCCTGCCGGCCGGTGACGGCTGGGCCGCCCACGGCACCGGCACCACCGGCGGCGCCGCGGCCGACGACGCCCACGTCCACACGGTCACCGACCGCGCCGGACTGGTCCGCGCCCTGGACGGCGGCAGCGACACCCCGAAGATCATCAAGATCGCCGGCACCATCGACGCCAACACCGACGACGACGGCGACCACCTGGACTGCGCCGACTACGCCACCGGCGGCTACCGCCTGGAGAAGTACCTCGCCGCCTACGACCCCCGCACCTGGGGCTCCGCCAGGCCCAGCGGCCCGCAGGAGGAGGCCCGGCAGGCGTCGGCGGCCCGGCAGGCCGAGCGGATCGTGCTGCCCGTCGGCTCGAACACCACGCTCGTGGGCCTGGGCGCGAAAGCCGTCCTGAAGGGCGCGAGCCTTCAGGTCCGCAACGCGGACAACGTGATCATCCGGAACCTCGACATCCGCGACGCCTACGACTGCTTCCCCGTCTGGCAGCCCAACACCGGCGGCCTGGGCGACTGGAAGACGGCCTACGACGGCATCTGGCTGACCGGCGCCACCCATGTGTGGGTGGACCACGTCACCCTCAGCGACACAGGCCACCCCGACGAGAAGGAACCCACCTACTTCGCCCGTAACTACCTGCGCCACGACGGCCTGCTGGACATCACCAACGGCTCCGACCTGGTGACCGTCTCCTGGAGCCGGTTCGCCGACCACGACAAGGCGATGCTCATCGGCAACAGCGACGCACTCACCAGCGACCGCGGCAAGCTGCGGGTCACCCTGCACCACAACGCGTTCGAGTCGGTCGTCCAGCGCGCGCCGCGGGTCCGCTTCGGACAGGTGCACGTCTACAACAACCGGTACGTCGTCCCCCCGGACGCCCACGACTACCGCTACTGCCTGGGGGTCTCCACCGAGTCCGCGATCTACGCCGAGAACAACGCCTTCACCACCCCCGGCCACGTCGAGGCGGCCGACCTGGTCAAGAGCTGGAACGGCAGCGCCCTGCACCAGAGCGGCACCCTCTTCAACGGGTACCCGGTCGACCTGCTCGCGATCCACAACGCCTACAACTCCGGCAGCGAGCGCGACCTGACCGCCGACGTGGGCTGGACCCCGGCCCTGCACACGACGATCGACAGCGCCGACGCGGCCGACCGAGCGGTGGCCCGCGGCGCGGGAGCGGGGAGGATCCGATGAACACACCCCTTCCGGTAGTCCTCGCCGGCGCCCGCGGCCACGGCCGCTGGCACCTCGAGAACATCCGCCGCCTCCAGCACAAGGGCCTGGTCCGCCTGGCCGGCGTCTGCGAGCTGACGCCGCTCACCGAGGACGAACTGCACGGCCTCGGCACGCCCGAGCAGTCCGCCGACTTCGGCGCCCTGCTGGACGCCACCGGCGCCCGGATCGCGGTGATCTGCACCCCCATCCCGACCCACACCGACCTGGCGCTCACCGCGGCCGGACGAGGCGTGCACATCCTGCTGGAGAAGCCGCCCGCCCCCTCCTGCGCCGAGTTCCGCCGGATGGCCGACGGGGTCGCGGCGGCCGGGGTCGCCTGCCAGATCGGCTTCCAGTCGCTGGGCTCGCACGCCCTGCCCGCCATCCGCGACCTGGTCGGCCAGGGCGCGATCGGGCAGCTGGTCGGGCTCGGCGGGGCCGGGGCCTGGGTGCGCGACGAGGCCTACTTCCGCCGCGCGCCCTGGGCGGGCAAGCGGCGGCTGAACGGCGCCGACGTCATCGACGGGGCCCTGACCAACCCCCTCGCGCACGCCGTCGCCACCGCCCTCGCGCTCGGCGGCAGCACCCGCGCCGAGGACGTCACCGGCATCGAGACCGAGCTGCTGCGCGCCAACGACATCGAGTCCGACGACACCTCCTGCGTCCGGATCACCACCGCCCAGGGCCACCCGGTCACCGTCGCCGCGACGCTGTGCGCCGAGCACGCCGACGAGCCGTACGTCCTGGTGCACGGCAGCAGCGGCCGCATCACCTTCTGGTACAAGCAGGACCGCGTCCTGCTCCAGCGCGCCGGCCACGGCCCCGAGGAGTACGAGTACGGCCGGACCGACCTGCTGGAGAACCTCGTCGCGCACCTGACCGACGGTGCCGAACTGCTCGTCACACCGGAGGCGACGGGTGCCTTCATGACGGTCGTCGAGGCGATCCGCACGGCCCCCGACCCGGTGCCGCTGCCCGGCGGCGCCTGGCACCGGATCCCCGGCGAGCAGCGCAGGGTCGTGCCCGGCATCGACGGGCTGGTCGCGGCCTGTGCCGACACCCTCTCCCTCTACTCCGAACTGGGCGCCCCCTGGGCGCGCCCCGCGCGCCGGAAGGAGGTGAGCGCCCGATGACCGGCGGCGACACCACCGTCCTGCGCGTCGCGGGCCGCCCGGTCGCCCGGTACGTCACCCGGCCCGAGCTGCCGGCCCGGCTCTCCCCGCGCCCCTACCTGCACCCCGTCACCACCCTGGCCGGCACGGCCGTGACCGAGCTGAGCCCGGCCGACCACACACACCACCTCGGCGTCGGTGTCGCCGTTCCCGACGTCGAGGGGCACAACTTCTGGGGCGGACGCACCTTCGTGCGCGACCAGGGCCCGACCGAGCTGGACAACCACGGCTCCCAGCGGCACGTCGCCTTCCAGCTGCGCGACGAAGACGGCTTCGTGGCGCAGCTGCGCTGGATGGCGGCGGGCGCCGAGGTGCTGCGCGAACGCCGTACGGTCGCGGCGACCGGACTGACCGACACCGCCTGGGCGCTGGACCTCACCTTCTCCCTGACCAACGTCACCGAGCGCCTGGTGTCGATCGGCAGCCCGGCGACGAACGGGCGCCCGGGCGCCGCGTACGGCGGCTTCTTCTGGCGCGCCCGCAAGGAGGCCACGGCCCCGGACGTCTTCACGCCCGCCACCGAGGGCGAGGCCCGGGCGCACGGCAGGCCGGCCGACTGGCTCGCCCTGGCCGGCGCCACCTGGACGCTGGTCTTCGCCGGGGCCACCGAACAGACCCGGCGCGACCCGTGGTTCGTGCGCACCGGGGAGTACCCCGGGGTCGGCTCCTCCCTGGCGTACGGCGAGCGGCTGCCGATCCCGCCCGGGCAGACCGCCGTACGCCGGATCGTCACCGTCGTGGCCGACGGCCGCCTCGACCGGGAGCAGGCCGCGGCCCTCGTCCGCAAGGCGGTGACCCCGTGACCGCCACCGACGAGGCGACCTACACCAACCCCGTCCTGAACGCCGACTGGTCCGACCCGGACGTCGTCCGCGTCGCAGACGACTTCTACCTGACCGCCTCCAGCTTCGGCCGTGTCCCCGGGCTGCCGCTGCTGCACTCCCGCGACCTGGTCAACTGGACCCTGGTCGGGCACGCCCTGGAACGCCTGGAGCCTCAGGAGGAGTTCGCGCGACCCCGCCACGACTGCGGCGTCTGGGCGCCGTCGCTCCGGCATCACGACGACCGCTTCTGGATCTTCTGGGGCGACCCCGACCAGGGCATCTTCCAGGTCAACGCCCCCGATGTGCGCGGCCCGTGGACCCGCCCGCACCTGCTGAAGGCGGGCAAGGGGCTGATCGACCCCTGCCCCCTGTGGGACGAGGAGACCGGCGAGGCCTACCTCGTGCACGCCTGGGCCAAGTCCCGCTCCGGCGTCAAGAACCGCCTCACCGGCCACCGGATGCGTCCCGACGGCACCGAACTCCTCGACGAGGGCAAGGTGATCGTCGACGGCGACCGCATCCCCGGCTGGTTCACCCTCGAAGGCCCCAAGCTGTACCGGCACGACGGCTGGTTCTGGATCTTCGCCCCGGCCGGGGGCGTGGAGACCGGCTGGCAGGGCGTCTTCCGCTCGCGCGGCTTCTTCGGGCCGTACGAGGAGAGGATCGTCCTGGAGCAGAAGGACACCGACGTCAACGGGCCGCACCAGGGCGGTTGGGTGCGTACCCCGTCCGGCGAGGACTGGTTCCTGCACTTCCAGCAGCGCGGCGCCTACGGCCGGGTCGTCCACCTGCAGCCGATGCGCTGGGGGCCGGACGGCTGGCCGGTGCTGGGCGACGACGGCGCCCCCGTCCGGGAACACCGGCGGCCCGGCCTGCCGCCGCAGCCGCCGGCCGCGCCCGCCACCGACGACGACTTCCCCGGCGGACGGTACGGCCGCCAGTGGCAGTGGACGGCCAACCCCCAGGACGGCTGGGCCACCCAGCACTCCGCCGACGGGCTGCGGCTGACCTGCGTCCGCTCGGCCGACGCGCACGACCTGCGCAAGCTGCCGAACGTCCTGACCCAGCGGCTGCCCGGCACGCCCTGCGCGGTCGAGGTGGAGCTGCGCCTGGACAGCCGGGAGGCCGGAGCGCGGGCGGGGCTTGCGGTGCTCGGGGACGCGTTCGGCTGGATCGGGCTGCAGCGGGGGGCCGACGGGACGGTCCATCTGGTGCACCGGTTCGCCGAGGCGGTCGCGGAGCACGAACGCGACGCCGGTCATCCGCGGCTCGCGCCGGAGGGCAGGGCCCGGTTGCGGATCGAGACCGGGCCCGGAGCGCGCTGCCGTTTCTCGTTCGACGTGGGGGAGGGGTTCAGGCCGTCGGGACCGGTCTTCGCCGCCACCCCCTGGCGCTGGGTCGGTGCCCTGCTCGGCCTCTTCGCCGTCGCGCCCGCCGGAGCCGGCCACGCCGGCACGGCGATGTTCACCCAGTTCCGGATCACGCCGTCCTGACCGTTCACACGCCTGTGGGAGCCGCAATGACGCACCTCCTTAGCAAGCGCTTTCCGAGATCGAGGCCCGGGCGGGGCAGGGTCGTGGCCGCCGTGCTCGGCCTGGTGGCCGCGCTGGGCCTCGGATCCCTCGGGGAGGCCCAGGCCGCGCCGGGCCACGCACCCCACGGGCGGGCCCAGGCCGCGCCCGCGGTGTCCCCGTCGTCGTCCGCCGGCCGCTGGACCGAGCGGCCGCATGGCTTCGCCTCCCTCGCCGGCGGCACCACCGGAGGGGCGGGCGGCAAGGTCGTCACCGTCACCGACCAGGCCTCGCTGGCGACGTACGCGGCGGCCGAGGAGCCGTACGTCATCCGGGTCAAGGGCTCGATCTCGGTCGAGCCGTTCGGCTCGGACATCGTGGTCGCCTCGGACAAGACCATCATCGGCGTCGGCGACACCGGCGAGATCGTGCACGGGGAGCTCCACCTGAATCCCGGCACGAGCAACGTCATCATCCGCAACCTGACGATCCGCGACTCCTACGTCGAGGGCGACTGGGACGGCAAGACCACCGACTTCGACGCCATCCAGATGGACTCCGCCGACCACGTCTGGATCGACCACAACCGCTTCACGCACATGGGTGACGGGCTGCTCGACATCCGCAAGGACAGCCAGTACATCACCGTCTCCTACAACCGGTTCACCCACCACAACAAGGCGCTCGGCATCGGCTGGACGAGCAACGTCAGGACGCAGATCACCCTCGACCACAACTGGTTCGCCGGCACCAAGCAGCGCAACCCGTCCGCCGACAACTGCGCCTACGCGCACCTGTACAACAACTACCTCTCCGGCCAGGTGGCCGACGGCGACCCGGTGTGGACGTACGGGAACTGGGCGCGCGGCCGGACGAGGATGGTCATCGAGAACAGCTACTACGACGGCGTCCAGCACCCCTACCAGGCCGACGCGGCCGCCGAGCTGGTGCAGCGCGGGTCGATCCTGCGCAACACGACAGGGCGGCACGACGCGTGGGGTGCCGCGTTCGAGCCGCGGGAGTTCTACGCCTACCGGCTGGACCCGGCCGCCGCCGTGCCCGCGCTGGTCAAGCGGTTCTCCGGCCCGCAGCGGCGGATCGGTGTCACCCTGCGCGTCCCGGCGGACTACCCGACCGTGCAGGCCGCCGTGGACGCCGTGCCCGACGGCAACGACGTGCCGGTGACCCTCGCGATCGCGCCGGGCACCTACCGCGAGAAGGTGGTCGTCCCCGCGGGCAAGCCGCACCTGGTGCTGCGGGGGACCGGACGGCACCGGTCCGACACGGTCATCGTCTACGACACACCCGCCGAGTACGGCGGCTCCACGGGGAGCGCGACCGTCCGGATCGCCGCGAGCGACGTCACGGCCCGCCATCTCACCTTCAGCAACGACTTCGACGAGGCCGCGCACGAGCTGAAGGGCGAGCAGGCGCTGGCGATGAAGACGACCGGCGACCGCATCGTCTTCGAGGACACCGCCTTCCTGGGCAACCAGGACACCCTGATGACCGACAGCCCCAAGCTGACCACCGTCAGCCGGGTCTACATCCGCGACTCCTTCATCGAGGGCGACGTCGACTTCATCTACGGCCGGGCCACCACCGTCATCGAGCGGTCGGTGATCCGGGCGCTGAGCCGGGGTTCGACGACGAACAACGGCTACATCACGGCCGCCTCGACCTGGAAGGACAACCCGTACGGGTTCCTGATCACCCGGTCGAAGGTCGTCAGCGACGCGCCGGCCGGGAGCTACCACCTGGGGCGGCCCTGGCACCCGGGCGGCGAGCCGGACGCCGTCGCGCAGGTGGTGTTCCGGGACACCGAACTGCCCGCCGCCGTCAAGGCCGCGCCGTGGACCGACATGGGCGGTTTCTCGTGGCGGGACGCGCGGTTCGCCGAGTACCGGACCTTCGGGCCGGGTGCGGCCGTGACCGCCGACCGGCCGCAGCTGAGCGACGCCGAGGCACGGTCGTACACCGTCGCCCGCTACCTGAACGGGTCGGACGGCTGGGCGCCGTACGACCGGCACTGACCCCCCACACCCACCGCACATCTCCGTTGGATCCAGAAGAAGAGAGCCGACCGATGAAGATCAGCAATCGCAGCACCAGCACAGGAAGGCGCCGGACGTCGGCTGCCGTCGCCCTGGGGGCCGTGCTCGCCCTGACCGCCACCGCCTGCGGCGACGACGGCAGCGGCGGCGGTGAGGGAGCCGAGGGCAGCGGCAAGGGGAAGATCGTCTTCTGGGACAACAACGGCGGTGTCCGCACCGACATCTGGAAGGAGATCATCGCCGACTTCGAGAAGGCGAACCCGGACATCGACGTCCAGTACGTGGGGATCGCCTCCACCGAGTACCAGTCCAAGGTCGACACCGCCATCCAGGGCGGCGGCCTGCCGGACGTCGGCGGTGTCGGCGCGGCCATGCTCGCCGGGTTCGCCGCACAGAACGCGCTGGAGCCGCTGGACGGCCGGCTCGCCAAGTCCTCGCTGAACGGCAAGCTCAACAAGGACATGATCGAGTCGCTGAAGGCGGCAGGCGGCGGGGACGACAAGCTGTACTCGATCCCGACCTCCGCGAACAACGGTGTCCTGTACTACCGGACCGACCTGTTCAAGAAGGCGGGCCTGGCCGAGCCGACGACGTGGGAGAACTTCTACAAGGCCGCGGAGAAGCTCACCGACAAGAGCAAGAACGCGTTCGGGTACACCATCCGCGGCGGTGCCGGCTCCATCGCCCAGGCGCTCGACGCGATGTACGGGCAGTCCGGGATCACCTCCTTCTGGGACTCCAGCGGTGAGAAGACCACGGTCAACGACCCGAAGAACGTCGCGGCCCTGGAGAAGTACGCGGGACTGTACAAGAAGGTCACTCCGGCCGCCGACCTCAACAACGACTTCACCAAGATGGTCGCGCAGTGGGACTCCGGCACGATCGGCATGCTCAACCACAACCTCGGGTCGTACCAGGACCATGTGAAGGCGCTCGGGGTCGACAAGTTCCGCGGTGTTCCGCAGCCGACCGGGCCGGGCGGCAGGCGGGTGCAGGTGTCCAACCCCGTCGACGGGCTCGGCTTGTTCAAGAGCTCGAAGAACAAGGAGGCCGCCTGGAAGTTCATCGAGTTCGCGCTGTCGCACGAGGTGAACTCGAGGTTCAACGAGTCGGCGGGCCAGGTGCCGGCCAACCTCGAGGCGGCGAAGGACCCGTGGATCGAGAAGGCCGAGCCGACGAAGCTGGCCGCGCGGGCGCTGAGCGACGGCTCCACGTCGATCGTGCAGCTGCCGTACTACCTGCCGGACTGGAACACCATCTCCAAGGCCGACAACGAGCCGAACTTCCAGAAGGTGCTGCTCGGCAAGCTCAGCGCCAAGGACTTCCTGGACAAGATGGCCGAGCAGCTGAACGAGGCGCAAAAGGAGTGGAAGCAGCAGAACGGTTAGGTCCGCGCCGGGTTGTGTCGTGGGGGCGGTCGGTGGTCCGCGGACCGCGGCCGTCCCCGGCCGGGCGCGCGGCAACCGTTGCGCGCCCGTTCGAGGCTCGCTGAAGAAAGGCATGATGTGTCGCTCAGCCGGAGGCAGGTGAGCGCGGCCGCTGTCGCCGCCGTCCCTCTCGTGTACGCCATGACCGGTACCGCACAAGCCGGCCCGCGCCGCTCGCGTACGGTGTACATCGCCGGTGATTCCACCGCCGCCCAGAAGTACGCCGACGCGGCGCCCGAGACCGGGTGGGGGATGGCGCTGCCGTTCTTCCTCGCCGGGGACCGGCCGGTCGCCAACCACGCGGTGAACGGACGCAGTTCGAAAAGCTTCGTCGACGAGGGACGGCTGGAGGTGATCCTCCGGCGGATCCGGCCCGGCGACCTCCTCCTCGTCCAGTTCGGCCACAACGACGAGAAGGTCAACGACCCCGCCCGGTACACCGAACCCTGGACCACGTACCAGCAGTATCTGCGGATGTACATCGAGGGGGCCCGGGCGCGTGGGGCGCGGCCGGTGCTGGCCACGTCCGTGGAGCGGCGGAAGTTCGACACGGCCGGCACGGCGCTGCCGACCCACGGCGATTATCCGGCGGCGATGCGGGCGCTCGCCGCGCGGGAGGGCGTCGCGCTGCTGGACATCCAGGCGCTGTCCCTCGCGCTGTGGCAGCGGCTCGGGGCGGAGGAGACGAAGAAGTACTTCAACTGGACCGCCACCGAGCAGGACAACACGCACTTCAACCCGCCCGGCGCGATCGCCGTGGCCCGGCTGGTGGCGCGGGAGCTGCTGCGCACCCGGGTGCTCGCGCCGCGCGAGGTGCGCCGGCTGGACGAGGAGATCCCCGAGTCGTGGATCACCTGGCCGGAGGCCACCGCGTGACACCCACCGACCCGACAAGAGAGAGCCGCATCATGAGCGTACGTGGATGGCATGATCATGACATGAAGAGGGTCGCCGCCGTGGCCGGCTGTGCCGCGCTGGTGGTCGCGCTGACCGGGACGGCCGCCCAGGCGGGGGGCCGAGACCTCGGTCGCGAGGTGCTCGCCGCGCAGGACGGCTGGGCCGCGGAGGGCACGGGGACGACGGGCGGGTCGGCCGCCGACGCCGAGCACGTCTACACCGTCACCACCTGGGCCGGGTTCAAGGCCGCCCTGGCGGACGGCGGCAGCGCACCCAAGATCATCAAGGTGAAGGGTGTGATCGACGCCGTCTCGCAGGGCTGTGACGCCTTCGCGGCCGAGGGCTACGACTTCCAGCAGTACCTCAAGGATTACGACCCGGCCGTCTGGGGCCACGACAAGCCCGTCAGCGGCGTCCAGGAGGACCTGCGGGCCGCCTCCGCCGCCCGCCAGGACAAGGAGATCAAGGCCGCCGTCCCCGCCAACACCACCATCGTCGGCGTCGGGAAGGGCGCGGCGATCCGCGGCGGCAGCCTCCAGATCAGGGCCGTGGACAACGTCATCGTCCGCAACCTCGCCATCGAGGCACCCCTCGACTGCTTCCCGCAGTGGGACCCCACCGACGACAACCACACCGGCGCCTGGAACTCCGAGTACGACGCCGTGGTGGTGTACGGCTCCACCCATGTGTGGATCGACCACAACACGCTCACCGACGGGCGCTACCCCGACAGCTCCCTGCCCTCCTACTTCGGCAAGGTCTTCCAGCAGCACGACGGGCTCCTCGACATCGTGCGCGGGGCGAACCACGTCACCGTGTCCTGGAACGACTTCGCGGACCACGACAAGACCATGCTGATCGGCAACAGCGACAGCGCCGCCGCCACCGACAGCGGCAAGCTCAAGGTCACCCTCCACCACAACCTCTTCCGGGGCATCGTGGAGCGGGCGCCGCGCGTCCGGTTCGGTCAGGTCGACGCGTACAACAACCACTTCGTCGTGACCAGGACCCAGCAGTACGCCTACACGTTCGGCATCGGCATCGACTCGCGGTTGTACGCCACGGACAACGCCTTCTCGCTGCCGTCCGGGGTCAGCGCCGCCAAGACGCTGAAGAAGTGGAAGGAGGCGCCGCTCACCGCCGCGAACAACTACGTCAACGGCAGGCTGACCGACCTCATCGCCGTCCACAACGCGGAGATCCCCGCGGAGACCCTCCAGTCGGGCGCCGGGTGGACGCCTGCGCTGCGGACGAAGGTCGACCCGCCCAGGGCCGTCCCCGGCATCGTCGACGCCCGGGCGGGCGCCGGGCGCGTGTGCTGAACCTCCCCCCGAACCGGCCGGGGCGGACCGCACGCCGCCCCGGCCTCCCCTCTCCCCACCCGCACGAGCCCTGAACCGCTGCCCGTACCGCGTCAGCCGTAGACCACCGACCACGGGCGAGGCGAGTCGTCCGGTGGGGGAGGGACGCTCTCGCGCCGCCGGGTTGCCGTGTGGTCGCGGGCCAGGACGTCGGCCGCGAGGTCCGCGAAGCGGCGCGCGGCGGGGTGGGCTCCGCGGCCGGCGGGCCAGGCCCCGCCGATGCGCAGGGTGAGGGGGCGGCCGGCCAGGGGCCGCCAGGCGACACGCGGCTCCTTGCGGGCCACCGGCCCCTGGTCGAAGGCGACGCCGTGCCCCGCCACCACCAGGGCGAGCAGGAACTCCGGATGGGAGGCGTGCCGCAGGCGGCCGGGGACGAAGCCTTCGGCACGGCACACATGGAGGATCCGGTCGTACCAGCCGGGTGCGTGGGCGCGCGGGAAGAGCAGCAGGTCGTGGCCGGCCAGGTCGCCGAGTGTCACCTCCGGCAGCCGGGCCAGCGGCGAGGTACGGGGCAGGACGACCCCCAGATCCAGAAAGACCTCGCGGCCGAGCTCCAGTTCGGTGGCGTCGACGGGGTGGTGCACGAGTCCGACGTCCAGGCCGCCCGAGGACAGCAACCGCACCTGCTCCTCGGTGGTGACCTCCTGCAGGTCGACGCAGAGTTCGGGAGCGTGCTCCGCGCAGGCGGAGAGCAGCGCGGACAGCACGGCGGCCGTGGTGTCGGGCGGTACCCCCGCGCGGAGCGTCCCCAGGCCGCCGTCGGCGGCGCGGCGGGCCAGGACGCGCAACCGCTCCTCCCGGGCCAGGAGCTCGTGGGCCTCCTCCAGCAGTGCCGCCCCCGCGGCGCTCAACCGGACGCCGCGCTGCGAGCGGTCGAACAGCTGCGCACCGAGTTCCTTCTCCAGCCTGCGGATCGCCTGGCTGAGCGGCGGCTGCGCCATGCCCAGCCGCTCGGCTGCCCGGCTGAAGTGCAGCTCGTCGGCTACGGTGACGAAAAGACGCAGGTGGCGCAAGAGATCCACGATCAAGAATCGTACGTGAGTGCCGCTGGGGGACGGATCCGTCGGCCGGGGGCGGCGGATCGATGCCCCCGGACGAGCCGAGGGCAAGGGGGAATGAGTGATCGAGGCGCGGATCCGCGACGTCTTCGCCGAGGTGGGGGCCGAAGCGCACCTGCACGCGGTCCCCGTTCCGGCGCGCACGGGGTCCGCCGGGCAGGCCGGCGCGCAGCGCGGCACCCGTGAGGTCGCCGTAGGCGCCGACGACCTCGTGGTGATCGCCTCGATCTTCAAGGTCCTGCTGGTGCTGGAGTTCGCCCGGCAGGCCGTCGCCGGCCAGCTCGACCCGCGGGAGCGGGTGCGGGTGACCACGGCCGACCGGCTCGGCGGCTGGGGGACCGCCGGCTGTCTGGACGACGTCGAGCTGTCGTTGCGCGACCTGGCCCACTTCGCGATGTCGGTCAGCGACAACTCCGCGGCGGACCTGCTGCTGGCCCGCGTCGGCCTGGACACCGTACGGCTGCTCGCGGCGGAACTCGGCCTGGAGCGGACCCGGATCGTGGGCGGGCCACGGGAGCTGCTGGAGTCGATGCTCGCGGAGGTCGGGGCACGCGACGAGCGGGAGTTCGCTCTGCGCTACCCGGCCCTGCCGGACGAGCGGAAGAGGGCACTGGCCGTCCTCGATCCCCGCCACACCACGGCGAGCACACCCCGCGAGATCACCCGCTTGCTCGGGCTCATCTGGAGCGACGCGGCCGGACCGCCGCAAGCCTGCGCCCACGTACGTGACCTGATGAGCCGGCAGGTGTTCCGCCACCGGCTGGCGTCGGGCTTCCCGGACGACGTCACGGTCGCGGCCAAGACCGGCACCCTGCCGGGGCTGCACATGGAGGCGGGCGTCGTGCGCTATCCCGACGGCGGGTGTTACGCGATCGCCGTCTTCGCCCGCACCCACGACCTGGCCGCATCCCGCCCCACGGTGGATGCCGCGATCGGCAAGGCCGCCGGAATCGCGGTCGGCTTCCTGCGCGCAGGCCGCGACGGCCGGTGACCAGATCACATATGCGTTCGCGTATCACCGGGGATCAAGTCTGGTCTTGGACAGGGGAGTTCACGCTCTGATCTGCTGACGCCATGACCCAGCACACACATGTCACGGGCAGACCGGACGCGGCCGGCCGCGGGCTCGACCGCCGTACGGTGCTGCGCGGTGCCACGCTCGGCGCGGCCGCCCCGCTGATCCCGGCCACGGCCGCCACCGCCTCGGCCGGGGACAGCGGCCGGGGCCGTCGTACAGCCGCGGGTTCCGCGTCGTTCCGCTGGCTCGGCACGGCCGGCTGGCGCATCGACACAGGCGACCGGACCGTACTCTTCGATCCGTACCTCACCCGCTTCCCCACGGGCCTGTTCACCGGCGCCTTCGACCCGCGGACCCCGCTGCGGACCCGGCCGGAGGCCGTGGACGCGCACGTCGGCCGGCCCACGGTGGTCCTGGTCAGCCACAGCCACTGGGACCACCTCGCCGACGTGCCCCACATCGCCAGGACCACCGGCGCCCGTGTCGTCGGCACCGAGACCACGTACCACCTGCTCGTCGCCCTCGGGGTCGACCCGGGACAGATCTCCGTGGTGAAGGGCGGTGAGGTGCTGGACCTCGACGGGATCATCGTGGAGGTGGTGCCGAGCCTGCACAGCCGCAACAAGAAGTGCTCCTACTTCGCCCCGGGCACGCTCAACGCCCCGCCCGCGACGGTCCCGAGCACCATCGCGGACCTGCCGGAGGGCGACACCCTCGCCTTCCAGGTCACGGCCGGGGACGGCGGACCGTCGGCGTTCCTCATGGGGGCCAGCGACTTCTCCGAGCGGGCGGTACGGGGCCTGAGCCCCGACGTCGCGATGATCGCCGTACCCTCCAGCACCTCCACCCATCGCTACGTGCCCCGGCTGCTCCGCGCGCTGGACACCCCTCCTGTCGTCGTCCCCGTCCACTGGGACAACTTCGAGATCCCGCTGAGCGGTTCCCCCGTACGGGACCCGCAGATGGACCTGGACGGTTTCCTCGCCCAGGTCCACAAGGCGGCTCCGGCGACGCGGGTGGTCGTCCCGGACTACCGCACGGTGTACGACGGCGACATGCGCCCCGCAAGCGACTAGGACGCCCGTCGCCGCCGTACGTGCGGCGCGCTTCCCCGCGCTAGTCCCTTGCGTCCCGCACCGGCCGGATCCCCTCCAGCGTCGGCACCACCGGCTCGATCGTGCCGTCGGGCGCGAACCTCATGCGGTCGACGGTGGTCTCGCGGTGCATGCCGTCGCCGCCCGGCCGGCCCGGGCCGTTCAGGGCGAACCGGTGGTAGACGATGTACCAGTCGTCGGTGCCGGGGGCGTTCACCACGGAGTGGTGGCCGGTGCCGAGGATGCCGTACTCCGGGCGCTTGTGCAGGATCGTGCCCCGCTTGGTCCACGGGCCGAGCGGGGACGGACCCGTCGCGTACGCCACGTGGTAGTTCTCGCTGCGGGTGTCGTCCTCGGACCACATGAAGTAGTACGTGCCGTTCCGCTTGATGACGAAGGAGCCCTCGCGGAAGCCCGCCGGGGTGATGTCCTTCACCTTCGACGGGTCGAACGACACCATGTCGTCGTTCAGCGGCACGACATAGCCGCGGCCGTTCCCCCAGTACAGGTACGCCTGCCCGTCGTCGTCGGTGAAGACGGCCGGGTCGATCATCTGCCCCTGCAGGGCGCCGCCCTTGGCCACCAGGGGCTTGCCGAGGGCGTCCTCGAACGGCCCGGCGGGGGAGTCCGCCACCGCCACGCCGATCTGCTGCTCGGCGCAGAAGTAGAAGTAGTACTTCCCGTCGCGCTCGCCGATCGCCGGTGCCCAGGCGTACCTGTCCGCCCAGGAGACGTCCGGGCCGAGGTCCAGGATCACGCCGTGGTCCTTCCAGTGGACCAGGTCCTTCGACGAGTACGCCTTGAACCGGGTGCCGCTCCAGCCCTGGAAGCCGTCCGTGGTCGGGTAGATCCAGTACTCGCCGTTCAAGTAGTGGACGTCCGGGTCGGCGTTGAGGCCGGGCAGGATCGGGCTGCGGGTGCGGACCGCCTCGACCGTCCAGGTGCGCCTGGTGCCGTCCGCGGCCGTCACCGTGTACGTCTGCGGTGTGCGGAAGTCGCGGCGGGTACCGGACTCCGGGCTCAGCGTGGCGCCCTCGGCGACCCGCAGCGTGGGGGCGAGGCCCCGCAGGTCGGCCTCCGGCTCCATCGGCAGGACGACCTTCGAGGCGCTGTCCGTGACGATCGCGTACCCCTTCTGGTCCTTCGCCGTCACGTCCACCACCGAGGTGGGCGTGGCCGGGTACGCGGCCAGCAGCCGGTCGTACTCCGCCCGCGTCACCGGCAGGACCGTGCCGTGCCGGGGGCTCGCCGGGAGCTGGTAGTCCGTGGACGGGGTCCACCGGCCGGAGTCGAGGTCGGTGGTCTCGAAGGGGACGTAACCCCGGCCGCCGTACTCGTCGATGAACAGGTACCACTTCTTCTCGGTGTTCGACTTGAACACCGTCGGGCCCTCACCGCGCTCCATCGCCCCGCGGCCGATGCAGTCGGCCACGAAGTCGTACCTCGTCGAGGTCAGGGACGTGGACTTCTCGGCGGTGACGAACTTCGAGCAGGGGCTGGAGGAGCCGGGGTCGCGCTCGTCCTTGGTGTAGCGGTAGTAGGTGTCCTTGTACTTGACGACCGTGGAGTCGATGACCGAGTAGCCGGGGTCGTTCCAGACCTTCGGCTCGCTGAAGGTGCGGAAGTCCTTCGTGGTCGCGTACAGCATCTTGTTGTACGTGTCGCCCCGGTGGTCCGGGTCGTCCGCGGCGTACAGCTTCGACGCCCAGAACACGACGTACGCGCCGAGTTCGTCGTCCCAGTAGGCCTCCGGGGCCCAGGTGTTGCCCGCGGTGTCCGGGGCGACCTTCACCAGGCGCTGGTCGGTCCAGTGGACCAGGTCGGTGGACTCCCACACCATGATCGACTTGCTGCCGTGCCGCTGGACGTGGTCCCAGCTGCCGCTGGAGTTCTGGTACATCCGCAGGTCGGTGGCGATCAGGTAGAACCGGTCGCCCTTCGGGGAGCGGATGACGAACGGGTCGCGCAGGCCCTTCTCGCCGATCGTGGAGGTCAGCACCGGCTTGCCGGCGTTCAGTTCGCGCCAGTGCAGCGGGTCGTTGCCCCGGCTGAGGGCGTAGCGGATCTGCTCGCCGTCGGCGGTGCCCTCGCCCGTGAAGTAGGCGAAGAGGTAACCGGCGTACTTCGGGTGTTTCACAGAGGGTGCTCCGGACTGTGCGGCGCCGGGTGGGGCGGTGAGCAGGGACAGCAGCAGGGCGGGGAGGGCCAGGAGCGGGAGCAGGAGCGTGCGGGCGGTGCGGGGGCGCATGACACTTCCTGTCGGAGTCTGGGGGGTTGTGTTGAGTGCGGGCCTTTCGGAGTGTCACTGGTGGGCAGCAAGGCGTCAACGGATTGCGGTGGGGCCGGAGAGTCGAAAGTTTTCGGCACCCCGGACACCAGGACGCCCCCGCGGGCCGGAGCCGACGGGGGCGTCGTGCCGCCGGCCGAGGGGGGCTCGGCCGGCGGCTGGTGCGGCCGTCCGGAGGGGGCTCCGGACGGCCGGGTGCCGGTGACCCGAATGGGGTTCGAGCCACCTGGCGTCCGGCCCGCCCAAGGGGGGAAGGGCGGGGCCGGGACCGGGCCGTCGGACGTCGATACGACGGCCCGGGGTCACACGCGCCGGGGACGGCTCACCGGCAGGTGAGGTCGGAGGGCGCGAACACGCAGGTCTCGCCGTCCGGTCCGGAGCCGAGCTCCTTCGGCTCCTTGCCGGTGTTGTTGTCGCCGTGGTCGCCGGCACGTCTCACGACGCGTCCTCGTCGGACCCGGCGGTGCCGTCCTGGTCCTGGTGGGCCGCGAAGTCGCCGCCCACGGACAGCTGCCGGTTCCCGGCGGTGGCCGTCGCCGTGTAGCGGTCGTCCTTGGCGTCCCGGCCGCCCCGCTGGTGGTCGTACTGCCCGGCGAACACCCACTGGCCCGCCGGGACCGTACGGCCCTTCTTGAGGGTCCAGGTGTAGACGAGGAAGCCGTCCCGCTCGCCGACCGTGAGCGTGAAGTCGTCCTCGGGCAGCGTCCGGAAGGCGCCCGTGGAGGACACTCCGCCGGTCTGCGCGATCCGCAACTCCACGGTGAGCGCGGTCAGTTCCTGCCGCGTCCTGAGGGTGACGTTGCTCTGCGCCCAGAACTCGTTGCTGTGCGGGTCGACCGAGCCGTCCGACCACAGCGGCCCGTCCTCGACGCCGTCGGCGGGCGGCCGTGCCGTGCCGGCCGTACCGGACGACGCTGCGGGAGGGGTGCTCGGGGTGCGGGTGCCGGGCGCGGTGCTCGGGGTGGGACCGGCCGGCGGCACGGGGGGACGGCTCGTCGCCTGCGGCGACGGAGTGGGTGTCGCCGAGACCGCCACCTTCCGCTGCGGCGGCGTCTCCTGCGACTTCACCGCGGAGGCGACCGCGTACCCGCCCACCGCCAGCACCCCCGCGACCGCGGCGGTGGCGCTGACCACCCGGGCCCAGCCCCACACGGGCGGACGCGTCGCGCGGTGGCCGGGCCGCGCCGCACCGGTCATGCCGCGTTCGACACGGGCCAGGATCCGGGCCCGGTCGGGCTCATGGGCCCCGGCCGCCTCGTGCAGCCGGGCGCGCAGCTCCTCGTGCACGTCCCGCCGCATCGTCATCGGTCCCTTCCTCCGGCCTCACCGGTCCGAGCCATCGCCGCGTGCACCCGTTGCGGCACCACCTGATCGCCGAGCAGCCGTTGCAGTTCGGCCATGCCCTTCGAGGTCTGGCTCTTCACCGTACCCACCGAGACGCCCAGGGCGAGCGCGGTGTCCTTCTCCGACAGGTCGAACGCGTGGCGCAGCACCACACAGGCCCGCTTGCGGAACGGCAGCCGGCGCAGCGCCTCCCGCACGTCCACCACCCCCGCCACGTCCGGGTTCTCGGTCTTCTCCTCGCGCTGCGACCAGAACAGCGCGATCCGCCGCCGTTCGCGCACCGCGCTGCGGATCCGGGTGCGGGCCAGGTTGGCGACCACCCCGCGGGCGTAGGCCGCCGGATGGTCGGCGGCGCGGACCCGGTCCCAGCGGTGCCACAGCGCCAGCAACGCGTCCGCCGCCAGGTCGTCCGCGGTGTCCGACTCGCCCGTCAACAGGTAGGCCAGCCGGGACAGTTCGGCGTAGTGGCGCTCGAAGAAGGCGTGGAACTCCACGGAGGCGGCGTCGTCGACGACTGTGCCCACGGGCGACCTCTCCTCGCAGCGGCTTCGGGCACCCACGAGGTGCCTGTGTGTGTCATGTAGATGACATGTGATCATCCGAAGACGATCAGGCCGAGATCCGGAAGCGTAGCAGTGTTCGATCAGTGTCTCGTACGAGCCTTCGAACGCAGTCTGGTGGGTCGAGCCTGATTCCGTAACACGGAGAAAACCTGAACCCGGTTCAACGAGGGAACAATCCAGCCAGCATCCGCCCCCGATCACCAAGGCGCCAAGGAGCACCCGCCATGTCCGACACCCAGCAGGCGGCCGGCCGGGCCGACGCCCCGCCCCCCGCGGTCAGCAGCGTCGACCGGTTCTTCAAGATCTCCGCGCGGGGATCCACGCTCGGCCGGGAGATACGCGGCGGCTTCGCCACGTTCTTCACCATGGCCTACATCCTGGTCCTGAACCCCATCATCCTGGGCAGCGCCAAGGACAAGTTCGGCCACCAGCTGGACGCCGTCCAACTGACCACCGCCACCGCCCTGGTGGCCGCTGTCATGACGATCGTCATGGGCGTCGGCGGCAACCTGCCCCTCGCCCTGGCCGCCGGACTGGGCCTGAACGCGGTCGTCGCCTTCCAGATCGCCCCGCTGATGAGCTGGGACGACGCCATGGGCCTGATCGTCCTGGAGGGCCTGCTGATCTGTGTGCTGGTGGTGACCGGACTGCGCGAGGCCGTCATGCACGCCATCCCGCAGCCGCTGAAGCAGGCCATCAGCGTCGGCATCGGCCTGTTCATCGCCTTCATCGGCTTCGTCGACGCCGGGTTCGTCAGCCGCATCCCGGACGCCGCCCACACCACCGTGCCGGTGCAGCTGGGCGGCTCCGGCACGCTCACCGGTTGGCCGCTTCTCGTCTTCTGCCTCGGTGTTCTGCTGACCATCGGACTGCTCGCCCGCAAGGTCAAGGGCGCCATCCTGATCAGCATCGTGACCATGACGGTCCTGGCGATCGCGATCAACTCCCTGGCCGACATCAAGACCTGGGGCCTGACCACCCCTCAGTGGCCCGACCGGCTCCTCGACACCCCCGACTTCGGGCTGATCGGCCACTTCAGCCTGTTCGGCGCGTTCGGGCAGGCGAGCGTCATCACCGTGGTCCTGCTGGTGTTCACCCTGATCCTGTCGGACTTCTTCGACACCATGGGCACGGTCGTCGGCATCAGCGCCGAGGCCGGGCTGCTCGACGCGCAGGGCAAGGTCCCGAACCTCGGGCGGGTGCTGCTCATCGACGGTGCCGCGGCCGTCGCGGGCGGCGCCGCCTCCGCCTCCTCGGCGACCTCCTACATCGAGTCGGCGGCCGGTGTCGGCGAGGGCGCCCGCACGGGCTTCGCCAACCTGGTCACCGGCGGCCTGTTCGCCCTGGCGCTGTTCTTCACGCCGCTGCTCACCATCGTCCCGCTCCAGGCGGCCGCCCCGGCCCTGGTCGCCGTGGGCTTCCTGATGATGACCCAGGTCAAGCACATCGACTGGGACCGCTACGACATCGCGATCCCCGCGTTCCTGACCATCGCCGTGATGCCGTTCACGTACTCCATCACCAACGGCATCGGCGCCGGCTTCCTCGCCTACGTCGTCATCAAGACCGTGCTCGGCCGGGCCAAGGAGGTCCACTGGCTGCTGTGGGGGACCTCGGCGCTGTTCCTCGTGTACTTCGCCATCGACCCGATCGAGCAGGTCCTGGGCGTGAAGTAGGCAGGGAGGCGACGGGCCGCCCTCCGGGGGGATGGGGGCGGCCCGTCCTGTCAGGTGGCCGGTGCGCGGCGGAGGATGTGCCTGTCGCCGGGGTCAGTTCCGCAGCGCCGCCTGCATCATCGCCTTGGCGACCGGCGCCGCCAGGCCGTTGCCGCTGACCTCGGAGCGGGCCGCGTCGGACTGCTCCACGACCACCGCGACGGCGACCTCCTTGCCGGACGCGTCGGACTTCGCGTACGAGGTGAACCAGGCGTACGGCGTCGCGCTGTTGTTCTCGCCGTGCTGGGCCGTGCCGGTCTTGCCGCCCACGGTCGCGCCCGCTATCCGCGCGTTCGTGCCCGTGCCCTTCTCCACCACCGTCCGCATCGCCGACTGGAGCTGCTCGGCGACGGAGGAGCTGATGACCTCCTTGGTGCCGGCCTCGTCGTCGTAGTCCTCGAGCACATCGCCGCCGCTGTTGGTGATCTGCGACACCATGTGCGGGGAAACCAGCTTGCCGCCGTTGGCAATGGCCGCCGACACCATGGCCATTTGGAGCGGGGTGGCGGTCACGTCGAACTGGCCGATGCCCGTCAGGGCCGTCTCGGAGGGGTACATGTCCGACGGGTAGACGCTGGTGTAGGCCCGAACGGGCACGTCCTGCCGGTCGTCGTCGAAGCCGAACCTCTCGGCCATCGCCCGCACCTTGTCCTGGCCGAGCGTGACGGCCATCTTGGCGAAGACGTTGTTGCAGGAGTACTCCAGGGCGACCCGGATCGAGGCGTCGGCGCACGGCGCGTCGGGGTTCTCGTTCGTCAGTTTCCGGGTGGTGCCCGGCAGCGGGTACGGGTCGGGGCTGTCGGTGCGCTGGTCCACCGACGCGTACAGCCCGTCCTCCAGCGCGGCCGCCGCCACGACCAGCTTGAACGTCGACCCGGGCGGCAGCGGCTGACGCAGCGCGCGGTTGGTCAGCGGCTTGTCCGGGTCCTTGGTCAGCTTCGTCCAGGCCGTGCCCGCGGTGTTCGCGTCGGTCAGCGAGGACGGGTCGTACGACGGGGTCGACACCACCGCGAGGATCCTGCCCGTCTTCGGGTCGATGGCGACGGCCGCGCCCTTCTTGTCGCCGAGCGCCTGAAAGGCCGCCTTCTGCACGTCCGGGTCGATGGTGGTGACCACGTTGCCCGGCGCGGCCCGCTGGTTGGTGACCGTGTCCAGCACGCTCTTCAGGCGGGGGTCCGTGCCGTTGAGCAGGTCCTGGTAGATGCCCTCCAGCTGGGTGGGCGCGTAGGCCTGCGAGGCGTAGCCGGTCACCGCCGCGTACAGCGGGCCGTCGGTGTACGTCCGCTTGTACTTCAGGTCGCCGCCCTGCGTCGGCGCCGAGCCGGTGACCGACTTCCCGGCCACGATGATGTTCCCGAGCGGCCTGGAGTACGTCTCGATGGCGTTGCGCCGGTTGTCCTTGTCGTCCGCGAGTGCCTGGCCCTCGTAGAACTGCACCCAGGTCGCCCGCATCAGCAGGGCAAGCACCAGGAGCAGGGTGAAGACCGCGGCGCGCCTGATCGTCTTGTTCATTCCGCCGGGAAAGACGAACGGAATGGATCGGAACGTTCCCTTCCGGACCTTTTCTCATCGGATGTTCATGAAACCCGCCTCAAAAGCCGCGAGGACGGCCGGAGCCGGCGGCCCCACCGGCCCTTCGGTCAGAGCCTGCGGGTGGCGAGGGTCAGCCGGTCCCGGGCGTCGAACAGGGCGTCCTTGACCATCTGCTCGTGCGCGGGGGTCAGCCGCGCCACCGGCACCGAGCAGCTGATCGCGTCCCGGGCGGGGGTGCGGTACGGGATCGCCACGCCGAAGCAGCGCAGTCCCAGCGTGTTCTCCTCCCGGTCGACCGCGAAGCCCTGCTCACGCACCTGGTGCAGCTCCGCGATGAGCTTCTCCCGGTCGGTGATGGTGTTCTCGGTGAGCGCGGGCAGCGTCTCCGGCAGCATCTTGCGGACCTGCTCGTCGCTGTAGGTGGCGAGGATCGCCTTGCCGAGGGAGGTCGAGTGGGCGGGCAGGCGGCGGCCGACCCGGGTGAAGGGGCGCAGATAGTGCTGGGACTGGCGGGTGGCCAGGTAGACCACGTTGGTGCCGTCGAGGCGGGCGAGGTGGATCGTCTCGGTGGTGTCGTCCGAGAGGCGGTCCAGCGTCGGGCGGGCCGCCGCGACCACCTCGTCGCCGTCGATGTAGGACGTGCCGACCAGCAGCGCCCGTACGCCGATGCCGTAGCGCGTGCCCGTCGCGTCCGTCTCCACCCAGCCGAGCTCGACGAGGGTGCGCAGCAGCATGTAGAGGCTGGACTTCGGATAGCCGACGGCTTCCTGGACCGCCGCGAGGGAGTGCATGCCCGGGCGTCCGGCGAAGAACTCGAGCAGTTCGACGGTCCGCACCGCCGATTTGACCTGCGCTCCGCCGCCTGTCTCGCCTGCCGACATCGCCCTTGACCCCTTCGCTCGACGAGAACCAGAGTTATAGTCTCCGAAGATGTTCAGCATCAGAGACAGTGTTCAGTATATCGAACACCCCTGGTGGATGACCTACATACTGCGGCATTGCAAGGCGTAATCGACGTGGAGGGACCCGCGGTGGCAGCAGCACCAGTCTGGAGTGTCGACCCCCGAACCGGGAAGCAGCGTGAACAGGTTGCGGTGGAGGCCACAGCCCAGGAGGTCGACGCCGCCGTCCGTGACGCGCACGAGGCGCGCGGTTCGCTGGCCGACCGCACCGTTCGCTCGGCCTTCCTGCGCTCCTGCGCCGAGGAGCTGGAGGCGGCCAAGGACGGCCTCGTGGAGACCGCCGACGCCGAGACCGCGCTCGGCCCGGTCCGCCTGACCGGCGAGCTCGCCCGCACCTGCTACCAGCTGCGGGCCTTCGCCGACATCGTCGACGAGGGCGCCTTCCTCGACGTCGTCATCAACCACCCCGACGACACCGCGACCCCGCCCGTCCCGGACCTGCGCCGTTACAAGGTCCCCCTCGGTGTCGTCGCCGTCTACTCGGCGTCCAACTTCCCCTTCGCGTTCTCCGTCGCCGGCGGCGACACCGCGAGCGCGCTGGCGGCCGGCTGCCCCGTCGTGGTCAAGGCGCACCCCGACCACCCGGCCCTGTCCGAGTACGTCGCCAAGGTGCTGCGCCGCGCCGCCGCCCGGCACGGCATCCCCGACGGGGTCGTCGGTCTGGTGCACGGCTTCGAGGCGGGCATCGAGCTCATCAAGCACCCCCTGGTCGCGGCGGCCGGCTTCACCGGGTCCGTGAAGGGCGGCCGTGCCCTGTTCGACGCGGCGGCCGCGCGTCCCGTGCCGATCCCGTTCCACGGCGAGCTGGGCTCCCTGAACCCGGTCGTCGTCACCGAGGCCGCCGCGGCCGAGCGTGCCGAGGCCATCGGGCAGGGCCTGGCCGGGTCGATGACGCTGGGCGTCGGCCAGTTCTGCGTGAAGCCGGGCCTGGTGCTCGCGCCGGCCGGCGCGTCGGGCGACCGCCTGGTGAAGTCCCTGACGGACGCCGTCAGCGACACCGAGGCCGGGGTGCTCCTCGACCACCGCATGCGGGACAACTTCGTCGCCGGTGTCGCCGAGCGCGCGCAGCTGCCCGACGTGGAGTCGCCGGTGACGCCCGGGGCGGGCGGTGAGCACACCGTCAGCGCGGGCTTCCTCACCGTGCCGGCGAGCAGGCTGGCGCAGGAGGGCGAGCACGACACGCTGCTGGAGGAGTGCTTCGGGCCGGTCACGGTGGTGGCCCGCTACGAGGACGAGGGCGAGGTCGAGGCCGTGCTGTCGCGGCTGCCGGGGAACCTCACCGCGACCGTGCACCTGTCCGAGGCGGAGGCCGCCGGCGAGGGCCGTGGGGCCGAGCTGCTCCAGGAGCTGACGCCGCTGGCCGGGCGTGTGCTGGTGAACGGCTGGCCCACGGGCGTCGCCGTCGCGCCGGCCCAGCACCACGGGGGGCCGTACCCGGCCACGACCTCGACGTCGACCTCGGTGGGCGGCACGGCGATCGAGCGGTGGCTGCGGCCGGTCGTCTACCAGAACGCCCCCGAGGCCCTGTTGCCGCCGGAACTCAGGGACGACAACCCGCTGGGGCTGCCCCGCCGGTTCAACGGGCGTCTGGAAGTCTGACCGTGCGGCGCCGTGGGCCGGCCGGTGAGGAGCCGGGTTGATGGAACTGGACATTCCCGAACTCCCTTTCCGGCTGCGGTCCTACGGGCCCGACGGGCAGTGGTCCTACGAGGACGGGGTGCTCACCGGGTGGGCCGGGCCCCGGCAGGACCGGTTCGTGCCGCCTACCGGCGAAGCCCTGGACCCTGCCTCCGACGCGCCCCGGCTGCTGGGAGCGCCCCACGGCGACTTCCAGCTCATCGCCCGGGTCGCCGTCGGGTTCGGCGCGGCCTTCGACGCCGGGGTGCTGTACGTCCATGCCGGTGAGCGGGCCTGGGCCAAGCTGTGTCTGGAGTACTCCCCGGACGTGCCCACCGTCTGCACGGTGGTCACCCGGGGACACTCCGACGACGCCAACTCCTTCACCGTGGACGGCAGCTCCGTCTGGCTGCGGGTGAGCCGCACCGGCCGGGCCTTCGCCTTCCACGCCTCCCGGGACGGGGAGCGCTGGACCTTCGTCCGCTTGTTCACCCTGGGCGACGAGAAGGAGACGGGCGCCGCCCTGGTCGGCTTCATGACGCAGTCGCCGACGGGGGAGGGGTGCGTGGTGACGTACGACCACCTGGAGTTCAGGCCCGAGTGGCCGGGCGACCTGCGAGACGGAGGCTGAACAGGAACGTCACCAGGAGCAGCACCGCGCTGATGCCGAGGCTCATCCGCATGCCCGCGGCGAAGCCGCCGGCGACCAGGGACCCGAAGACGGCGATGCCCAGCCCTCCGGCCACCTGACGGGCCGCGTTGAGCACACCGGCGGCCAGCCCGGCCCGCTCCGCGGGTACCGCCTCCAGCATCAGGGCGGTCAGCGGCGGCACCGTCAGCGCGCAGCCCAGCGCCATCGGCACCAGCAGCACGGCCACCAGCGCCGCGGGCGTGTGCTGGCCGACCCCCAGCAGGAGCAGCAGGCCCGCACCCGCCAGGCCCTGCCCGGCCACCATCGGCGGGCGGGGGCCGTAGCGGCCGGCCAGCTTGCCCGCCACCACGTTCGTCACGCCGATCAGGCCCGTCATCGGCAGGAACATCAGGCCGGCCTGGAGCGCGGACCGGTTTAAGGACCTGCTGGAAGAACAGGGAGAACACGAACACCACGCCGTAGAACGCCACGCTCACCGCCGCCCCCGCGGCGACCGCCACGGACACGGTCCGGCTGCGGAACAGGCCGAGTGGGACGACCGGATGCGCCCGGCGGTTCTCGATCCGGACGAACGCCACCGCCGCCACCTCACCCTCACCGACCTGGCCCGGCACGCGGGCGTCAGCGTCCGCACCCTCACCCGCCGCTTCCACGCCGAGAGCGGCGTCAGCCCCCTGCAGTGGCTGCTCCACCAGCGCGTCGAGCGGGCCAAGGAACTGCTGGAGACCACCACCCTGCCCATGGACCAGGTCGCCCGGGCCTGCGGCCTCGGCACCGCCGACTCGCTGCGCACCCACCTGGTCCGCCGCACGGGTCTGACACCGAGCGCGTACCGGGCCCAGTTCAGCCGCCTGGGAACCGGGCCCGGGCAGAGCACGTCCTCGGCTGCGTGACCACAGCGCGCCGAACGGCCGAGACCCTGGTGATCAGAACCGCCCTGCCCGCCGAAGCCCCCGCCGTCGCCGGGCTGCACGCCCGGGCCCGGGCCACGTACTACCCCGACGGCCTCCCGGCCGACGACGTCGACTGGCCGGCCAGGTGGCAGGAGGCCATCGAGCGCCCCGACGGGCAGGTGCTGTGCGTGGTGCGCGACGGGCGGCTGGTGGGCATCGCCTCCTTCCGTGTCCCGGAGGACGCCCGCGAGGACACGGTCATGCTGTTCCAGTTCCACGTCGATCCCGGCCACTGGCGCCGCGGTGTGGGCAGCGCCCTGCACGCCGCGTGCCGGGAGCAGTGGCGGGCCGACGGCAGGCGCACCGCCGTGCTGGAGGTGCACGTCGGCAACCAGCGGGCGCAGGCCTTCTACCGCCGCCACGGCTGGCTGCCCGATCCCGCGCACCCGCTCGCCGACGGAGATCACCACCTGCGGCTGCGGCTGTCCCTGGACGCGGAATGAAGCCGGCTGCTTGAACGTTCCAGCACATACGGAGGGAGTCTCCGCACCCGTACGACCTGGAGTGAGCCGAAGCATGCGCGTCGAGATCTGGAGCGACATCGCCTGTCCCTGGTGCTACGTGGGCAAGGCCCGCTTCGAGAAGGCGCTGGCCGCCTTCCCGCACCGCGACCAGGTGGAGGTGGTGCACCGGTCCTTCGAACTCGACCCGGGCCGCGCCCAGGACGACATCGAGCCGGTCGTCACCATGCTCACCAGGAAGTACGGGATGAGCGCGGCGCAGGCCGAGGCCGGGGAGGACAACCTGGGCCGGCTGGCCGCCGCCGAGGGCCTGGACTACCGCACCCGCGGCCGCGACCACGGCAGCACCTTCGACATGCACCGCCTGCTGCACCTGGCCAAGGAGCACGGCAGGCAGGACGAGCTGCTCCAGATCTTCTACCGGGCGAACTTCGCCGAGGAGCGGTCCGTCTACTCCGAGGGACCCGAGCGGCTCGTGGAGCTGGCCGCCGAGGCCGGGCTGGACACCGACGCGGTGCGCAAGGTGCTGGCCGACCCGGGCGCGTACGCCGAGGACGTCCGTGCCGACGAGCGGGAGGCCGCGCAGCTCGGCGCGACCGGGGTGCCGTTCTTCGTGCTGGACCGGACCTACGGCGTCTCCGGCGCCCAGCCCGTCGAGGTCTTCGCCCAGGCGCTGACCCGGGCGTGGGGCGAGCGGACGCCGCTGCGGCTGGTCGATCAGGGCGACGCTCAGGCCTGCGGTCCCGACGGGTGCGCCGTACCGCCCGTGGGGTGAACGAGCAGGTCACCGGGCATCCATAAGCGTTTCTTAGCGGTATCACGCAGAACTGGGCAATGGACGGGGAGTTCCCGGGGCCGCACAGTGGACCCATGGAGACCTTCGAGAACCTCGTCCGTGCCGAGTTCGCCCCGAAGAACACCTTCCTCAACACCGCGACCAGCGGGCTGCTGCCCGCCCGCGCCGTAGCCGCCCTCACCGAGGCCGCGCGGCTGCGGTTCGAGGGCCGTGCGCTGGATCCGCTGTTCGCGGACGTCGAGGCCGCCCGGGCCTCCTTCGCGCGGCTGGCCGGGGTCCCGGCCGGCCGGGTGGCGGCCGGTTTCTCGGTCGCCGTCTACACCGGGGTCGTCGCGGCCTCGCTGCCCTCCGGGGCCGAGGTCCTCACCGCCGAGGACGACTTCACCTCCGTGGTGAACCCCTTCCACGTCCGCGGCGACCTCAAGGTGCGCACCGTGCCCCTGGAGCGGCTCGCCGAGTCCGTGCGGCCGGGCACCGCGCTCGTCGCCGTCAGCGCCGCCCAGTCCGCCGACGGCCGCATCGCCGACCTGCCCGCCCTGCGCGAGGCGGCCCGCACGCACGGCGCCCGCACGTACGTCGACTTCTCCCAGGCCGCCACCTGGCTGCCCATGGACGCCGACGCGTACGACTACACGGTCTCCGTCGCCTACAAGTGGCTGCTCGGCCCGCACGGGGCCGGCTTCCTGGTGGTCCCCGAGGACTTCGGGGACCTCACGCCGGTCCTGGCCGGCTGGGTCGCGGGGGAGAACCCCTGGGACAGCTGCTACGGCCCCGTCACCGAACTCGCCCACTCCGCACGGCGGTTCGACCTGCCCCCCGCCCTGTTCAGCTATGCCGCGCTGCGCCAGTCCCTCGCCCTGATCGAGGAACTGGGCGTGGACGCCATCCGCGCCCACGACCTCGCGCTCGCCGACCGTTTCCGCGCGGGACTCGCACGGCTCGGCCACGAGCCCGTCCCGGCGCCCGGCTCGGCGATCGTCTCCGTGCCCCGACTCGGGCACCGCCAGAGCGAGTTGAGCGAGGCCGGCATCGAGGTGTCCAACCGGGCGGGCAACCTGCGCGCGTCCTTCCACCTCTACAACACGGCGGCGGACGTCGACCGGCTGCTGGACGTGCTGTCCGGCTGAACAGACGGGTGGGGCCTCCCGTCCCGCAGGAGGAGGCCCCACCGTCGCCGCTTGTCACGTCACCAGCGCTTACTTCACCGGCGTGAAGTCCCGCGCCCCGATGAACTCGGGCCGCCGCACCGGCGCCGCGAAGGGCTCCACCGCCGCGTTCTCCACGCTGTTGAAGACGATGAACACGTTGCTGCGCGGGAACGGCGTGATGTTGTCCCCGGAGCCGTGCATGGCGTTGCAGTCGAACCAGGTCGCCGAACCGGCCTTGCCGGTGAACAGCTTGATGCCGTACTCGGAGGCGAGCTTGGTCAGCGCCTCGTCGGAGGGCGTGCCCGCGTCCTGCATCTGCAGCGACTTCTTGTAGTTGTCCTTCGGCGTGGCCCCCGCGCAGCCGAGGAACGTCTTGTGCGACCCCGGCATGATCATGAGCCCGCCGTTGGTGTCGTAGTTCTCGGTCAGCGCGATCGACACCGACACCGTGCGCATCCGCGGCAGTCCGTCCTCGGCGTGCCAGGTCTCGAAGTCCGAGTGCCAGTAGAAGCCGCTGGCGCCGAAGCCCGGCTTGACGTTGATCCGCGACTGGTGGACGTACACGTCCGAGCCGAGGATCTGCCGCGCCCGGCCGACGACCCGCTCGTCGCGCACCAGGTTCGCGAACACCTGGCTGATCTTGTGGACCTCGAAGACCGAGCGGATCTCCTTGGACTTCGGCTCCACGATGGACCGCTCGTCGGCACGGATCGCCGGGTCGGTCACCAGCCGGTCCAGCTCCTGCCGGTACACCTCCACCTCGTCCTCGGTGATCAGCTGGTCGATGGCGAGGAAGCCGTCACGCTCGAAGGCCTGCAGGTCGGCGGGCTCGAAGGGCCCGGGCGCGTCGGGCGCGCCCCACACCACCGGGTCCTGGCGCGGGATCAGCACCTCGCTGGTGCCTCGGCTGGGGTAGAGATCGGTGACGGTGGTCGTGGTGGTCGTGGTCACGATGAATCACACCTCCTCGGGTTCGGTGAGCAGCGGATAGACGCCGTTCTCGTCGTGGTCCTCCCGGCCGGTCACCGGCGGGTTGAACACGCACAGACAGCGGAAGTCCTCCTTGACCTTCAGCGTGTGCCTCTCGTGGCCGTCCAGGAGGTACATGGTGCCGGGCGTGATCGTGTAGCTCCGCCCGGTCTCGTGGTCGGTCAGTTCGGCCTCGCCCTCGACGCAGACCACGGCCTCGACGTGGTTGGCGTACCACATCGACGTCTCGGTTCCGGCGTACAGGATCGTCTCGTGCAGGGAGAAGCCGACCCGTTCGCGGGCCAGGACGATGCGTTTGCTCTCCCAGGTCCCGGACGCGGCTTTCACATGCCGGTCGGTGCCTTCGATGTCCTTGAAGGAGCGGACAATCACGGTGCTGCGATGCCTCCTAGGTGGTGGTGGTCGCGGGTGGGACGGTCAGGCCGTCTCGCGGACGGCGCGGGCCAGCGTGGTCAGGCCCTCCTCCAGCTCGTCCGGGGTGATGATCAGCGCGGGCAGGAGCTTGACGACCTCGCTCTCCGGGCCGGACGTCTCGATGAGCAGCCCGAGCTCGAAGGCGCGCCGGGCGACCCGCTCGGCCCGCGACTTGTCGTGGAACTCCATGCCCCACACCAGGCCCCGGCCCCGGTACTCCTTGACGTCGGCGAGGTTCTCCTCGGTAATGGAGATCAGTGCCTGCTCGACCTGCTCGCCGCGGGTACGGGTCTGCTTCTCCATCGCCGCGCCGTCGGTCCAGTACGCCTCCAGGGCCGCGGTCGCGGTGACGAAGGCGGGGTTGTTGCCGCGGAAGGTGCCGTTGTGCTCGCCCGGCTCCCACACGTCCAGCTCGGGCTTGAACAGGCACAGCGACATGGGCAGTCCGTAGCCGCTGATGGACTTGGAGACGGTGACGATGTCCGGCGTGATGCCCGCCTCCTCGAACGAGAAGAACGCCCCGGTGCGACCGCAGCCCATCTGGATGTCGTCGACGATCAGCAGCATGTCGCGCCGCTCGCACAGCTCGGCGAGCCGGCGCAGCCACTCGGCCCGGGCGACGTTGATGCCGCCCTCGCCCTGCACGGTCTCCACGATGACCGCGGCCGGACGGTTCAGGCCCGAGCCCTGGTCCTCCAGCAGCCGCTCGAACCACAGGAAGTCCGGCACCTGCCCGTCGAGGTAGTTGTCGAACGGCATCGGCGTGCCGTGCACCAGCGGGATGCCGGCCCCGGCCCGCTTGAAGGCGTTGCCGGTCACCGCCAGCGAGCCCAGGGACATGCCGTGGAAGGCGTTGGTGAAGGACACGATGGCCTCGCGGCCCTTGACCTTGCGCGCCAGCTTCAGCGCGGCCTCCACGGCGTTGGTGCCGGTCGGGCCCGGGAACATGACCTTGTACGGCAGGTCGCGCGGGCGCAGGAGGAGGTTCTGGAAGGTCTCCAGGAAGCGGCGCTTGGCGGTGGTCGACATGTCGAGGCCGTGCGTGACGCCGTCCCGCTCCAGGTAGTCGAGCAGCGCCCGTTTCAGGACCGGGTTGTTGTGGCCGTAGTTGAGGGAACCGGCGCCGGCGAAGAAGTCGAGGTACTCGTGGCCGTCCTCGTCGTACATGCGGCTGCCCAGCGCACGGTCGAAGACGGTGGGCCAGCCGCGGCAGTAGCTGCGCACCTCGGACTCGAGGGTCTCGAAGACGCTCAGGTCGGGCTGGGTGATGGTCACGACGAATCGCTCCTCGTTGCGTGGGGGGACGTGCTGGGGAAGTCGGGCGGGGTGAGGGGGGAGGGGAGTGGTGAGGCAGGGGAGTGGTGGGAGGGGAAGTCAGAGGGAGAGCGGGCCGATGCGGTACAGCACCTCGGTGTCGTGCGGCCCGTCGGGGAACAGGCCCGTGCCGAACAGCACCTCGCGCTCCAGCCGGGCGCCGCGCCGCTCGGCGAACGAGGTGAACAGGCGCTCGGAGGCGGTGTTGCCCGGGGTGATGGTGGTCTCCACGGTGGTCACCCCGCGCTCGGCGACGACCCGGGCGGCCAGGCCGTGCAGCAGCGCGGCGGCCAGGCCGCGCCCGCGGTAGGACTCGTCCACCGCCACCTGCCAGACGAGCAGGGTGTCCGGGCGGTCCGGCCGGACGTAGCCGGTGACGAAGCCGACGGGCGCGCCGTCCTCGTCGCGCGCCACGGCCGATGTGGCGGCGAAGTCACGGCACCACAGCAGATAGCTGTACGACGAGTTCAGGTCGAGGGTCTTCGAGTCCTTCGCTATCCGCCACAGCGCGGCCCCGTCCGCCACCGTCGGACGGTCGATTTGCAGGTCTGCTTGTGCGGCAGTCATGCAAAGCGAATTTACCGACGGCAATTGAAAAATGCATCGCCGGATGGGGTTACGTACGGGCCTGGTGTGTGTTATCGCGCGGGCGCGAAGGTCGGCAGCCGAGCTGGAGAAATGCACCGGTTTGCCCGGACATTACCGGATGAAACGGGCGTCATGTGGAACGCGTCACAACCGTGTAACCCTCACGAGATCTGCCCGAATCACGCCTCTCGGCGTTCGCAGAATCTTTGCGTTTAGGTTCGTGAAGAGCGGGCAGAAGGATACGGGAAGCTACTCAAGTAAAGGCGCGCAAAAAATCGGCAGAACAATGCGGAGAGCAATGCGGAGTAATGCAGAGTAATTCCGGTAATGGCGTGGAATTCAGGCTCCGGTCACTCCGTCGATACGCTCGCGCAGCAGGTCGGCGTGACCGTTGTGCCGGGCGTACTCCTCGATCATGTGCACGAACACCCAGCGCAGGCTGACCTCCGCCCCGGCCATCGGCCCGTCGGCGATGCGCCCGGTGTCCTCCAGCGACCGTCCGGCGCACACCTCCCGCCCCCGCTCGATCTCCCGCCGCCAGATCGCGAGCGCCTCGTCGAGGCCCCGGGCGGGATCCAGCCCGTACCCGGTCGGATCGTCGAACACCGGCGGTACGTCCAGCCCGCCCGCCACCCGCTGGAACCAGTTGCGCTCGACCTCGGCGAGGTGCTGCACCAGCCCGAGCAGCGTCAGCCCCGACGGCTCGACGGAGGCACGCCGCACCTGCGCGTCGTCCAGCCCGGCGCACTTCAGCTCCAGCGTGGCGCGATGGAAGGCGAGCCAGCTCTCCAGCATGGCCCGCTCCTCGCCGGTCATCAGGGGAACGGGGCGGCCGTCAGGCAGAGCCGCGGGTGGGAGAGCGGTCATACCGGGAGCATGGCATGCGTCACCCGCCGGCCGCGCGGCTGTGCGCCGAGAACGGGCAGGGGCCGGGGAACCGACGGAACCGGCCGGGAACGGCCGACGGCTACCGCCAGGCCTCCTCCGCCGCCTTCAGGGCCCCCGCCACATCCACGTCGAGCCCCTGCTCGGCCAGCGCGGTGCCCAGCGCCGACAGGCTCGCGCGGACCGCGCCCGGCGTGGCGTCGGCGCCGTAGTGGTTGACCCGGATCATCTCCTTGGCCAGCGCGCCCCCGCCCGCGGCCAGCGGCGCCGCCGGGTCGGCCCGCCGTGCCCGGGCCACCAGCTCGGCGGCCACCACACCCGAGGGCGCCCGCAGCGTCGTGGCGACCGGTGCCGCCTCCGCCGCCTCGTCCACGTACGGCTCCAGGCCCCCGCCGAGCGCCACCGCCCCCGCCCGGGTGGCCGCGGCGGCCGCCGCGTGCCGTGCCATCACGGTCGGCAGCCCCTCGGTCTCGATCCGCTCGACACACGCCTCCAGCGCCAGCATCTCCAGCTGCGCCGGAGCGTGCGGCAGCACCCTGCGGCCGCCGTCGATCCAGCGTTCCTTCCAGTCCAGCAGGGACAGGTAGGACCGTCGCGGCGCCCGCGGGTTGGCCGCCATCCGCTGCCAGGCCCGCTCGCTCACCGACACCGCCGACACCCCGGCCGGACCGCCCATCGCCTTCTGCGCGCCGATCACGCACAGGTCCACACCCCACGCGTCCGGCAGCACGGGCTCCGCGCCGACCGACGCCACCGCGTCCAGGTAGAACAGGGCGCCGTGCGCCCGCACCACCTCGCCGATCTCCGCGACCGGGTTGGTGTTGCCGGTCGCGGCCTCCGCGTGCACCAGCGACACCAGGTCGATCTCCGGGTGCGCGGCGAACGCCTCCCGGATCTGCTCGGCCTTCACCGCCGTGTGGAAGGGCACCGCCAGGTCGATCACCGTGGCGCCGCAGTCCCGCAGCCAGTCGCCGAAGGTCTGCCCGTACGGCCCGGTGATCACGTTCAGCGCGGTCGTCCCCGGGCCGGCCGTGCCGCGCAGGGCGCCCTCCAGCGGCAGCAGCGCCTCACCCTGCATGATCACGACGTCCTGCTCGGTGCGCAGCAGCCGCGCCACACGGTCCTCGATCGATGCGAAGCGCGGGGCGCTCAGGGGGGCGAGGTCGAGGAAGGGGTGGGTCACGGCGGTGCTCTGCTCTCTCGTCGTCGTGCGCGGGCGGGGACGCAGTCGAGGGTAACCGGCGGCCGTGACACACCCGTTGCCGGAACTGTGGCTTCCGGCACAGCGGCGCCGGCCACCGGGTGCTGGACTCCCCGGATGCTGCCGCTCCTGCTGGTCATGCTGATCGCCGTCGTCGCCGCCGTCGCCCTCGCGGGCCACGGCTGCCAGACCCTCTCCCGCCACGGCCCGGGGCGCGGTGACCCCGCTCCGGCGCTGCGCGCCCTCGCCGGGCTCACCGGCGCGGCGGCCCTGCTGCTGTACGCCTGGGGCGCCCTGGCGGTGGCCGGCGCGGTGCTGGAGGCGGAGGACGGCGGCACGTCCTCGGCGCCGCTGGGTGCCTGCGCCCACACCGCCGAGCCCGTGGTCGGCTACTCGGTCGCGTACGTGCCCCTGCGCTTCGTCTGCGAGACCGCCGGCGCCCGGCAGGACGTGGTCAGCGACACCGTCCCCGGCTACGTCAACCCCGGTGTGGCGGCCCTCGGCGGCACCGCCGCCGGGTGCGCCGTCGCGGCCGGCTTCGCGGGGGAACGGCGGGTCCGTTCCCGGTCGCGGGCGGGCGACGGGCCGCCTCCGGGCACCGTCTAAGGTGCGGTTCATGAGCGAACGCGCGGTGCTGCACGTGAAGGGACGGGTGCTCGTCGGCCCCGAGGACGTCCGTGACGAGCTGTGGGTGATCGACGGCCGGATCTCGTACGACCGTCCCGCCGGCGCCCGCGATGTCCGCACGGTCGAGGGCTGGGTCCTGCCCGGCCTCGTCGACGCGCACTGCCACGTCGGTCTCGACCAGCACGGCGCGGTCCCCCAGGACGTCGCCGAGAAGCAGGCGCTGACTGACCGGGACGCGGGCACCCTGCTGATCCGCGACGCGGGCTCGCCCTCCGACACCCGCTGGATCGACGACCGCGACGACCTCCCGAAGATCATCCGGGCCGGTCGGCACATCGCCCGCACCCGCCGTTACATCCGCAACTACGCCTGGGAGATCGAGCCGGAGGAACTGGTGGCCTACGTCGCCCAGGAGGCCCGGCGTGGCGACGGCTGGGTCAAGCTGGTCGGCGACTGGATCGACCGGGACCTCGGCGATCTGTCGGCCTGCTGGCCGCGCGAGGCGGTCGAGGCGGCCATCGCCGAAGCCCACCGCCTGGGCGCGCGGGTCACCGCCCACTGCTTCGCCGAGGACTCGCTGCGCGACCTGGTCGAGTCGGGCATCGACTGCATCGAGCACGCCACGGGTCTCACCGACGAGCTGATCCCCCTGTTCGCCTCGCGCGGCGTCGCGATCGTGCCGACCCTGGTCAACATCGCGACCTTCCCGCGGCTCGCCGACGGCGGCGCGTCCAAGTTCCCCCGCTGGGCGGCCCACATGCGCCGGCTGCACGCCCGCCGCTACGACACCGTCCGCAACGCCTACGACGCCGGCATCCCCGTCTACGTCGGCACCGACGCGGGCGGCACCCTCCCGCACGGCCTGGCCGCGGCCGAGGTCGCGGAACTGGTCACCGCGGGCATCCCGCCCGTCCACGCCCTGTCGGCGACCACCTGGTCGGCCCGCACCTGGCTCGGCCGCCCAGGCCTGGACGAGGGCGCACCGGCGGACCTGGTGGTGTACGAGGAGGATCCGCGGGCGGACGTACGGGTGCTGGGGGCACCTCGGCGGGTGGTGCTGAACGGGTGGGTGGCCGGTTAGGCGTGGTTCGGCGGGAGACCTGAGCGGGGTGCGGGGGCGGTCCCTGTCAGCCCCCGCAAGGGCCCGGGGCGGAGCCCACCGCCTCCTCCAACGCCCGCAGGAACGCCTCCACCGTCCCCCGGTCCCGTACAGCCAGCCGCAGCCACTCCTCCCCGAGCCCGGGAAACGTGTCCCCGCGCCGCACGGCGAAGCCCAGCTCCCGCAGCCGCCGCCGTACCCCGGCCGCCCCCGGCAACCGCACCAGCACGAACGGCCCCTGCGCCGGTTCCACCACCCGCAACCCGGCCGAGGCGAACCGGGACAGCCCGGCCAGCAGGTGGGCCCGCTCCGCCGCGACCCGGTGCGCCGCATGGGCCGCCTCCGCCAGCGCCCGCGGCCCGACACACGCCTCGGCCGCCGCCAGCGCCGGCGTCGACACCGGCCACAGCGGCTGCGCCCGCTCCAGCTCCGCGACGACCTCCGGCGCGGCCAGTACGTACCCGATCCGCAGCCCGGCCAGCCCCCACGTCTTGGTCAGGCTCCGCAGGACCACCAGCCCGGGCACGTCCACCCGCCCGGCCAGCGCCTCCCGTTCCCCGGGCACGGCGTCCATGAAGGCCTCGTCCACCACCAGCACCCGCCCCGGACGAGCGAGCCCGGCCACGGCCTCGGCCGGATGCAGCACCGAGGTGGGGTTCGTCGGGTTGCCGATCACCACCAGGTCCGCGTCCTCGGGGACGGCCGCCGGGTCCAGCCGGAAGCCGTCCTCCTCGCGCAGCAGCACCCGGTCCACCGTGTGCCCGGCGTCCCGCAGCGCCGCCTCCGGCTCGGTGAACTGCGGGTGCACCACCACCGGCCGCCGTACCTTCAGCGCCCGCGCCAGCAGCACGAACGCCTCCGCGGCTCCCGCCGTCAGCAGTACCCGCTCCACCGGCAGCCCGTGCCGCGCCGCGACCGCCGCCCGCGCGGCCCGCCCGTCCGGGTAGGCGGCCAGGCCGTCCAGCGACCGGGCGATCACCTCCCGCAGCCACGCCGGAGGCGTGTCGGCCCGCACGTTCACCGCCAGGTCGACCAGCGCGGACCCGTCGTCGCGGACCTCCGCGTCCCCGTGGTGCCGCAGGTCCGGCCCGGCCTGTCCCGCCCCGCCCGGGTGCTCAGTGCGCATGGGAGTGCGAGCCATGGTGGTGATGCCCGTGACCGTGCCCGTGGTGGTGGCCGTCGTCGTCGGGGTGGAAGTGCGGCTGCTGCGGCATGCCCACCTTGTCCTCGAACCCGGGCAGCGCGATGCGGTACACGCACGAGTCGCAGTTCATCCGCAGATCGCCCTTGAGGGCCTCCTCGTACCGCTCCATCACCAGGTCCAGCAGCTCCGGCTCCGGCCCGATGACGTCCGCCGACCGCACCTCGACCTCCGGGTGCGCGGCCGCCCAGACCTCGGTCTGCTGCCGCACCCGGTCCGGCAGGATCCCGGTGAACAGGAAGTAGGGGAGCACGACGATCCGCCGGGCTCCCAGCCGCGCGCACCGGTCCAGCCCGCTCGGCACGTCCGGCGCCGCCAGCGACACGAACGCCGTCTCCACGCCCGCGTACCCGCGCCCCTCCCACAGCAGCCGTGCCGCCTTGAACACCTCGGCGTTGGCGTCCGGGTCCGTCGACCCGCGCCCCACCAGCAGCACGGTCACGTCCGACCGGTCCCCGGGGGCACTGCCCGCGCCGCCGCCGAGGGCCTCCTCCAGCCGCCGCTCCAGCACGCTCAGCAGCGCCGGGTGCGGGCCGAGCGGACGGCCGTAGGTGTAGGAGATGCCGGGGTGGCGTTCCTTCTCGCGGGCCAGGGCCGCCGGGATGTCGCCCTTGGCGTGCCCGGCGGACACCAGCATCAGCGGTACGGCGGCGAACCGCCGTACGCCCCGCTCGACCAGTTCGGTGACGGCCTCGCCGAGCGGCGGCGGGGACAGCTCGATGAAGCCGCCGGCGACGGGCAGGTGGGGGTTGCGGCGCCCGAGTTCCCGCACGAAGTCGCGGAACGCCTCGGCGCCGGCGTCGTCCCGGGTGCCGTGTCCGGCGATGAGCAGGGCGGGCGGGGTGGTCACAGGTTCTCCTCGGTCGCAGACGACGTGGGGTGGTACAGCAGGGCGTTGAGCGCGGCGGCGGCGACGGCCGAGCCGCCCTTCTCGGACACGTTGCTCACGGCGGGCAGTCCGCTCTCGCGCAGCGCGGCCTTGGACTCGGCCGCGCCGACGAACCCGACGGGCAGCCCGATGACCAGCGCGGGGGAGGCGTCCAGGGTCAGCAGCTCCTCCAGGGCGGTCGGCGCACAGCCGATCACCCACAGCGCGCCCGGCCCGACCTGCTCGTACGCCAGCCGCATCGCGTGCGCCGACCGCGTCAGCCCGGGACCGGACCCGGCGTCCCTCAGACGGCAGACGGTCTCGCGGCGGGTGATCCCGGCGGCCACCATCTCCACGTCCACCACGACCGGTGCCCCGGCGTGCAGCGCCGCGTGCGCCGTCACGAGGTCGTCCTCGTCCATGACGAGGTCGTCGGCGTACGCCAGGTCCGCGGAGGAGTGGATGACCCGTTCCACCACGGCCCGGGTCAGCGGCGGGAAGTGCGAGGTGTCCAGCCGGGCGCGCAGCCGCCGGAAGGACTCCTGTTCGATGGGGTGGACGACACGGTTCACTTCGGCTCCTCCTGCCAGCGGTAGCCGCGCGGGGTCACCATGCGGCCCGCGATCGTGCGGGTCGCGGTGTTGCCCACGGTCACGACCGTCATCATGTCGACCGTCGCCGGGTCGAGCGCGGCCAGGGTCGTCACCCGGCTCGACTCGTCGGGCCGGGACGCGTTGCGTACGACACCGACCGGCGTGGCCGGCTCCCGGTGCCCGGCGAGGATGGCGAGGGCCTTGGGCAGCTGCCAGTCGCGGCCCCGGCTGCGCGGGTTGTAGAACGTCACGACCAGGTCGGCCTCGGCCGCCGCCCGCACCCGCCGCTCGATGACCTCCCACGGCGTGTGCAGGTCGGACAGGCTGATCGACACGTGGTCGTGGCCGAGCGGCGCGCCCAGGATCGCCCCGGCCGCGAGGGCCGCGGTGACACCGGGCACGCCGACCACGTCGATGTCGTCGGAGGCCTCCGCCAGCGCGGGGGAGGCCATGGCGTACACCCCGGCGTCGCCGCTGCCGATCAGCGCGACGGCGTGCCCGCGCCGGGCCTCCTCGACCGCCGTGCGGGCCCGCTCCTCCTCCGCGCCCAGCCCCGACTCCAGCACGCGCGTGCCGGGCCGCAGCAGGTCGCGGATCTGGTCGACGTACTGGTCGAGGCCGACGAGCACCGAGGCCCGCCGCAGCTCCGCCGTCGCACGGGGCGTCAGCAGGTCCCGCGCGCCCGGCCCGAGCCCGACCACCGCGAGCCGCCCGCGCCCGGGCCGCCGTACCACGGCACAGGTCGCCATGGCCGACTTCCGCTTGGGCACGAGGAGTTCGCCGCCGCGCAGCAAAGCGGCGGCCTCGGCGACGGAGGGCGTGCCGACGGCGGCGAGCGGCGCGTCGGACGGGTTGGGCACCTCGACCCGCGCCAGCTCCTCGGCCGGGTACGTCACCAGGGGCACCCCCAGCCGCTCGGCCGCCGCCAGCAGGCCGGGCTCCTCCGCCTTGGCGTCGACGGTGGCGAGTTCGGCCACCGAGGCGGCCGACAGCCCGGCGTCGCGCAGGGCGCCCTCGACGAGTTCCAGCACCTCCTCGGCGGGAGCGCCCCGGGAGGCGCCCACGCCCACCACCAGGGACGGCGGGCGCAGCAGCACCTCGCGCTCGGCGCCTTCCGCCAGCCGGTCCGTCACCCGGATCACATGAGCGCCCTGGCCGGCGACCGGCAGCGGCGGCAGCGGCCAGCTCACCTCGGCGCGCAGCGCCACCGGTTCGCCGTCCAGCAGGGCCCGCGTGACACCGGCGACGTCCCCTTCGACAGGGAAGCCGAGCGTGTCCAGCCCGGGCAGCCCGGCCGCGTCCGTCGCCGTCGTCACGACGGGCTCGGCGCCCAGCACCTCGCCGACCTCACGGGCCAGGTCGTTGGCGCCGCCCGCGTGCCCGCCGAGCAGGGACACGGCGTACCGCCCGGCCTCGTCGACGCACACCACGCCCGGGTCGGAGGTCTTGCCCTCCAGCAGCGGGGCCACCAGCCGCACCACGGCCCCCGTGGCCAGGAAGCACACGAGCTGCTCGCACTGGGCGAACGCGGTCCGTACGGCGTCCCCGACGGGACCGTCGTACACGCGCGTGCGGTCCGGCCACGCCGCGGCCAGCCGGTCCCGCGCCGCCGCTCCCGCCGCGGTGGCGGAAATGAGGCCGATCACTGGGCAACTCCTTCACTACGCGCCGGGGACCTGACGCCCCACAGCAGGAACACGGGATTGGTCGCGGCGAGCCGGGTGACGTCCCCCGGCAGCGGGGCGAGCCGGGACGACTGCAGCAGCACCCCGTCGCAGTCGAGCCCGGCGCTCGTCAGCGCCGCCCGCGCGGCCGGCACCCGGTCCAGCGCGGCCAGGGCGACGACCACGCTCCGCCGGGCGCGCGCCGCGCACGCCGTGACGACGGCGGGCAGTTCACGCCCCCCGCCGCCGACGAACACGGCGTCGGGGTCGTCGAGGCCGGACAGCGCCTCCGGCGCCGCGCCGTGCACCACGTGGACGTCGACGCCGTGCACGCGCGCGTTGGCGCGGATCTGCTCGACGCCCTCCGCCGTCTTCTCCACGGCGGTGACCGCGGCGCCGAACCGGGCGCACTCGACGGCCACCGAGCCGGAGCCCGCGCCGACGTCCCACACCAGGTCACCCGGGCGCGGCCCGAGCCGGGCCAGGGCCAGCGCCCGCACCTCGAACTTGGTGATCATCGAGTCGCGGTGGGCGAACGCCGACTCCGGCAGCGCCCAACCGGCGGGCGCCGGATCCCCTCCCGCGACCGTCCGCACCGGGCCGAGCGCCCGCGTCTCGTCCAGGCACAGCACCACGCTCACCGCCGTGCCCCAGTCGCGGGCGGCGGCGTCGGCGGGGCTCACGCGCTCCACGCGCTCGTCCGGGGACCCGAGCGCGGACGCGACGACCAGGACCCGGTCGGACGACCGCAGCGCCGCGCCGAGTTCGGCGGGCCCGGCCCCCGGCCCGGTCAGCACCGCGACCTTGGGACGCGCCCGGCACAGGTGTACGGCGGTCCGCAGGTCCCGCCCGTGCGCGCTGACCACCACCGCGTCGTCCCAGGTCAGTCCGAGCCGCGCGAAGGCGGCGGCCACCGAGGACACCCCGGGGTGTACCTGGAGCCGCCCGGGCCCGAACCGCTCGGCCAGCACCCGCACGATCCCGAAGAACCCGGGGTCCCCGGAGGCCAGCACGACGACCCGCCGGTCCGCGCGGTCGTACGCCGCGATGGTGTCCAGGGCGGGTTCCAGCGGTCCGAGGACGACCCGCTCGGCCGTCTCCGGCAGCGGTACGGCGTCCAGGTGCCGCCGCCCGCCGACCACCAGCTCGGCCCGCGCGAGAAGATCATCGGCCGGCGGCGATCCCGTCCCCGCCCCCACGACGGTGATCATGTACCGGCCCCTCGCGAGCGCAGGGCCTTGCGGGCCTCGGGGTCGGCCTTGCGGTAGCCGTGGAAGTGACCGGGGTGGTAGAGGTGCGAGCGGGTGCCGTGCGCGTCGAGGGCGGGGCCGACCAGGAACAGGGTGTGCTTCCAGAGCTTGTGCTCCTTGACCGTCTCCTCCAGCGTGGCGATCGTGCACCGGACGATCAGCTCCTCCGGCCAGGTCGCCTGGTAGGCCACGACGACCGGGGTGTTGGTCGGGTAGCCGCCCTCCAGCAGTTCCCGCACGAGCTGCCCGCTGCGGGCGGCCGACAGGAAGATCGCCATGGTGGTGCCGTGCTTGGCGAACTCGCGGACCTCCTCCCCGGGCGGCATCGGCGTCTTGCCGCCACCGAGCCGGGTCAGCACCACGGACTGCGCGACCTCCGGGATCGTCAGCTCCCGCTGGGCGAGCGCGGCGACCGCGGAGAAGGACGAGACGCCCGGCACGATCTCCGTGGCGATGCCGATCTCCTGGCAGCGATCGAGCTGCTCCTGCGTGCCGCCCCACAGGGCCGGGTCGCCGGAGTGGATGCGGGCGACCCTCAGGCCCTCCCGGTGGGCCCGCTCGTACACCGCGACGACGTCCTCCAGCGGCATCGTCGCCGAGTCGAGGATCTCCGCGTCCTGACGCGCGTGCTGCAGGACCTCCTCCTGGACCAGGCTCGCGGCCCAGATCACGACGTCGGCCTCGGCGATGGCGCGCGCGGCACGGAACGTCAGCAGGTCGGCGGCGCCGGGGCCGGCACCGACGAAGGTCACCTTGCCGGTGGGGGCATCGGCCATGGGAATCGGTCCTCTCCTACAAGTACGGGGCGTAAGTCAGTGCGTGACGGGCTGTCGGACGTGCGCGACCGGGGGCCGATCCGATAGCAAGGGCGCATGGCGGTTCTCGTCGCGCTGGGCGCGTTCCTGATGACGCTGGCCGGCGGCTGGACGGCACAGCGCGTGACCGACCGCCGCCACCTGGTGCTGGGCCTGGCCGGCGGCCTGATGCTCGGCGTGGTGGGCCTGGACCTGCTGCCGGAGGCGCTTCAGGCGGCGGGCACGGAGATCCACGGCGTACCGGCCGCGCTGCTGCTGTTCGTCGCCGGATTCCTGCTGGCCCACTTGGTGGAACGGCTGCTGGCCCACCGGCAGGCCGCGCACGGCGCCGGGGAGACCGACGGCCGCACCCCCGAGGTGGGCCTGACGGCCGCCGCGGCGATGGTCGGCCACAGCGCGATGGACGGGGTGGCGATCGGCGCGGCGTTCCAGGTCGACGGGGGAATGGGCGCCGCGGTGGCGCTCGCGGTCATCGCCCACGACTTCGCGGACGGCTTCAACACCTACACGATCACCAGCGTCTACGGCAACGCCCGCCGCCGCGCGCTGCTGATGCTGTGCGCGGACGCGGCGGCGCCGGTGCTCGGCGCGGCCTCCACGGCGTTCGTCACCGTCCCCGAGCCCCTGCTCGGCGGCTATCTCGGCCTGTTCGGCGGGGCGCTGCTCTACCTGGCCGCCGCCGAGATCCTCCCCGAGGCGCACCACGAGCACCGCGCCCGCTCCACGCTGCTGTGCACGGTCGTGGGAGCGGCGTTCATCTGGCTCGTGGTCGGTCTGGGCGAGTGACGCGGACGGGTTCACAGCTTGCCGCCCCGCCCGCCGTCGCGCCGCGCCGGCGCGATCAGCGTCGACAGGTACGGCAGCGGACCGGCGTCGAGGTCGGCCGCCGGCCGGATGGACTCCTGAGGCAGCCCGAGCGCCGAACCCCACACGGCGTCGCCGAGCCGCCCGGTCTCCCGCAGCGCCTCGGCGACCTCCCGGGCCTGCCGCCCGAACTTGTAGGCGACGACGGTCCCGGGACCGGCCAGGGCGTCCTTGAGCACGGCGGACCCGGCCGTGACGGGCACCAGCGTGAGCGGCTCGGTGCCCTCGGTGAGCACGGCCCCGGACCGCGCCGCCAGGTCCTGCATGGCGGTGATGCCGGGCACGGTCTCCACCGCGGTCCCCGGCACCAGCTCGGCGACGGTCTGCGCGAGGTAGGTGAACGTCGAGTACACGTTGGGGTCGCCGATGGTGGCGAACGCGACGCTGCCGTGGGCGCGCAGCAGCTCGGCGACCCGCTCCCCGGCCGCGTCCCAGGCGGCCTCCCGCCGGGCCCGGTCGGTGCGCTCGTTCAGCGCGAACACCACCCGGACGACCTTCTCCGGCGGCACGTAGTGCAGCACGGTCGCCTCGGCCCGCCCCCGCTCGCCGGTGTCCATCACGGGCACGACGACGACCTCCGCCGCGCGCAGGGCGTTGACGCCCTTGACGGTCACCAGCTCCGGGTCCCCGGGCCCGACCCCGACTCCGATCAGCCTGCTGCTCATGACGTCCGGCACCTCTCCACGAACCGACGGGCGACACCGGGCTCGGACGCCCAGTGCGTGTGCAGATAACTCGCGTGCACACCGCGCTGTACGAAACCTTCGACCCGTCGCTCGGGCGCCCGCAGCCCCCAGGCGGGGTCCTGGCCCGCCCCCGGCTCGACGACGGTCCGGTGGAACTCGTGCCCCCGCATCCGCGTCCCGGCGCCCGCCAGCACGCTGTCGCTCACGGCGACGGCGTCCCGGTACCCGAGGGTGAGCCGCTCGGTCATCCGCGCACGCGCGTCGAGGACCCCGCACATCGGCTGCCCGTCCAGCTCCCGGCACAGGTACAGCAGCCCGGCACACTCGGCGGAGACCGGAGCACCACCGAGCGCCAGGTCGGCGACGGCCTTGCGCAGCGGCTCGTTGGCGGACAGCTCGGCCGCGTACACCTCCGGGAAGCCGCCCCCGATGACCAGGCCGCGGGTGCCGTCCGGCAGTCGCTCGTCGCGCAGCGGGTCGAAGGGCACGACCTCGGCGCCCGCGGCGGTGAGCAGCTCGGTGTGCTCGGCGTAGGAGAAGGTGAACGCGGGCCCACCGGCGACGGCGACCCGCGGAGCCGGCCGGTCCGGGCGGGCGCCGGGCGGGGCGACGGCCCCGGTGGCGCGGGACGCGGCCGACGGCCGGTCCGGGTGCGCGCCGGGCAGGGCGACGGCCTCGGTGGCGTAGGACGCGGATGACGGCCGGTCCGGGTGCGCGCCCTGCGTGGCGGCGGCTCCGGTGGCGTGGGACGCGGCCGACGGCCGGTCTGGGTGCGCATCGGGCGGGGCGGCGGCTCCGGTGGCGTGGGACGCGGCCGGGGCGACGGCCTGGGC